>JALYUB010000024.1 GCA_030853945.1 Chloroflexota bacterium
GGCATACATGCAGGATGGCGGCGGCACAGATCCGCGAACAGGTCCGAACGGCACCGTTGGGAGGGCCATTTCTCTGGTTGGCATTCGCGCCTGGCGACGCGTCGGGGGATTCGCTGGCACCCGCGCCGAGTTGGTACCATGCCCCACGACACCCGCCGCCGGTCGCCCATACGCCACGCGGCCGCTCGTATCCCGCACAGGAGACCGACGCAGACAGATGAGCACGCTCACCGAGCGCCCCGGCATGAATTCGCCGATGGGGCCCCAGGGACGTCGCCTTCCGCGCGCGCGCACAGTGCGCTACAACCCCTCCGCCGCTGAGCTCCAGGCCCTGACGAGCCGGATGCCGCAGGCACGCCGCACCAGCTTTGGCAACTACAACGTCCAGGCCAAGGTTGTCAGCCGATCCAAGGAGTCGACCTTCCTGGTCACCGATGACCCCTCGGAGACGACCGGCAAGTCCATCTCTGTGACCGAGGGCGCGCGGATCGCGGCGATCCAGGACGCGTACGTGGCCGGCACCGAGATGCTGGTGATCGACGGCTACCTGGGCAATGACACAGAGCAGCGCTCGCGAGTGCGCCTCTATATCGAGGAGGCGAACGCCAACATCGCCGGCATGCAGCAGCAGCTCTACTTCCCGCCCGATGCGCCCGCCGACGAGTGGCAGCCGGAGTTCTCGCTGATCTACACCCCGAACCTGCCGATCCCCGATTACCCCGACGAGCGGTTGATCGCGGTCGACCTCGCCGCCGGCGTTACTCGCGTCATGAACTCCGACTACTTCGGCGAGTCGAAGAAGGGTGGGCTGCGCATGTGGAATGCGCTCGTCTACGAGCGCGGCGGACTGGCCATGCACGCCGGCTGCAAGGTCGTCCCGACCGACGCTGGCGAGCACACGATGCTGATCATCGGCCTGTCGGGGACAGGGAAGACGACGACCACCTTCACCCGCCAGAACAACAGCCAGCCGGTGCAGGACGACTTCATCGGCCTTTTCGCAGGCGGCAAGGTGGTCGGCACCGAGAACGGCTGCTTCGCCAAGACCTTCGGCCTGGATCCGGCCCATGAGCCCGCCATCCACGGTGCGGTCGTCAAGTCCGATGCCTACCTGGAGAACGTCTCGCAGAAGGAGGATGGAGGCCCGGTCGACTTCTTCGATACGTCGTACACCAAGAACGGCCGCGCCACCTTCCCGATGGCCTCATTGGGGATCTGGCGCGACCCGCGCGAGATCGGGCCGGTCAACCACCTCCTGATCCTCAACCGCAATGACAACGTCATTCCGGCCGTCGCAAGGCTCACCCGAGAGCAGGCGGCGGCCTATTTCATGCTTGGCGAGACCCAGGGCACCTCGGCGGGCGGGGCCGCGGAAGAGGGTCGCGCGCTGCGCGTGCCGGGCACCAACCCGTTCTACCCGCACCGCGACGAGCAGCAGGCGAATCGGTTCCTCGAGCTGATGTCGAGCTGCGACTTCGACGTCTTCCTGCTCAACACGGGCCGGGTGGGCGGCGTGGAGGAGGATGCTCGCTCGAAGAAAGTGGCAATCGAGCACTCCGGGGCGATCGTCAAGGCAATCGCGGAGGGGACGGCGACCTGGGAGCGCGACTCGGATTTCGGATACGAGGTTGCGTCCTCGCTGCCGGGGATCGACGACCTCGAACTGCTCCAGCCTCGCCGCCTCTATGAGCGGACCCTCCGGGCGGATGAATACGCGAAGTGGGTCGAGCGCCTGCGCCGCGAGCGGATCGAGTTCCTGGAGGGCTACCGGGGCCTGGCGCCGGAGATCCTCGCAGCCGTCACCTAGTCCGCGGGCGCGTCGGGTTCAGCCATCCGTTTCGAGCGTGGCCTCCACCGAGAGCTCCACGTTCCCGGCCAGGGCGCGTGAGATCGGACAGCCGTTTTTGGTCCCCTCGGCGATGCGGTCGAACTCCTCATGGCTGATCCCAGGTACATGCCCGAGGACCGTGAGCGCCGACGCGGTCACGGTCCAGCCACCCTCGAGTTTCTCGAAGGTCACCTCCGCCTCCACGTGCAGCTCATCCGGGGTGTACCCGGCGCGGCCCAGATCGCCCGAGAGGGCCATGGCAAAGCAGCTGGCATGTGCGGCGGCCAGGAGCTCCTCGGGGGATGTCCGCCCCTCGGGAGCCTCGGTGCGCGAGCCCCACGAGACGGGAAGGTCCGTGAACAGGCTGGACGAGCCGGCGCTGACCGTGCCGTAGCCGGTGGCGAGCGGCCCCTGCCAGGTGACGGTGGCGGTGCGGACGGCGGCCATCGGATCGGTCCTCCTTGTATCCTGCGGAGGCCTCAGCCTACCTCACAAAGGACCGATGTCGAACGGCGAGCCACCCCCTCGAACCCCATTGCCGAGCATCCGCGGCGAGCAGGTCTACCTCCGGCCCGCCGAGCGGGACGACATCGATGCCTTCGTGCGCTGGTTCTCGGACTCGACGACGACGCGCTACCTGGCGATTCGCGCTCCCTTCAGCAAGGCGATGGAGGAGCGCTGGTTCGAGTCCATGCTCGAAGAGCAGGGCAAGAAGAGCTACCACTTCGTGATCTGCCTGCTCGCCGACGACCGGGCGATCGGGACGGCCGGATTCCATCACCTCAACTACGAGGACGGCCACGCCTCGTTCGGCATCAGCATCGGCGAGCGGTCGGAGTGGGACAAGGGCTATGGCACGGATGCACTGCGAGCCATCTGCGACTTCGGGTTCGGTCAGCTGCGCCTGGAGCGGATCGAGCTGGATGTGTACGAGCCGAACAAGCGTGCCCAGCGCTCGTACGAGAAGGCGGGCTTCGTGGGGGAGGGAGTCCTCCGCCATTCCCACTTTTCCGATGGCAAGCACCACGATGTGCTGCGGATGTCGCTCCTGCGGGAGGAGTGGGAGGCACAGCCCCGCCCCCGACCATGGGACGACGGCGCGTAAGTGTTCGAGCTGCGCCGCGACCCGGTCACGGGCTGGTGGTCGGCGATCGTCACGGACCGTACCTTCGAGCACACGTCGTTCGTCGTTGCCGCCACGCCGATCGAGGGGACCCACTGCCGCCACTGCGACGAGGACCTGACATCGCCTGAGGATGCGGCGGAGGACACCGCCATCCGCCGCGTCACCCTTCGCGGCGATGCGTTTCACGTCATCGACCCGGGGGGCGAGCGCACCGGCCAGCTCTCCGTCGAGCAGGCCATGGCCGCGAGCGGCTCGTGGGAGATCCTGGTCGCGCCACGTGACCATCACGAGCGTCTGGCCGACGCCCCGCCACGCCTGGCCGTCAACCTCCTGCGCACCCTGCGCGACACGATGCGAGCCATGGCCGCCGAGCCCCGAGCCGAGGGTGAGCCACGGTACATCCAGGCAGTGCAGAGCTACGGCATGCAGGCAGGGTCGCGCAGCAGCCACCTGAACATGGAGCTGTATGCGATCCCGCAGGTCCCCCACTGGGTGGCCGAGGAGATCGGCGGCGGCGCCCGTCATGTGATCAAGACACGCCGCTGCGTCTGGTGCAGCCTGGCGCATAGCGAGGAGGAGGCCGGCGAGCGGCTCGTCCTGGCGGAGGAGCGTTTCGTCGTGTTCGCCCCGGCCGCAAGTCGGTCAGCATTCGAGCTGATGATCGTGCCGCGCGCGCATGCGCCCGACTTCACCGCGCTCGACGACGATGACATCGCCGCCGCGACCGCCACGCTGCAGCGGACGCTCGGCGCCCTCGACGCCCTCGACGATCCGCCGTACAACCTGTTCCTGCACACCGCCCCGGTCGACGAGCGGCTGGACGAGACCTTCCACTGGCACTGGGAGCTGCATCCAAGGCTTCGCGTGATCGCAGGCCTCGAGCGCGCCACCGCCCTGGCCGTCAATCCCGCCGCGCCCGAGTACGCGGCCGGCTTCCTGCGCGAGTATCTGCAACGCGAGCTGGCGTAACAGGTGCGCATCGCCCTGCGTCAACCGGGCAGATGGCGATCGCTCGATGGCTCCCTTCACGCGCTGTGGCGATGACCGAGCCACGGGACGCGTCGTATTCGAGCGAAGCCGAATTCGATCGGCTCTTCAACCAATACTCGGCGCCGGTCTACAACTACATCCTGCGCATGGTGGGTGACGCCGACCGCGCCGCCGATATCGCCCAGGACACCTTCATCAAGGCCTACCGGAAGCTCCACACCCTGACCGATGCCTCATCGGCCCGCGCCTGGATCTACCGGATCGCTACCAACACGGCGATCGATGCCATGCGCCGCAACCGGCACACGGTGCGCATGGACCTCGAGGATCGGCCGGTCGAGCAGCCCGATGGCGGCCCGGGCCCGGAGACACAGGTACTGTCAGGTCTCCTCGACGAGCGAATCGGCCGCGCCCTGTTGCGCCTCAAGCCGAACCACCGCCAGTGCCTGATCCTGTCCGACGTCGAGGACATGAGCGCGACGCAGATCGGAGAGGTGATGGAGATGTCCGGCGGAGCGGTGCGCGTGCTGCTGTGCCGCGCGCGCGCCGAGATGCGCCGCCTGCTGGCGGCGGAGGGGCTGGTCCGATGACGTTGCGCGGCGGCGGGCATCCCGACGAGCTGATCAGCGGGTCGCTCTCCGGCGACCTGACCGATGCGGAACGCGCCGAGCTTGATACCCATCTCGCCCGATGTGAGCGGTGTCGCGCCACGCTGGCGGCCTTCAAGTCGGAGCGGCGGATCCTCTCCGGGCTCCCGATGGCAGGTCCGCCAGGGGATCTCCCGGCGCGTGTTCGAAGCGGAATTGAGGCGGGTCGCTTCGGCGCCCCATGGTGGCGCCGCCCGGGAAGTGTCGTGCCGTTGCTCGCATCCGCGGCGACCTTCGCCGCCGTCGTGCTGGGCGTCGTTTTCTTCGGAAAGCTCCAGCTTGGGCCTGTCGGCCAGGCCTCTGGCTCACCCCAGTCGTCACCATCGTCGGTCTCCTCCTCCCATCCGACCGTGTCTGGGGCGCCCAGCGCCGGTCCTACGCTGCCGCCGGCATTCCTCGGATTGGGCGAGCTTGGGTACCTCTCGCTCAACGGCGGCTCGCTGCAGCCCTCGCACCTCACCTTCGTCAATGACGCAAGCGGCGCGTCGATCGATGCCGGGATCGTCTCCGGCCCACCGATCGCCGCCTCCCTCTCTCCCGACGGACAGTGGCTCGCCTACATCACCCAGAAGGGCGAGACCGGCGCGAACGAGATCTGGGTCTTGAGCCTGGCGTCCGCACACCGCACCCTCGCTGGCTGCTCCCTTGAGATCCCGTTCGGGCATCAGCTGAGCTGGTCCCCGCACGGTGACCTCTTGGCCTTCACGGTCTCGGCCATCGACCTTGGCGCTGCCGGGGCCTGTCCTCAGCCAACCGACCCGGACGGGACAACCCGTGCTTGGCTGTTCAGTGTGGCTGACCTCAGGGCGGCGCCGCTGATGGAGGCTGGCCCAAATTCGTACGCCGCCAGCTTCGTGCCGTTTGCGGTGCCCGATGCTCCCAATCGGCTGTGGGTCAGCCACGCAGGAGAGGCCCCCTCGAGTGAGCTGATGTTGATCGCCTGGCCAGCGACGTCCACTGAGAGCCTGGCGAAGGCCGACGGCGTTTTCCTGCCGATCCTCTCGCCCGACGGCAACCGTGCCTTGTTCTGGCGCGGCACGATG
>JALYUB010000027.1 GCA_030853945.1 Chloroflexota bacterium
AAGAGCCAGGAGCAGGTCCGCAAGCTGATTGCGGGCCAGGGCGTCTATATCTGCGACGAGTGCATCAACCTCTGCCAGGAGATCATCGAGGAGGAGATGCTCGAGGCGCCGCGCTCCAAGAGCACGCCCGCCGCGCTCCCGTCGCCGCGCCGGATCAAGGAGAAGCTCGACGCCTACGTGATCAGCCAGGAGCAGGCCAAGAAGGTCCTCTCGGTCGCGGTCTACAACCACTACAAGCGGGTGAACGCCGGACAGGCTGTCGACGACGTGGAGCTGGGCAAGAGCAATGTCCTGCTGGTCGGGCCGACCGGCAGCGGCAAGACGCTCCTGGCGCAGACCCTCGCCAAGGTGCTCGACGTGCCGTTCTGCATCGCGGACGCGACCAGCCTGACCGAGGCCGGCTATGTCGGCGAGGACGTCGAGAACATCCTGCTGCGCCTGATCCAGGCCGCCGATTTCGACGTGCAGCGCGCGCAGCGCGGAATCATCTACATCGACGAGATCGACAAGATCGCGCGCAAGACCGATAACCCCTCGATCACGCGGGACGTGTCGGGCGAGGGCGTCCAGCAGGCGCTGCTGAAGATCCTGGAGGGAACCGTTGCCAACGTGCCGCCGCAGGGCGGACGCAAGCACCCCCACCAGGACTTCATCCAGATCGATACCACCAACGTCCTGTTCATCTGCGGCGGGGCTTTCGAAGGGCTCGAGAAGATCGTCGAAGAGCGAGTCGGGAAGCGTGGCATCGGCTTCGGCTCCCAGGCGCAGAAGTCGCGCGAGGAGCGCCGCCGGCTGATGGACCAGCTGATGCCCGAGGACCTCCTCAAGTACGGGCTGATCCCCGAGTTCGTCGGTCGCCTGCCGGTCGTGGTCGGGCTGGCCGCGCTCGTCAAGGACGACCTGATCAAGGTCCTCACCGAGCCGAAGAACGCGGTCACCCGCCAGTTCGCCAAGTTCCTGTCGCTCGACCGCGTCGAGCTGGTCTTCACGCCCGAGGCACTGGAGGCGACGGCGCGCCTGGCCCTCGACCGCAAGACCGGTGCCCGGGCGCTGCGCACGATCGTCGAGGAGGCGCTGCTCGAGGTCATGTACGACATCCCCGAGCGGACCGATGTCAAGAAGGTCGTGATCACCGCGGAGACGATCGAGCGCGGGCAGCCACCCATCCTGCTGACCGAGACCGACGATGCCGAGCCACGTCGCCGAAGCGCAGCCAAGGAGCGGGCGGTCGAGCGGGTTGAGGAATCTGCCTGACCTGAATTCATCCGGGGCGAGCCGGCGAGGGGGTCGTGACAAAGCAAGGGATCGATGAGCAGATGAGCCCAGCCTCTACTCCCGGTGGCTCGCCGGAAAAGCCCGTCGCCGAGCAGGGCGACACCCAGCCAACCGCGTCGGCCGCTCCCGAGTTCCTTACCAGCCTGGTCGACGCGATGCGACGCGTGGTGGAGACCACCCGCGAGACCACGTTGGCCGAGCTGCAGGCCGCCGCCGACGTGGAAACCGCACTGCTCGATGCCAGGCGCGCGGAGCGCGAGGCGACGCTGCGCGAGCGTGCCGAGTCCGACATCAACGGTACCGGCGCCTGGGAGCGGGCGGAGATCGAGCGGATTCGAGCGGAGGCCAGCGGGAGGGTGACCGGTCGCCGCGAACAGCTGGACCGGGAACTGGCCGAGCTGTCGGCCAGCAGCGATGCCGAGCGGGCCGCCCTGCTGGACCGGGCCGGCGCGTACGAACGCGACACGGCCGTGTTCCTGAAGGAGCTCGCCGGGGTCAACGATCCAGCCGCCTTCGCGGCCATCGCCGGCCGCATGCCGGCCGCGCCCGAGCACATTCGCGCGGCCGTGGACGCCAAGGCTGCCTCTGCGGACGCTCCCGACGCGGCGGCTGGCAAGGAGCCCGGCTCGGTCCCGTCCGAATGGGCCGCACCGGCCATGGCGGAGCGCCTGGCCGAGCTCAACAAGCAGGCCGGTGACTCCCCCGAGGCCCATGCGCCGCAGGGGGAGGAGGAGGCCACCGCGATCGAAGTGCATGGCCTGAGCAGCTTTGGTGCGATCACCTCGCTCAAGCAGTCGCTCGAACGCGTCACCGGGATCCGGAGCGTCGCCCTGGCGCTCGGGCCTGGCGGCGACTTCGTGTACACCGCGATCCATATCGCCGGATTCGACATGGCCGGTGCGATCCGCTCGATCGAGGGCGAGGCGGTGCAGATCGACGGCGAGAATGGGACCCTGCGCGTCAAGATCCCACGCGGCAAGGGCTGACGTCGGGACGACCGGCTGCTAGACTCCCGCCCACGGCGACGACCGTGAGGAGTACCCCTCCATCGACCGCGAGAGACGGCGGGTCACAGGCTGAAAGCCCGCCCCGGCACGAGAGGGAGAAGGTCGCACGCGAGCCGGACGGGTCCGCCCGATAACGCGGCAGCGAGGGCGCCATCGGCTTCTGAACCGATGTCGCCGAACGAAGGTGGTACCACGACCCGTTCGTCCTTCGGCGAGCGGGTTTTGTATTGGGCACGGAGGCAGGATCGATGACGGAGCGACGCGAGCTGGCGCCTCGCTACGCAGCGGCCGAGGTCGAGCCGGCGATCTACGAGCGCTGGCTGGCGAGCGGCGCCTTCACGCCTGTCGCCGAATCGCCGGCAGGCGCCGAGCACTTCGTGATCACCATGCCGCCTCCCAACGTGACCGGATCGCTGCACGTGGGGCACGCCCTGTTCGTGACGCTGGAGGACATGCTGACCCGGTACCACCGGATGCGCGGCGACGACACCCTGTGGCTGCCGGGGGTCGATCACGCCAGCATCGCGGCGCAGTTCGTGCTGGACAAGATCATCGCCGAGGAGGGGGAAACGCGGGAGTCGCTGGGTCGCGATCGCTACCTGGAGCGCATGTGGCGCTTCATGGAAGAGACGCGGGACGTGATCGGATTGCAGATGCGGCGCCTGGGCGCGTCGGCCGACTGGACCCGCAACCGCTTCACGATGGATCCGATGAGCGCGAGGGCGGTGCGCACCGCGTTCAAGCGCCTGCACGACGCCGGCCTGGTGTACCGCGGCGAGGCGCTCGTCAATTGGTGCCCCCGCTGCCGGACCACGATCAGCGACCTCGAAAAGGTGCCGCGCGAGGAGATGGGGACGCTGTGGACGATCCGCTACCACCTGGCGCGCGGCGACGGCAGTCCCGATCCCGATCACTGGATCGCGGTCGCCACGACCCGTCCGGAGACCGTGCTGGGAGACGTCGCGGTGGCCGTCAACCCGGTGGATGAGCGCTACCGAGAGCTGGTCGGCCGCGAGGCGATCCTGCCCTTCCTCGGCCGCCGGCTGCCGATCATCGCCGACCCCGTGGTGGAGCGTGACTTCGGCACGGGCGCGGTCAAGATCACCCCCGCCCACGACCCCGATGACTACGAGACTGGGCGCCGGCACGGGCTGCCCGCGATCAACGTGCTCGACGAGGAAGCTCGCATCAACGAGCAGGGCGGTCAGTTCGCCGGGCTTGACCGCTTCGAGGCGCGGGCACGGATCGTCGACGAGCTGCGAGCGATGGGCGACCTGGAGGCCGAGAGCCCGCATGCCATGGTGGTCGGGCGTTGCGATCGGTGCGGGACCGTGATCGAGCCGCGGCTGTCGGTGCAGTGGTTCGTGCGCACCAGGCCACTCGCGGAGCGGGCCCTGGCATCGGTGCGCGAAGGGCGGACCCGGATCGTGCCTGAGCACTTCACCAAGGTCTACGCGCACTGGATGGACAACATCCGCGACTGGGCTGTGGGGCGACAGCTGTGGTGGGGGCACCGCATCCCGGCCTGGTACTGCCAGGACGGCCACATCACCGTCACCGACGCCGAGCGCGGGCCGGACGCCTGCTCGACCTGCGGCCGACCGGCGGCCGAGCTGACACAGGAGACCGATATCTTCGACACCTGGTTCAGCAGCGGCCTGTGGCCGTTCAGCACGCTCGGCTGGCCCGACGACACGCCGGACATGCGTCGCTTCTACCCGACCTCGGTGATGGAGACCGGGTACGACATCATCTTCTTCTGGGTCGCGCGGATGATGATGCTCGGCCTGTTCCTGACCGATGTGGAGCCCTTCCACACCGTCTACCTGCATGGACTGGTGCGCGCCGATGGCGGCGTCAAGATGGGCAAGACCAAGGGCAACACGGTCGACCCGCTGGAGGTCATCGACGAGATCGGCGCCGATGCCCTGCGGTTCGCGCTGACGGTGGGCACCACGCCGGGCGCCGACCAGCGCATCACCACCGGCAAGCTGGACGGGGCGCGCAACTTCACCAACAAGCTGTGGAACGCAGCGCGCTTCGTGCTGGGCGCGCGTCCAGAGGCGCTGGCGGCGCCGGAGGGGGACGCCGGCCTGGCGGAGCGCTGGATCGGGTCGCGGCTGGCCGAAGTGACCGAGCGCGCCACCCGTCAGCTCGACGAGCTGGACCTGTCGGTGTATGCGGCCTCGATCCAGGAGTTCGCCTGGAGCGACTTCTGCGACTGGTACCTGGAGATGGCCAAGGTCGACCTGCGTCGGCCCGAGGCGACCGATGGAGAACGAGCCCGCGCCTGGCTGTCGGCCGCCGATGTACTGGCCACTCTGCTCCGGCTGCTGCACCCCGTGATGCCATTCGTGACCGAGGAGATCTGGTCCGCGCTGGGGGCGAGCCTGCCCGACGCGGCCGACCGGCCGCCTCTGCTGATCAGCGCCCGCTGGCCGTCGCCCGGACCTCGCGACTCGAAGGCGGAGACGGAGGCTGCGATGCTGACCGAGCTCGTCCGCGGCGTTCGCAACCTGCGCACGGAGGCCGGCGCCCCAGCGTCCGCCTGGCTTCCGCTGGTCGTGGTGCCCGCCACGTCGGAGGCGCGCGTCGCGATCGAGGGCGGGCTCGACTACCTGGTGGCCCTGGCGCACGTCCGTCCGGTCGAGGTGCGCGATCCCGGAGATGACCATGAACGGCCGGACCTCGTCGCATCCACCCCGGACGCCGCCGCGTGGCTCGGGGTAGAGGCCATCCAGACCGAGGGGGCGCGAGCTCACCGTGCGGCCAACGAGGCCCATCTCCGTCGCGGTATCGAGCGGCTGCGGGCGCTGCTGGCAGGCGACTTCGCGCAGCGCGCGCCGGCTGCGGTGGTGGAGCGCGAGCGGGTGCGGTTGGCGGAGCTCGAGGCAGAGCTCAAGCTCCTCGTCGGCGCCTGAAAACCGCCGCCGGCGGCCATTCGGCCTATCGCGGACCCCCCAGGGAGCGCTGCTAGAATCGCCGGCATGTCCTTCCTCAGGCGCAATCGCAACAAGGACGACGCGCCCCCGTCCCCGCCGACGCCGATGCACGAGGAGATCACGGCACAGCAGTTCAGCCTGAAGCTGACCTTCATGGCCCGCAGCAGCGACGGGCTGCGCATGCCGGCAGATCCGCAGATGCAGGCGATGCTGCCGTCGGTGGTCGAGCCGCTCGCCATCGGACCGGTCGAGGTGCTCGAGCCCGTCAGCCCGGAGCTTGCCAACGCCGCGCCGACCATCGAGCGGCTGCCACAGCTGCAGCAGTGGATCGCCGCCCGCTCGACGGTCAGCCCCACCGCCCTGCACGCGCTATACGTGCTCGAATCGACCGATGCCCTGGACATGACGGTCGACACCTTCGCGTGCGCCCTGCTGCACGGCGAGGTCGATACCACCGGCTATCCCGATTACAACGCCATCGTCGGAGGCCTCGCCAGTCACTGGGACGAGCTGTCCGGCGACCTGATCGTGCGGGCCGTCATCGGCTGGGGAGGCAAGGGGCTGCGCGGCGACACCGAGCGCATCGGCCAGCGGCTGCTCAGCTCCCTGTACCAGCAGGTGCGCGCGACCGGCCGCAGCCTGGGTGTCGCGGCGGCCGCGCGGGCGACCTCGATCGGCGAGCGCGGTGGGGCGATCTGCGAGCACTGCGGCTTCGAATCCGGGACAGGCGCGTTCTACTGCCCCAAATGCGGCATGCGCATGGCCCGCGGGGCCTGAGCGCCGGGGAGTACCTTTGGCCCTCGCCGGATAGGCTCCAGTCCCATTTCCCTGTGCCGCCGCCCGACCGATAGTGGTGCCATTCCGCACCGCACCCCACCATCGGAAGGAAGACTATGGAGCGACCTACGGTCCTGCTCGCGCTGGACGGTGACCAGAATTCGTACGTCGAGGCTCTGAAGCTCGCCGGCTTCGAGGTCCTGACCGACGAGACGGGAGTCACCAAGCGCCTCGCGAGTGGGCAGCCGCTCGACCTCGCCGTCCTCGACTGCGACCTGGCCGCCGCGGGAGATCTGTATGCCCAGCTCCATGGCTCGACCCCGGTCCCGACGCTCCTCATCTTCCAGGACGAGCCGCCCGCGTACGCCACCGGTTCGAACGCGCACGCCACGCGGGATGAATACGCGCTGAAGCCGGTTCCCGCCGAGGCGCTGGTCTATCGGCTGCAGGCACTCCTGATCCGATACAACCGCGCGGTGCCCAATGAGCAGGGCCAGTGGGACGAGACCAAGGGGGCCGAGGGCAACACCATCGGCGAAGGCCACGTGGTCAGCATCTTTGCGCCCAAGGGCGGGGTCGGCAAGACCACCATCGCGGTGAACCTGGCTGTCTCGCTGCGCGAGCAGACGCGTGCCAGCGTGTGCCTGCTGGACGCGGACGTCGGCGTTGGCAACGTGACCAGCGTCCTGGATGTTCCATACAAGATGGGACTGGCAGACCTGGCGGACTCGCCCCCCGAGGAATGGACCGATACCGCCTTCGAGCACGTCGTCGGCATCCACGAGGCGAGCGGCCTGAACGTCATCACCTGGGGCAACAATCCGGCCCAGTCGGTGCGGGTCGATGTCGACCTGCTGCTGGCCGCGGTGCGATGGGCGAAGGCCCACTACTCATACGTCGTGATCGACAACCATCCGAGCTACGACGACCGGACGATGGCGATGCTGGCCATCTCGAATGAGATCTTTCTGATCGTCACGCCGGAGGTCGGACCGATCCGCAATGCGGCCCAGTTCCTGGACGTCGCGCGCGAGGTGGGGCTCGGCGACGTGGTCAGGGTGATCGTCAATCGCGCCAACCACGGCGTGAGCATGAAGGACATCGCGGACGCGCTGGGCAGGCCGGTCAGCGCCACCATCGTGTCGAACGGGCCGAAGGCGGTCGCAGCCGCCAACGAGGGCATGCCCATGATCATGAAGTTCCCCAAGGAGCGGATGAGCGCCGACCTTCATGGTGTCGCTCGGCTCCTGACCGAGGACTCCAGCCACGCACGTCCCGCGCCCAGCAGGAAATGGCTGTCCGGTCTCGCTGCCCGGGTCTCGAACGCCTGACCTGGTGGTGCGTTGCGCCGCCTCCAGACCCCTGCCATGATTCGATGCGCGGACCAGCCGGTCCGCGCCTCTTTCGCTTCAGGAGACTCCGCCAACCGGCGGAGCGGATATCCGTGCCGACATACGACTACCAATGCCGCAGCTGCGGCGTAATCACCGAACTGGTGCACTCCATGCTCGAGGACGGGCCGACGGAGTGTGAGCTGTGCGGCGGTCAGCTCCGCCCGGTTGTCCACCCGACCGGGATCATCTTCAAGGGCAGCGGCTTCTACAAGACCGATTCGCGCTCGTCCTCATCAGGGAGCGTCGGAAGTGGGAGCCGAGCCGCAGGCGACTCGTCGTCCGGGGACGCCAGCTCGTCGTCGACGCCTGCCAAGGAGAGCGGCTCGAGCACTGCTGGAAAGACGGATGCGCCGTCAGGCGGCGGCGCCACCAAGAGCAGCGGCGAGGGGGACTAGGCCGACTGCGACTGCGGCGTGCCGCAGCGGCGGCAGAATCGGGCGGTCGCAGAGAGCGACAGCTCGCAATGTCCACAGCTCCGGACGCCGATCTCGGTGATGGCGCCGGCTACCTCGCGCGCCGAGGCATCCCAGAACGCACCGCCAGCTGCCGCGGCCACAGCGGCCAGCCGGGCTCCGTCCCGTGTCGCTGCACCGCCCGACCGATAGGGAAGGACCACCGGCCGGGCCGGACCCACCGGCCCCTGGCCAGGATCCCCCAGCCCCAGCAGGTCCAGCTGGGCGCGGCGAGCGGCGAGGGTCTCTGCATCGATCTCGGCCGCTGCAGCCAGGTCGGCTTCTGCCGCGACCTGCTCTTCGCTTACGGGAACTGCGCGTGGGTAGTGCATGAACGTGTCGGTGACCGGCCGAAGCGGGCGGTAAGGCTCGGGCTCGGGGTCTGGCTCGACCGTCGCCTCTGCCTCTGCTTCGACGAGCTCGGGCTCCAGCTCGGCTTCGGCTACGACGACCTCCGGTTCGGGCTCGGCCACGGGCTCGGGCTCGACTTCCGGGTGCAGCCAGGTGACGAATGGCACCGGCTCCGGCTCTGGCTCGACTTCGGCATCGACGACGATCGGCTCGGGCTCCGGCTCGACGACAACCGTCTCGGGCTCGGCTTCCGCCTCGACGACAACCGGCTCGGGTTCGGCTTCTGCCTCGACGACAACCGGCTCGGGCTCGGCTTCCGCCTCGACGATAACCGGCTCGGGCTCCGGCTCACTGACGAGAGGCTCGGGCGCAGCATCCGGCTGCAGCCACGTCAGGAGCGGCGTCGGCTCAGGCTCGGGCTCGATCACATCTGCAGCTGGCCAGGCGACGCCCTCCCGCGACTGCTCACCCGATGTGCCCGTTGCAGACTCGAACGATACCCCGAAGTCCGGCGGAACCGTGCCCAGCGTGGTTGCGAAGCGCTTGGCCATGGCCTCGGCATCGGTGAGCGGCTGACAGCTCTGGCAGCGTCCCGCGGCTTCATTCCAGCAGTTGGTGCAGGTGTACTGGCGGCAGTCGATGCAGAAGTTGAAAGATTCGTGGAATGCTTCCAGCTGCTTGGCTGCCAGCCCCTCCGCCTGCGAGCGCATGGCATCGCCAAGTGCATCCGATAGCGAGTCCTGGCTCAGGATGTAGTTCTTGAGTCCTGACATGAGCCCCCGCGTGCGGTGCAGGGGGGTGACGCGAGGCGGCGCAGCGAACTCGTAGCGAGTCCCGCACCGCTCGCAGAACGATTCGGTCAGGGCGTCGGGCATCGTGGCCATATCGGGCATCCGGTCTTCTGGAAGAACTCTCAGGGAAATCGAGTATACCGAGCGAGCGCGGCTTCTCCCCACAGGCACATTGGTACCCCGGCCGGCGCCGTTGGTACCCCGCTGGTCGCCCCGGCGAAGCGGGCGGCGGCCCGTGCTAGGATCGGCGGGTGGGCATTCTCTCGCGGCTCGAGGCGTTCCTCGAGCGGCTGTTCGAGGCGCCTGCGGGGCGCCTTGGGGCGAAGCTGCAGCCGGTCGTGATGACCAAGCGCATCGAGCGCGCGATGGACAGCGGCAAGTCTTTCGGCGCCGCCGGGGTGATCGTCCCGAATCGCTACGACCTGCACCTCCATCCGACCGACTACGCATCCTTTGAGTCATACCGCGGCTCGCTCGAGGACGACCTGGCGCACGGCGCCATGGCACGAGCCCGGCGCGAGCGGTACCACCTGGTGGCGCGGCCGGCAGTGCACCTCGTCGCCGATCCCAGCGTGCCGCGCGGCGACGTGCGCGTGGCGGCCAACGTGGTCGACGACGCGGGGGAGCGGATCCCGGAGCAGGTTCCGGCGCCGCCATCGGATCAGACCATGGTCCTGGCTCGTGCCGGCCACGAGGTCGCGCCGCCCGATTCGGCATCGCGCGCTTACCTGCTGGTGCGGACCGATGGCGCGCCGCAGGTGCGCTTCGACCTGGGGGCGGCGCTGATCAGCATCGGCCGGGCCAGCGACAACGACGTGATCGTGGACGATCCGGAAGTGAGCCGCCATCACGGCCAGCTGAAGCTGCAGCACGGCGCCTACAGCTTCGCCGACCTCGGCAGCCGGAACGGGTCATGGATCAACGGCCAGCAGGTCAGCGAGGTGGCGCTGGGTCCAGGCGACTCGATCCAGATCGGCAGCACCCGGATCGAGTTCCAGGTCCGCGAGTTCGAGACCGGCTGATGACCGGCGAGGTCCTGAGGATCCTGCTGCTGGTCCTGCAGCTCAGCTTCGTCGGTCTCCTGTACCTCCTCCTATTCGGCTTCGCCCGATCGCTGCTGCGGGATCTGCGCAGCGCGGAAGTGACACAGATGGCAAGCCAGTCGGGGATCGGTCGTCTCACGGTGATGGAGTCCCCCGACAACGAGCCGCCGGCCGGCACGGGCATTGCACTGGGACCGATCAACTCCATCGGGCGCAACGTGAACAGCACCATCTTCATCGACGACGACTTCGTCAGCGGCAGCCACGCGATGCTGACCTTCCGGGGACGCAGCTGGTTCATCGAGGACCAGGGCAGCACCAACGGCACCTACGTCAACGGGCATGCCATCGATCGCGCGGTGGCCCTGTCCTTCGGCGATGAGCTGACCATCGGGCGGGTTCGGATGCGGCTGGAGCGCTGATGCGCGCCGTCCCGCGCCCCCTCGAGCTTCGGCTGCTCCTCCCGCTGCTGATCCTGGTGCCGCTCGGCTTCCTGGTGACCCGCATCGCGTCGACCGGGACCCTCGATCCCGGACCGATGAGCGTGGCGATCGCCTACGTCGGACTGATGCTGGCGGCCCACATCGGGCTGCGCCTGGCCGGCAACCGCGGCGACCAGCTCCTGCTGCCGTGCGTGGCGGCGGTCGGAGGCGTCGGCATCGTGATGCTCAACCGCCTGCCACAGGAGCTGCTGGGCACCGATGTCTTCGGTGCGCAGCTCGGCATGGCGACCACGCAGCTGCTCTGGTTCGGCGTCGGCGTGTCCGCCATGGTGCTGGTGGCGGTGGGGTTTCGCGACGATCGCATCCTGCGCCACTACAAGTACAGCTGGGCGCTCGCCGGCACCCTGCTGCTGGTGCTCACCTTCCTGTTCGGACGGGAGGTCAATGGAGCACGGCTCTGGATCTTCCTCGGGCCGATCGGCTTCCAACCGGGTGAGGCGATCAAGATCGTGCTGGTCATCTTCATCGCCGGCTACCTGGCCGAGAAGCGGACGCTGCTGGCCGGCGCCAGCGCCCGCATCGGTCCCCTGCGTGTCCCGCCGCTGCCTTACCTGCTGCCGATGATCGCCATCTTCGTGATCGTGATGCTGATCGTGGTCATCAGCCGCGACCTCGGCACCGCCCTCCTGTTCTTCGGAATCTTCCTGACGATGCTGTTCGTGGCAACCGGGCGCCGCAGCTATGTGCTGCTCGGCATCCTCCTGTTCCTGGGGGGTTCATTCGTGGCCTACAAGCTGTTCGGCCACGTCCGCATCCGCGTCGACAACTGGCTCGACCCGTTCATCGACCCCAGTGGCGCGGGCTACCAGACCGTCCAGGCGCTCTACGCGTTCGGCCGTGGCGGGTTGTTCGGCGAGGGGCTCGGACAGGGTCTGCCGACGATCTCCGGCAGGCTCCCGATCCCGGCGTTGCCGACCGACTTCATCTTCGCCGCGATCGCCGAGGAGCTGGGGCTGATCGGCGCCTTCGCGGTGCTGGCGCTGGTCATGGTGTTCGTGTTCCGGGGCCTCCGCATCGCGATCCTGGCGCGGGATGATTTCAGCTCGATGCTGGCAGTCGGCCTGACCGTCAGCCTGGGCCTCCAGACGCTGATCATCGCGGCCGGCAACGTGAAGCTCGTGCCGCTGACCGGGATCACGTTCCCCTTCCTGAGCTATGGCGGCTCGAGCCTGCTGGCCTGCTTCGTGGTGGTCGGGCTGCTCCTCGCCATCAGCCACCGGTCCACGGTCGATGCGCAGCTCGAGGGGCGCGGACCGTGATCGCCACCAACATCCGGCGCCTGTCGCTGTACCTCGTGCTGGCCTTCGCCAGCGTCTCCGGCGCCCTGGCGTGGTGGCAGGTGCTTGACGCGCAGGCGCTTGCGGTGCGCCAGGACAATCCACAGGTCATCGCCGCGCGTCGCAGCCTGCCGCGCGGCTCGATCTTCGACGCGCAGGGGCAGCTGCTCGCATCGAGCGCGGTGGTCGACGGCATCAGCCGCCGCACCTACCTGGACCCGGCCTTCACCCATCTCATCGGCTACGCCAGCCTGCGCTTCGGCGCGACCGGGCTCGAACGCGGATGGGATGACCTGCTCACCGGGCGGAGCGACCCGAACCCGCTCCGCGATCTGGTCAACGACATCATGGCTCGACAGCCCGATCCCCACGACCTGACGCTGACCATCGATCGCCGGCTGCAGGACTTTGCCGCCGCCCAGCTTGGCGCCAACGTGGGCGCAGTGGTGGCGATCGACCCGCGCAGCGGCGCGATCCTGGCCATGGTCTCCTCCCCGACCTATGACGCCACCGGCTTCTCGGGCAATCCCGATACCGCCCAGGCTGCGTTCGACGCCGTTGCCGCCGCGGGGAGCAACCCGTTCCTGGACCGCGGCCGCCAGGGCCATTACACGCCCGGCTCGATCATGAAGGTGCTGACCACCGGCGCCGCGCTCGACGCGGGCGTCCTGACGCCGGAGACGACCTATCCCGACCAGCCACAGCAGGAGGTCGACGGCTTCGTGGTCGAGGGCTTCACCATCCGGGAACACGACCTCGGAGCAGTGAAGCCAGCTCTCTGGAACCTGTCGCAGGCGCTGCAGGTGTCGAGCAACATCTACTTCGCCCATGTCGGCCTCGACCTCGGGCCGGATCGCTACCTCGACTACGCGCGCCGCTTCGGCTTCTGCTCGGGGCTGACGATCGGCAGCGATCCGCGCGGCCTGCCGGTCGACCCGTCATTCGTCTCGGCCCAGGCCGATGGCGGCTGCGCCCCGTTCAGCGACCGGGTCGACCTCGCCAGCGCCGCGTTCGGGCAGTCGCGCGTATCCGTGACCCCGATGCAGATGGCGCTGCTGGCGGCCTCGGTCGCCAACGATGGCACGGTGCCTCATCCGTACGTGGTGCGCGACCTCCGCAGCCACGCCCCCGCACCCGGGGCCGGGCCGTCGGCGACCGTGCTGGAGACCTATGCGCCCGGCGGGGGGAATCGCGCCATCTCGCCGCAGGCGGCCGCGCAGGTGCGCTCGGCGATGATCGATGCGGTGGAGGGTCCGCTCGGCCGCCTGTACGCCGGCGCCGGCGCGGTCTCGCGCTTCGGCGTGTCCGGTATCCAGACCGCCGGCAAGACGGGCACAGCCGAGCGGGGGCCGGGGCTCAAGCCGCACTCCTGGTTCATCGGCTTTGCGCCGGCGCAGGCAGGCGCTGCTCCGTCGATCGCGATCGCGGTGATCGTCGAGGGCGGCGGGACCGGGTCGGGGCACGCAGCGCCGATCGGTGGCGCGGTGATGGCCGAGTGGCTGAAGCTGGCCGCCGGCGCCTGATCGATGGCCGGTGAACCAGGCGCAGTGCGGCTGGGGTATTGTGATTGCAACTGGCTGACGGCCGGTCCACCGAGCAGGGGAAGCCAAACGTGAAGAGCGTCCAGGAATCGGCAGAGCGCGTTGTCGCGAATGTCGAGCGGGTGATCATCGGCAAGCACGTCGAAGTCCGCATGGCGCTGGTCGCGCTGCTGTGCGAGGGGCACATCCTGATCGAGGACGTCCCGGGGGTCGGCAAGACGATGCTGGCCAAGGCGCTGAGCCGCAGCATCGGCTGCTCCTTCCGGCGCATCCAGTTCACGCCGGACCTGTTGCCGTCTGACGTGACCGGCCTCTCGATCTTCAACCAGAAGACCCAAGAGTTCGAGTTCCGGCCCGGCCCGATCATGGCCCAGGTGGTCCTGGCCGACGAGATCAACCGAGCCACGCCCAAGACCCAGAGCGCGCTGCTCGAGTGCATGGAGGAGCGGCAGGCCACGATCGACGGCATCAGCCACCTGATGCCGTCGCCCTTCCTGGTGATCGCGACCCAGAACCCGATCGAATACGAGGGCACGTTCGCCCTGCCGGAGGCGCAGCTCGACCGCTTCATGCTCCGGCTGCGCCTCGGCTACCCGAAGGCCATGGAGGAGATCGTGATCCTCGACGAGCAGAAGCGGAAGCATCCGATCGAGGAGCTGCCGCAGGTGCTCGAGCTCGACGAGCTTCGGCAGATGCAGGCCGCGGTCAAGGAGATCTATGTCGACCAGACGGTGGCCGAGTACATCGTGCGGCTGGTCGGTGCCACCCGCGACCATGCGGACGTGTACCTGGGGGCGTCGCCGCGAGGCTCGCTCAACCTGTACCGCGCGGGACAGGCGCTGGCATCGCTGGACGGGCGGGACTACGTGATCCCCGATGACATCAAGCAGCTCGGCGTGGCCGTGCTGGGCCACCGGTTGATCGTCAAGAGCCAGGCATCACTGCGCGATGTCGATCCGGACGGGATCGTGCGCGAGCTGCTGGCCCAGGTCCCGATCGGCGATCCGAGCGCCAGCGCCCCCGTCCGCACCCGCTGACAACGGCCATGGGCCTCTCCCGGCAGCTCCGACTCGTGTTCTTCGGCACCGCGCTGCTAGTCGCCGCCTTCAGCACCGGCCTCGACTTCCTCTTCTTCCTTGTCTACCTGCTCGCCATCCTCCTCCTTGCGGCGCGCTGGTACGCCCGGCGCGGGCTGCGTGGGCTGCGCGCCGGCTACCACGTCCGGAATCCGCAGAGCCAGGTCGGCGATTCGCTCGAGGCGGTCTACCGGCTCGACAACGACGCGCGCTGGAGCAAGCCCTGGGTCGAGCTGGCGAACGACTCGACCCTCCCGGCGCCGCTCCCCGGGCGAGTGGTCGGGGTGCGGGCCCGCGGCAGCCGCCAATGGCTTGCCAAGGTGAAGCTGGTGCGCCGCGGCAGCTTCCGACTCGGCGCCCTGCGGGTGCGGACCGGCGATCCATTCGGCCTGTTCTCAAGCGAGATGGTGGTCGGTCGCCCGACCTGGATCGTCGTCTTCCCCAGGGTCTTCCCGCTGCCCCACTGGCGCCTGCCGCCGTCGCCGGTCGACGGGAGCACGCCCTCGCGGCGCCGCTACGAGGCGGCGACACCTTTGGTCAGCACGGTGCGTCCTTACGTGTATGGCGATGCCATCAACCGGATCCATTGGCTCAGCTCGGTGCGCCACAGCGAGCTGTACGTGAAGGAGTTCGACCTCGAGCAGGCAGCCGACCTGTGGCTCCTCCTCGACCTTGACCGATCCGCACATGCCGGGCCCGCGGAAACCAGCTCGGTCGAGACGGCGATCAGCGCCGCCGCGTCCATCGCGATCCACACCCTGGGCGAGAATCGGGCAGTCGGCATCACCGTCACCTCACGTCGCCAGCAGCACATCAGCCCGGATCGGGGGACGCGGGTGGAGCAGAAGATCCTGCACCTGCTGGCCAACGTGCAGGCCGATGGCTCCCAGCCGCTGGCGGAGGTGGTGCTCGCCACGCTGCCCCAGCTGAGACGCGGGATGACCTTGTCGATTGTGACCGGCTCGACCGATCGCGAATGGGTGCGAGCCCTGGCCGTGCTGCGGCGGCGGGGGATCGGGACCATCGTCGTCCTGCTCGATCGGTTCAGCTTTGCTGGACAGGACGATGACGCGAGCCGGGCCGAGCTGGCCGCCGTGCGGCACGCGCTGGCGGAGTACGACGTCGCACATCACCTGATTCGAGAGGGCGACGACCTGTCGGCGGTGCTTGGCCGTCGAGCGATCGGGGCGCACCGCCCCGCCATCCGGGAGCGATCGCGTGCCTGAGCTGGTGCGGCGCTACCTGAAGCCGCGTGAGGGCTGGTGGAGCCTGGCCCTCATCCTGGTCATGCTGCTGTCCCTCGGCTGGTCGATCCAGCGTGCCGACTGGTTCAATGGGCTCGACTTCCTGTTGCCGGTGGCGACCTTCGCTGCGATCACGGCCGCCCTGCTCGGGCTGTCGCGGCTGAGCGTGGCGGTGGTGCTCCCGTTGAGCGCAATCATCGGCGCCGGCGTCGTGCTGTCGGGCGTGGGCGGTCAATTCCACCCCGAAGCGGACGCGCTCGGGCGGCTGATGCTGCTGCGCGGCGACGCGCTCGACTGGACGCGGATCGTGGTCGACAGGGGATTCGCGCCGCAGCTGTCGCCCTACGCCGTCGGCCTGGGGGTGCTGATGTGGGTGACTGCCTTCATCGCCACCTATGCGCTGTACCGCCACCATCGGGTCCTCGACACGGTGCTGCTCATCGGCGTGGCGCTGATCGCCAACATGTGGGCCACGCTCGCCCAGCTGTTCGGCTACCTCGTCCTCTTCTCGATCGCCGCCCTCCTGCTCTGGCTGAGGACCGCGCTCCTCACGCGCGAGGAGAGCTGGCGGGAGCGTGGCGTCACCGAGCACCTCGAGGTGCCAGGCCGCATCATGGGCAGCGGGGTCACCTTCATCATCGGCAGCGTCGCGCTGGCCTGGATCCTGACCACGGTCGCGGTGGCCGCACCCCTGACCGGCGTCTGGAACAACCTCGATGGCCTGTGGTCCGACGTGCGCAACAACCTGGACGGCGTCTTCGGCGGGCTGTCCGGCGCCGACTCGCGGATCCAGGGCAACTCGTTTGGGCCGTCGCTCCCGGTGCGTGGCGAGTGGGACGCTTCAGACGGGCCGGTCATGACGGTCGCCGCGACGCGGGCCTACTACATGCGCACGGCCACCTATGACGTCTACACCGGCCACGGCTGGACGAGCAGCGATGGACCCAACCGACGGGTCGCGGCCGGTGCGCGCATCTTCCCCGGCTATACGCCCGAGCGACCGGCAGAGGGCACGTTCACGGTCGAGACGGTCAGCATCCAGATGCAGCGCACGACCGGTCGCAACGTCTTCTCGCCGGCCTACCCGACCACCGCGTTCCTGCCGCTCACCATCCACGAGCCTGCCGGCCGGCCCCTGCTCGGAGCCCTGCAGGCGGCCGTCAATCTCGATCCGGGGAAGGGCTACCAGATCACTGCGGACATCTCTATTGCGACGCGGGCCATGCTCGCCGGCGCGGGTACCGCGTACCCATCCGAGATCGTTGGGGCCTACCTGGGCACCGATGGCGTGACGGACCGCACCAGGCAGGAGGCGCGCCGCGTCGTCGACGCCGCTGGTGCGACCGACCCGTACCATATGGCAGAGGCGCTGGCCAGCTATCTGCGCAGCGCTCGCTTCACGTACGCGACGGTGGCTGCTCTCCCCTCGGAACCTGGCCGCGACCTGGTCGACTTCTTCCTGTTCGACAAGAGCGGGCAGCGGGGCTACTGCGAATACTTCGCGACCGCGATGGCGGTCATGGCACGGACGCTGGGCATCCCGGCCCGGGTGGCGGTCGGCTATGCGCCCGGCGAGCAGGTCAAGCCCGGCATCTACCAGGTTCGCGATCGTGACGCCCATGCCTGGGCCGAGATCTTCTTCCCCGGGTACGGCTGGCAGACCTTCGAGGCGACGAAGGCGATCGCGCCGCTGGTTCGCGCCCCCGGCGAGGGGATCGTGCCACCCGTGCCCCTGCCGACCGGCGGCGCCGACGCGGGACGGAACCTCTTCGAAGGCAAGAACCTCGGCGAGATCTCGAGCCTCCCCTCCCTTCAGCCGGTCGAGGGTGGCTTCCAGGCCGGGACCGAAAAGCCGGCCGACGATACGCGCACCGGGAACGCCTGGCTGCTGGCGGCGATAGCCGGCCTGATCGTGCTGCTGGCGGCGTGGCGACTGCTGCAGCGGCGGCATCGGTTCCGATTCCTGGCGCCCGGCGACCGCCAATGGCAACGCCTGGCGTTCGCCGCCGACCGAGCTGGGGTTGCGCGCCGACCATCGGAGACGGTGTACGAGTACGCGGGCTGGCTCGAGGAGCAGATTCCACGCAGCGGCGACGACATCCACCAGATCGCCGATGGGAAGGTGTGGCAGAGCTATTCCGGCCGCTCGATCTCATCCGAGGCGATTGCCCGCCTGGAGCGAGCGTGGGGACGGCTCCAGCTCCCCTTGCTGTGGCTGGCGGTGCGCAGCCGCCTTCGAGCGCTGTTCGGCCGACAGCCAGGCGCCTGAGCCGGCGGCCAGGGCTCAGCCGACGGGAGCTGCCAGCCTCGCCTCGTAGACAGTGGCCACCGATTGCAGTGCCGACGCGACCTCTGCCGGGCGCCCCAGCTCGACCAGCGTCTCGCCCATGACCCGCACCGCGTCGCTCATCTCCTCGATGCCCACCGCGCCCATGTGCCCGAAGCGCAGGATGCGGCCGACCCAGGCTCCCTGGCCGCCCGCCACGATCAGGCCCTTGGCGCGCATGGCCGCGTTGAAGGGTCCCCACTCCAGTCCGTCGGGCAGCCAGGCCGCCGTGACGGTGTGCGAGCGGTCGCGGGGCGCCGCCACCAGCTTGAGGCCGAGCCCCTCGAGGCCGGCCTGCACCGCTCCAGCGATCGCGGCATGCCGTGCCCACGTCCGCTCGCGGCCTTCGGCCACCAGGCGGCGGACCCCGACACGCAGGCCAAAGACGACGCTAATGGCCGGGGTCCAGGGCGTCTGGCCCTTCTCCGCCCACTTGCGCGCCTCGCGGAGATCCCAATAGGCGCGGGGCATCCGCGCCACATCGGCAGCGGCCCAGGCCCGGTCGCTGAGCGCGGCGATCGCGATCCCCGGCGACGCCATGAACGCCTTCTGGCTCGCGCTGACCACCATGTCGATGCCCCACGCGTCCATCTCGAATGGCATGGCGCCCAGCCCGCTGATGCCGTCGACCAGCAGCAGCGGGTCGCCCGCAGATGCCCGGATCACCCGGGCCAGCTCCTGCAGGGGGTTGGTGACGCCGGTCGAGGTCTCGTTGTGCGTCACCAGCACCGCGGCATAGGCAGGCTGCCTCGCGAGATGCTCCTCCAGGGCGGCCGGGTCGGCCGCGGATCCCCATAGCACCTCGAAACGCTCGACCTGGGCTCCGAAGGCGGATGCGATCGACGCGAATCGATCGCCGAAGGAGCCGATGCTGACGGCCAGCACCCGGTCCCCGGGAGACAGGGTGTTGACGATCGCCGCCTCGAGCGCCCCTGACCCCGAGCCGGTCAGCAGGAGGACCTCGCCGGAAGTGCCGATCAGCCCTGCCAGGCCGGCGCTGATCTCGCGCAGCATCTCGCCGAACTCGGTGCCACGGTGGTCGATCATCGGCGCCGATTGCGATTCGCGGACCTCGAGTGGAAGCGGGGTCGGGCCGGGGACGCGCAGGTTCTGCTCCATGGCGGGCATCATAATCGGCCCATGGAGACGACCGATGCCGCGTAAGCCCGTGGCCGTCAGCCAGCCGCTCTTCGACGGTCAGCCGGGGAGCGACGCACCGCTCGCCGCCCGGATGCGCCCCCGCACGCTCGAGGAGTTCATCGGCCAGGACCACCTCGTCGGAGCCGATGGCGCCCTGACCAAGGTGGTGCAGCCCGGCTATGCGCCGAGCATGGTGCTGTGGGGCCCGCCTGGCTCGGGCAAGACCACGCTCGCCCGGCTGTTGGCCGATCGATCCGGCGGCACCTGGCGGCCGATCTCCGCCGTCACGTCCGGCGTCGCGGATATCCGTGCCCTCGTCGCCGATGCCAAGGCGCTGCGGCAGGCAGGCGGCCGAACCGTGGTCTTCATCGACGAGCTGCATCGGTTCAACAAGAGCCAGCAGGACGCGCTGCTGCCCCACGTCGAGGACGGCACGATCGTGCTGATCGGGGCCACCACCGAGAACCCGTACTACGAGATCAACTCGCCGCTGCTGTCGCGGCTGCGCGTCTACCGCCTCGAGCCGCTTGGTCCGGACGAGCTGCGACAGATCGTCGAGGCCGCGCTCGCCGACGAGCGTGGCCTGGCGGGCCGGGTTGCGCTCGCCGACGACGGCATGACGGTGCTGCTCGAGCTGGCCAGCGGCGATGCGCGACAGGCACTGAACATCGTCGAGGCGGCGGCCGCGGTGGCCGGGAAGGGAGCCAGGCTCGACCGCGAGGCGATCGGCGAGGCGGCGCAGCAGCGGCTGCTTGCCTACGACCGGGTCGGCGACCAGCACTACGAGGCGGCATCGGCCTTCATCAAGAGCATGCGCGGCAACGACCCCGACGCCGCCCTGTACTGGTGCGCGAGCATGATCGCGGCCGGGGAGGACCCGACCTTCATCGCGCGACGGATCGTGATCGCGGCCAGCGAGGACGTCGGCAACGCCGACCCCCGCGCACTCCAGATCGCGGTGGCGGCGATGCAGGCGGTGGAGATGATCGGCCTGCCGGAGGCTCAGTACGCACTGGCCCAGGCGGCTGGCTACGTCGCCTCGGCACCGAAGTCCAACCGCGTCGGGGCGGCCTACTTCGCCGCCCTGTCCGAGGTGGAGGAGAAGGGCCGCCTGCCGGTGCCGCTCCACCTCCGCCCGTCTGCCCATCGGCGCCTGGCGAAGGAGCACGGATACGGCAAGGGCTACCTCTACCCGCACGACTTCGAAGATGCTGATGTCGAGCAGCAGTACCTGCCTGACGAGCTGGCGGGCCGGGTCTTCTACGAGCCCTCCGACCAGGGGATGGAGACCCAGATCGGGGAGCGCATCCAGCGGCTGCGTCGGCAGCGCCTGGAGGCGAGGAGGGCCCGCGATGGCTGAAACGCCTCGAGGCCAGGCGCCCGTCCGCACCGTGATCGAACACGGGACGAGGGACAAGCGGTCGGTGGCCTTCAGCCTCGACTGGCCAGGATGGAGTCGAGGCGCGAAGAGCGCCGAGCTCGCGCTGGAGACGCTCGAGTCCTATCGGGACCGCTACCGGCCGATAGCGGGCCTCGCCGGCATGGCACGCGAGTTTGACGCCGCCGGGCGCCTCGAGATCGTGGAGGACAGGATTGGAACCGGTTCGACCGACTTCTGGGGCATCTCCTTCTCGCCCTCCTCGACCGAGCAGGGGCCGATGAGCGATGCGGACTTCGACCGCGCGATCACCCTGTTGCGCGCCTGCTGGGCGTTCTTCGACGGCGTCGCGGCGCGGGTCTCACCGGACATGCGCAAGGGTCCGCGCGGGGGCGGACGCGACCGCGACCACATCATCCGCCACACCATCCGCGTCGAGAGCGAGGACTTCGCCACGCGGGTCGGGCTGCGGATTCCGGAGGGCGCGGCGCTCAGCCCAGACGGACTGCGGCAGCATCGCGAGGCCTATGTCGGGGCGATGCGAGCCTACAACGCCGGGGAGTTCGAGCGACCCATGCGGTCGTGGACGATCCCGTTCCTCATCCGGCATTCCGCCTTCCACACGCTCGACCATGCGTGGGAGATGGAGGACAAGGACCTCTCCGCGGACGTGACCTGAGCCCCGCCCTTCCGTCGAAGCGCCTGATGGTTACGATTGTCAACGCCACGGCATCCCCGGGCGATAAGATGCCGCGGGGTCCGCGACTGTGGCCGGACCAAGATGGAGGATCGATGGTGTCCCACCACGACACGAAGCCTGCCAAGAAGGCCGCACCTGCCAAGAAGGCCGCACCTGCCAAGAAGGCACCTGCCAAGAAGGCACCTGCCAAGAAGGCTGCACCTGCCAAGAAGGCACCTGCCAAGAAGGCGCCTGCGAAGAAGAAGTAGCTGCCTGGCCGGTCGGGCTGCCGGCCTCCGCAGACGGATGAAGGGGCCGCAAGGCCCCTTCGCTGTGTCCCGAGGCTAGCTGGGTCCGATCCCCAGCACGCTGAACGCAACGACCGCAGCGCCCAGCAGCACCGCCATCACCACCACCAGGACCGCGATGTTGCGCAGGTCGCTGCGCACGTAGTGGTACTCCGCCGAGGCGCGCTCCGAGAGGCGCGAGGGCCCTGCCACTGCGAACCGCGGATCCGGCCTGGGGCCGCGATGGACACCGGGCGCGGGCGAGCCGGCGCGCGAAGGAGGCATCTCGGCACGGCGCTCGGCCATCGCCTCGACGGCGTCCCCGACCGCATCCGACACGACCTCGCCGGTCGGGCGGCCAGGGTCCGCCGGGCGCTGCTGCGCTCTGCGCTGCGCGCGCTTTTGACGGTCGCGGCGGTTTGCCGCCTTGCCGCCTCGTCGGGCCATGGAACCTCCGTTTTGAGACGCTGGCGACCGGATCGGGGCGGCTATGATACCAGCGCCCGTGCCCGACCTTAATCGCCCGATCCTGGACAACCTGACGCTCGTTCTGGGCGTTCTGCTGGTGGCCATCATCGGCCTCGCGATCACCGCCATCGTGCAGGCGAGGCGACTGCGACGCGCGGCCGATGCCTATCGGGCCCTGCTCAGCGACAGCAAGGGCGGTTCGCTGCAGCAGCTGCTCGACGCACACATCGGCAAGGTGGTCGAGGTGGGCACCAAGATGGAGGAGCTGGCGCGGATGCACGACTCCATGGAGGCTCGTTCGCGCGGCAGCCTGCAGCACGTCGGGCTTGTGCGCTTCAATCCCTTCGAGGACACCGGCTCTGACCAGAGCTTCGTCATCGCCCTGCTCGACGACCGCCGCGACGGGATCGTCCTGAGCAGCCTGCATGGGCGAGGACAGACGCGCGTCTTCGCCAAGCCCGTGGAGCACGGTCGATCGTCGCATGCACTCTCGAGCGAGGAGGCACAGGCGATCCACATCGCTCTCGAGGACGCTGGCCGGATCCCATCCAGCAGCTGATCCAGGGCCGGTCGTGAGCGACGGACCGATGGATCCCGGCCAGCGGCGGCTGGCTGAACGCCGCCTGCTCGAAACCCTGCGGCGGCTGCATCGTCGCGAGCCGCTTCGAGCGGACGTGCGGGTCGACCGAGTGATCGCCGAGCTGCGTTCGGCCGACCCTGCTCGACCGAGCGCCCATCGTGGCCGCCAGCCGCTAGGCCTCAGCGACGTCGACCTGCGCACCGTCGTCGACTGCATGGTCGGGGAGGGGACGCTGGTGCGGCACGGGCATCGAGTGCAGCTCGCGGGCAGGGACGCGCGGCTCGATCCCGAGATGGGCCGGCGCATCGATCAGCTGCTGGCCGTGCTGGGCGCGGCAGGCGCGACACCCCCTTCCGCCGAGAGCATTGCTGCTCGCCTGGGAATCCCTGCCGCGCTGCTGGACCAGCTGCGCGCGAACGGCGACCTGCTGCAGGTCGCGCCGCGCATCGACTACGCGCCCGCGGCGTGGGCCGAGATATCGGCGCGGCTGGACCGCGTTGCAGGCGAAGGGCCTCTTTCGGTCGGCCTGGTCAGGGATCAGCTGCAGACCACGCGGCGGCACGCCGAGGCCATCCTGCGGCTGCGAAGGGCCGTCTCCGCTCGATCCGAGTAACGGGTTCGCGTTGCCCGCAATGCGACAGACGAGGTGTCCGGTAAGCGGGCGATAACCGTCCGGTGAATGCCACCTCGGCTACCATCGAAGAGATGCCAGCGGTGGTGCCGTCCCCGAACCAGATCCCATTCTTCGAGGAGCTGGTCGCCCCACCACGGGCGCCGCGGCCGCACCTGCGCATCCAGCCGCCGCTGCTGGCCGACCTGACGCCACGTCAGCGCAAGGCGGTGACCCACGGCGATGGGCCGCTGCTGATCGTGGCCGGAGCCGGAACCGGCAAGACGACGGTGCTGACCCGGCGCATCGCCTGGCTCATCGCGGAGAAGCGAGCCAAGCCGTCGGAGATCCTGGCGCTGACCTTCACGGATCGAGCCGCGCTCGAGATGACCGAGCGCGTCGATCAGCTGGTGCCCTATGGGTTCACCGACACGGTGATCAGCACCTTTCATGCGTGGGGCGACCGCCTCCTGCGCGAGCACGCGCTGGAGGCCGGCCTCTCGGATCGCTCGACGGTGCTGTCCCGCGCCGAACAGGTGATCTTCATGCGGGAGCATCTCTTCGAGCTCCCGCTGGACCGATACCGTCCGCTCGGCGAACCCACCCGCTTCCTGCACGCGCTGGTGACGCTCATCAGCCGGGCGCGCGACGAGGATGTCGCTCCTGCGGAATACCTTGCCCTGGCAGAGACGCTGGCGCTCGCCGCCGCCGCGGCCCCGGACGACGCAGCGCTGGCGGAGACGGCGGCTCAGCACGCCGAGCTGGCTGCCTGCTATGCCGCGTACGAGGCGTTGATGCGGGCCAACGACCGGATCGACTTCGGGGACCAGGTCAGCCTAGCGCTCGGCCTGCTGCGCGAGCATCCGTCCATCCTCGAGTCCGAACGGCAGCGCTATCGATACATCCTGGTGGATGAGTTCCAGGACACGAACCACGCCCAATTCGAGCTCGTCAAGCTGCTGGCCGGCTCGCCGAACGCCAACCTCACCGTGGTGGGAGACGACGACCAGAGCATCTATCGCTTCCGTGGCGCCGCGCTGTCCAACATCCTCGGCTTCCGGGAGGCCTACCCCAAGGTGCCGAGCGTGGTCCTGGCAGACAACTTCCGCAGCGTCCAGCCGATCCTGGATGCGGCCTATCGGCTGATCAGGCACAACGACCCCGATCGGCTGGAGGTCCGCGAAGGGCTCGACAAGCGCCTGGTCGCTCGCCCGCACGGTCGCCGCAACGCCGGTTTCGAGACGCCGATCGACCTGTTGGCCTTCGATACCGGCTCCGACGAGGCGGACGCGGTGGCCGAGCGCATCGCGGCTTCCCTGCGAACCGGCCGCCGGGCAGGGGACCACGCCGTCCTGGTGCGCACCAACCGGGACGCGGATCCGATCCTGCGCTCGCTGAACATGGCGCGCGTGCCGTGGCGTTTCGCAGGCACCGCCGGGCTGTACCGCCAGCCGGAGGTGCGCCTGCTGGTCAGCTTCCTGCGCGCGGTCAACGATGCGGAGGACTCGGTCAGCTGCTACGACCTCGCCACCTCCGAGCTGTTCGGGCTCGACCCGCGCGATGTGACCACTGCTCTCAACGCAGCTTCCCGGCGCCGGAGCAGCCTCGAATCGGCGCTTCGCGCGGCGGCGGCCGAGCCCGACAAGGCGCCGTTCGGCCGCCGTGCGCTGGAGGTCGTGGCGCGCCTGCTGGCAAGCCTCGACCACCATCGCGCCATCAGCGCGGAGCGCACGACCGGTGAGCTGCTCTACCACTTCATCAGCTCATCCGGCTGGCTCGGCCACCTTGCCGCGGAGGCGCGCCAGGCCGGCGACGAGCGGATCGCCAACGTGGCTCGCTTCTTCGAGATCGTGCGTCGCCAGTCCGCATTGCTGCGCGACGACCGTGTGCCGTTCCTGGTGGCGCAGCTCGACACGCTGATCGAGGCAGGGGACGATCCGTCGACCGCCGACGTCGCGACGGATGACGGCGATGCGGTGCACGTCCTCACGTACCACAAGGCAAAGGGCCTCGAGTTTCCGATCGTCTACATGGTCGGACTGGTCGACGACCGCTTCCCCACGCGCTCGCGCGGCGACCTGCTGCCGTTCCCCGCGGAGCTGGTCAGAGAGGTACCGCCCGAGGGCGACCATCACCTGGCCGAGGAGCGGCGCCTCTTCTACGTCGGCATGACCCGTGCCCGGGAACTGCTGGTGCTGACCTGGGCACGCGACTACGGAGGGCGCACGGCGCGGCGCATGAGCCAGTTCGTTCTGGAGGCGCTCGACCTGCCTCCGGCGACCCCGGTCGAATCGCTGCGCCCCAGCGTTGCAGAGCGGCTGGCACGCAACCAGCACCCCGCGCGCCAGCCGACCGCGCCAGCGCCGCCTTCTCTCGGCGATCGACCGCTCAACCTGAGCTATGGCCAGGTCAACGACTACCTGGAGTGCCCCGCCAAGTACCGGTTCGGGCACCTGATCCGCATTCCAACGCCGGTTTCGCATCAGCTCATCTACGGCCGCGCGCTGCATGCCGCGGTGCAGGCCTTCCATCGGCGCCAGATGGCGGATCGGCCCATGTCGCTGGCGGAGCTGCACGCCGAGCTGGAAGCGGCCTGGGAGTCGGCCGGGTTCCTCACGCGCCAGCACGAGGAGGCGCGCAAGGCAGCGGCTCGCGAGGCCCTGGAGCGGTTCTGGATCGCGCAGCAGGCCGATCCGGCCAGCCCGACCGGGGTGGAGCTGGAGTTCGCCATCCCGTTTGGGCGCGATCGCGTCCGCGGCCGGTACGACCGTGTCGACACTGATGGCACCGGCCGCGTCACGATCACCGATTACAAGTCGAGCGACGTGCGCGACCCTGCCACCGCCACGCGGCGGGCTCGCGAGTCGCTGCAGCTGGCGATCTACGGCCTTGCCTGGGAGGCCCAGCACGGGCGTCCGCCGGACGACCTGGCGCTTCACTTCCTGGATTCGGGGGTCGAAGGACACAGCACGCCGACGCCAAAGCGACTCGCCCGAGCGACCGAGCAGATCGCCACCGCCGCGGACGGCATCCGCGCGGGCAGGTTCGAGGCCACTCCTTCCCCGACCCGCTGCGGCTATTGCCCGTTCCGCGAGATCTGTCCTGACGCCATGAGGTGACCAGTCGCGCGCGGGCGGTGATCGCGGCACTCGTCCTGCTTGCCGTGCTCGGAGGCGTGTTGCTGATTGCCTTCGCCGGCAACGCCTGTCCGGGCGAGACGCCGTCCAGCCCGTGCGCCAACGCCGGCATCAACCGCACGGTGGTGGTGGCCCTGGCCGCAATGACGGTGACCCTCGCGGTCGTGCCGTTCGCCCTGCTGGCCGAGTTCGCGGTGCGCCGGCGGATCATCTACCGCGGGGCGTGGGGCCGAGCGTCCAGGCGTGGAGCCTTGATCGGTGCGGCAGTCGCGGCGATGGGCGCCCTGCGATTGGGCGGCGCACTGTCGGTGCCCGTCGCCCTGTTCGTCATCGGCCTGGCGACCGTGGCGGAATGGTTCGCGATCCGCCGTTTTGATACGCCGTGATCGGCGTTCACTCGTGAGCGCCGACATCTTTGCCGCGCAACCCGCCGACGAGGACCTGCTGGCGGAGCTGTACGACCTCGAGCATGACGAGATCGTGGATGACATGCCCTTCTATCGCGAGCTGGTCAGGCGCGCCGGGGGCGGCCGGGTCCTGGACCTCGGGTCGGGCTCCGGTCGACTGTTTCCGGCCCTTCTCGAGGGCAGTGCGTCGCGTATCCTGGCCATCGATGCGTCGGCGGCCCTCGTTCGGCGAGCCGAGAATCGAATCGCTCGAGATCCGCGACTTGCCGCGGCGGGGCGCGACGGCCAACTTGCGCTGCGGCATGGGGACGTGCGCGCACTCGCCACGCTCGATATCAGGGAGCGGTTCGACCTGGCGCTGGCGGTCGGCGTGCTGCCGCACCTGGAAGGGCCGGAGGACGCGCTTCGTCTGCTGGGCGGCGCGCGGTCGCTGCTGGCCACCGGCGGCCGGCTGGTGATCGATGACCTCGGGCCCGGCGCGATGCCGGTGCGCGACCTGCCGCTCTCGATCGATTGGCGCCGCGATCTGGATGGCCGCGAGGTGGTGCGCCGCAGCGAGCTGATCAGGCGCGAGTCTCCCGAGGGGCTGCGGGTGGCATTCTCCACGATCGCGGATGCAGTACGACCCGATGGTACGATAGCGCGGCTTCCGGCCAGTCATAAGCTCTGGTATCCATCTCCTGAGGCGCTTGCCGAGCTTGTCGCGCAGGCGGGGATGGTGATCGAGTTGAGCTACGGCTCGCACGATCTCGAGCCGCTTGGACAAGAGAGCGGGCGCCGCATCTACGTCGTGATGTACGAGCCCGCGGGGGCTGCCCCGCCGCAAGAGGTGAGCGTTGGCTGAGCAGATCCGGCTGCTGGTGGTCGAGGATGTGCCGCAGGTCGCGATGCACATGCGATCCCTGCTGCAGGCACAGGCGCAGATCAAGATGCTCGACGTCGTCACCTCAGGCGAGCATGCGCTGTCCGCGGTCACCGAGCTGCGGCCCGACGTCCTGATTGTCGACGCCCTCCTCCAGGGCAGGGTGTCCGGCCTCCAGGTCGCCGAGCAGGTGCGCCGGGCTGAGTCGACCGTGTCGGTGATCGTGCTGACGGTCCCCCAGAACCCGGTGACCGAGGATCCGACGATCGGCATCGATGCCGTCCTGAAGATGCCGTTCTCGGGCTTCGACCTGACCACCATGGTCCGCAAGGTGCATGAGGAGAGCGCCGTCTCCGGGGCTCGCAGCGGCTCGATGCTGGTCAGCCTCTTTTCGCCCAAGGGCGGCGTGGGGCGCACGACGCTGGCCTACAACCTGGCGGTGGCGCTCGGCGTCAAGCATCGGGTCTGCCTGATCGATGGCTCGCTGCAGTTCAGCGACCTGCGCGGGCTGCTGCGGGCACCGGCGACCGCGCCCTCGATCGTCAATCTGCCAACCGACAAGATCCGCGACACGGACCTGGCCGACGTGATGTGGAAGGATTCGTCGGGCGTCGACGTCCTGCTCGCCCCGCCGCGCATCGAGATGGCGGAGATGGTCACCGTGCGCGACATCGAGAAGGCGCTCTCGATGATCCGCCAAGTGTACGAGGTGATCGTGGTGGACACGCGCGCCACGCTGTCCGACGACGTGCTCGCCTTCCTGGATGCCTCCGACCTGATCCTCGAGGTGCTCGCCTACGACAGCATGGCGATCCGCGCGCTGGCCATGGCCGACGAGGCCTTTGCCGCCATCGGCTACCCAGCCAGCAAGCTCGCCACCATCCTGAACCGCGCCGATTCGACCGGTGGATTCAGCAAGGCCGATGTCGAAGAGGCCATCAATCGGCGCATCGACTTCGAGGTCGTGTCGGATGGGCGACTCGTGATCGCGGCCAACAACGAGGGCGTGCCCTTTGTCCTGGCCAGCCCCGATGCGCCGATCTCCAAGGGGATCATGCAGATGGCAGAGGCGCTGGCAGAGCGCCTGCCGTCGAACGCCGCGGCTCTCGCGCGCCGCTGATCCGTGCAGTGGGGCTCCCGGCCGACCCGCGCCCGATCGGCGTCTTCGACTCCGGGGTCGGTGGCCTGACCGTCCTGGCCGAGCTTCGTCGGCGCCTGCCCGCCGAGTCGACCATCTACCTCGGCGACAACGCGCGCGCCCCATACGGGCCACGGCCAGCCGATGAGGTGCGTGCCTTCACGCTGGAATCGGTGGCCTGGCTGCTCTCCCAGGACGTGAAGCTGCTCGTGCTCGCCTGCAACACCGCGACATCGCAGGCGCTGCCCCTGGTGCGAGGGGTCGCCTCGGTGCCGGTCCTCGGCGTGGTGCGGCCCGGCGCGCTGGCGGCAGCGGCATCCACCCGTGCAGGGCACGTCGGGGTGATCGCCACCGCCGGTACCGTCGCGTCGGGCGCATATGTGAACGCGATCGGCGAGGCGGACAGCGAGCTCGTGGTGACCCAGCTGGCCTGCCCCGACCTGGTTCCGATGGTCGAGGCGGGCGAGCTTTCCGGCCCGGTCGCCGATGTCAAGGTGCGCGGTTACCTGGGCCAGCTGTTCCAGATGGACTCCGCCATCGACACGCTCCTGCTGGGCTGCACCCACTACCCGCTCCTGCGGCCGCTGATCGAAGAGGTGGCCGGGCCGCAGGTGGCGGTCGTCGACTCCGCGTTCACGACGGCACTCGCGGTCGAGGACCTGCTGGACGCGCTCGGTGGGCACGCCGCGGAAGCAGGTCCGGGCCTGAACCGAATCGTCACCACCGGTGACGTCGGGGCCTTCACGACGGTTGCCAGCACGGTCTTCGGCGCGGCCCTGCCCTCTGTCGAGCAGGCGGTGGTCGCGGCCGTCTAGACTCATCGGCATGCCACGCAGTGCCGGGCGCGTTGGGATGGGGATCGTCGTCGGCGGCCTGCTGGCGGCGGGCGCGACCGTCGTTCAGCGAGAGCTCCTGCGCCGTGCCGGCACGCGCCTCATCGATTGGGAGGCGGTTCGGCAGATCGCCCGCCGCCGACTCGGAAGCGCGGGCGCGCCACTGAGCGAGGCCGATCGTTCGGCGGCCGAGGCGTTCTATCGCGCCGAGCTGCAGCGCATCGAGCCTTTCGTTGCCGAGGCCATCGGATCAGAGCTGCCTCAGTCGCTCGAGACGCCGGCGGTGATCGACCGGCTGCAATGGATCGATCTCAACCTGGCGACGTTCGAGCAGCTCTTCGGCCGCGTGGAGCGGATCGTGGCCGCGAGCATGACCGGTGCCGATACCCCCGGGCGGGCATTCGCGCGGATCGTCAATCGGTCGCTCAGCAACCAGCAGCTCGGGCTGCTGATGGCCTTCCTGGCGCGGAAGGTGCTCGGCCAGTACGACATCGGGCTGCTGGCTGCCGCCCCGGCGGCGCGCGGCCGGCTTAACTTCGTCGAGCCGAACATCACCGCCAGCGCGGCCACCCTGGACGTCCCGGTGGCCGAGTTCCGGACCTTCATCGCATTGCACGAGGCGACGCACGCCTTCGAGTTCGAGGCATATCCGTGGCTGCGGGATCATTTCGCCGCATCGGTCGGAGATGCGATCGAACGGCTGGCCACCGATACCGGAGGTCTCGGCGAGCGCCTTCGCGGCGCCTTGCGGGGGCGTGGCGGACACTGGCTGGAGCGGATGATGACCCCCGACCAGCTGATCGCGTTTCGTCGCACGCAGGCGCTGATGTCGCTGCTGGAGGGGTACTCGAACCATGTCATGAACGACGCCGGTGAGCGCCTGCTTCCGGGCTTTGCCCGCCTCCATGAACGCTTCGAGCGCCGCAACGAGGCACGTGGCGCGCTCGAGCGGGCGATCCTGCGCATCACCGGGCTCGACCTCAAGATGGAGCAGTACGTCGCGGGAGAGCGTTTCGTGGCGGCCGTGTTGCGGGCCCGCGACCGCGCCTTCCTGAACCGGGTTTGGGAAGGTCCGGCCACGCTCCCGGACCTCGACGAGATTCGTCACCCCGATCGTTGGATCGACCGAATGGAGGGGCGGACGACGGAAGGCCGATTCACCTGAGCGGAGACGAGATCGTCATCCTGGCGACCCCGATCTTTGGCGCGCCCCTCTCCGCCGAGCACACGTTGTTCATCGAATCGGTGACCGGCGCGCGGGTGGTGCAGATGTCGCGAGAGGGGTTGGTCCACGATGCGGCTGAGGCGGCGCTCGCGTCGGCACGGGTGTTGCTCCGCGGCGGCGTGCCAGCCTCGGTGCTCGACCATATCGTGAGCCGCGCACCGCACCTGGAATGGATCCACTCCTTTTCGGCGGGCGTGGACCGGGTCGCGACGCCAGCCGTGCGCGAGCGTGGCCTGATCGTAACCAACGCGCGCGGGGTCTTCTCGCGACCGATCGCCGAGTACGTGGTGATGATGTGCCTGGCCATCGCGCGACGGCTCCCCCAGCTGCTCGAGCTCCAGCGAGAGAGGACCTGGCAACCGCTGCGCGGCACCGAGCTGGGCGGAATGACGGTGGGGATCGTCGGGTTCGGGAGCATCGGCTCCGAGATCGCACGCCTGCTGGCGCCGTTCGAGGCGCCGGTGCTGGCCACTCGCCGCCATCCGGAGCGCGGGGCAGGTGACGCGTCGAACGTGGAGCTGCTGGGCCTGGATCAGCTTGACGAGCTGCTGCGCCGGAGCGACATCGTGGTCGTCGCAGCGCCGCTCACGGACGACACCGCGGGCCTTATCGGCGCTGCCCAGCTGCAGGAGATGCCGGAGCACGCCTGGCTGATCAACATCGCCCGTGGCCGTTTGCTCGACGAGCTGGCGCTGCGCCGAGCGCTCGAGTCGGGCTGGATCGGCGGAGCCGTGCTGGACGTGTTCAACGACGAGCCGCTCCCCCCCGACTCGCCGCTGTATGGCACCCCGAACCTGATCATCACGCCGCACACCTCGTGGTCGAGCGATCGAGTGGTCGAGCGTTCCCTGGACCTGTTCGTTGCCAACCTGCGGCGCTTTGCCGCGGGCGAGGAGCTCGAGAACGTCGTCGACCTGGACGCCGGGTATTAGCCGGTGCAGGTCACCATCGTCGGGCTGCCGGGGAGCGGCAAGACGACCGTCTTCAACGCCCTGACTGGAGCCCACGCCGACACCGGCGGCTTCTCCGGCGGACGGGCCGCCCCGAACCTGGGCGTGGTAAAGGTCCCTGACGAGCGCCTGGACCGCCTGTCCGAGCTGTTCCACCCGCGCAAGACAACGCCGGCCGACGTCACCTACGTGGACGTGGCGATCCCGGCCGGCGCCGCGCGCGAGGGGACCGTCAACCCCGATCACCTGGCCTTGATCCGTAACGCGGATGCACTGCTGCATGTCGCCCGCGCGTTCGAGGGCGGGGGAGAGCGCCCGACCGACGCATGGCGCGACATCGAGGAGCTTGACCTCGAGTTCGCGATCGCCGACCTGGTAGTGATCGAGAAGCGCCTGGAGAAGCTGCGCACCTCCGGACGTCACGGCTCGCCGGCCGAGCGCGAGGCGAATGCCCAGGAGGAGGAGCTGCTCACCCGGCTGGAACCGGAGCTGTCAGCCGGCCATCCGCTGCGCGCCGTGCCACTGAGCGACGAGGATGAATTCCGGCTGCGCGGGTATCGCTTCCTGACGCAGAAGCCGGTGCTGGTCGTGCTGAACATCGACGAGGGACAGCTCGGCACCGCCGCGGCGCTCGAGACAGCGGGGCGCGCCCGCTATCCCCAGCCGCAGAGTGATGTTGCCGCGCTCGGTGGGAAGATCGAAGCTGAGCTTGCGCAGCTTTCCGCGGACGATGCGGCGCTGTTCATGGAGGACCTGGGGATCCAGGAGCCGAGCCGCGGCCGCGTCGTGCGCCTGACGTACGCCCTGCTTGGCCTGTTCTCCTTCTTCACCGCCGGCGAGGACGAGTGCCGGGCCTGGACCCTGCGCCGCGGGTCGACGGCGGTCGATGCGGCAGCCGCGGTGCATTCCGACCTGGCGCGCGGCTTCATCCGCGCCGAGGTGGTGACCTTCGACGACCTGATCGCCGCCGGCAGCATGGCGGAGGCGCGCAAGCGAGGCGTGCTGCGATCCGAGGGCAAGACCTACGCGGTTCGCGACGGCGACGTGATCGAGGTGCTTTTCAACGTTGCGCGCTGACCGCTGAGCGACGGCGCGTCAGGAGGAGAGGTCGACCTCGGCGATCAGGCTGCGGAATTCAGTGCTCGTCTCGACCGGGTAGGTCTCCCCGTCTGCCACGCCGACGCTCATGCTGGCGGTCAGCTTCTCATCGCTGGCATACGTGAAGTCGCGGGTGCGCTCGAGCTCGCGTGCGATCGCCTCGACCAGCGTGTCCTCTTCGAAGGTATCGATCACGGCAGCGCGCGCCGCGACCACGAACGCCTCGAAGGCCTCGGGGCTGTATTCCTGCTCGCTGACCAGAACCGCATCGGTCAGCAGATCGCTGGCGCCCTCGTGCAGCTCGTAAAAGAAGAGTCGCATGATGCGCCGATGATAGCCGCCCCGGCCGATCTCCTCATCGTTGGCGGCCTGGCCGTTGATCGCCTTGCCGACGGCTCGACGGTCGCCGGCGGGTCGGTGCTCCACGGTGCGCGAGCGGCCGCGGCCGCGGGCTGGTCGGTGGCGACCATCACCGCAGTTGGCCCGGAGCCGGAGGCGCTGGCGGCCGCGGCCGAGCTGAGCGCCCTGGGGCCGAGCCTGGCCTTCCCGGCGCCGAGCTCCATCCGCTTCGCCATTCACGAGGGACGCGGCCGCCGCAGCCTCACGCTCGAAGCGTCGGGCGCGGCGGTGGCACTTAGGTTGGCCGATGTGGCAAGGGCGAGGCCCCGGAGCGTGCTGCTGGCTCCGATTGCGGCCGAGCTGGGAGCCGCCGCGCTCAGGGCCGCTGCCGACGTTTCCACGCGTGTCGTCGCCCTGCAGGGCTGGCTGCGGGGACTGGCCACGGACGAGGACGTTCATGCCATGTCGCTCGACGCCCTTGGGGACGACCTGTCGGCGGAGCTCGCGGAGCTCGACGCCGTCATCGCCAGCGAGGAGGATCTCGCCGCCGTTGCGCAGAGTCCGCCCCAGCAGCTATCGGCACTCCGCACTCACCTCGGAACCCGTCCCCTGATCGTCATCACCGCAGGCGCGGCCGGGGCGTGGCTCGACGATCCTGCGACCGGCGTGCAGCAGCTGCCGGCCGGCCCGCCGATCGTGGCCATCTCGACCATCGGGGCCGGCGATGCCGTGGCCTCGTTGCTGACGGCCGGCCTGGGACACGGACTCGGCGCAGTGGCAGCGACCCGCGCAGCCATGCTGGGTACGGCCGACTACCTCCGGGCGCGCTTGGGTCGCTAGGCCACCGCCGCTACGCCGCGAAGGCGTCGGCGCTCCGCAGCCGCGACCCAGCGACGCAGCCTGCGCAGTCGAGCCTCGACCCGGAGCCGCACGCGTCCGACGGCGAGCATGCTGCCGCCCCGCCCCAGCGCAAAGGCCAGGTCGAGCACGCGCGAGGCGGTCGACGCCGCCTCGAGCGCTCCACGCAGGTCGCCGCGATGGCGCTCGCGGATGCGGGCCACCTCCAGCCAGGCGGCGGCGGCATCGGTCGATGCCCGGCGGGTTGCCGCCGTCCAGAGCTGCTCGGCGCGATCGACCTCTCCGGCGCTCAGCAGCAGGCGAGTCGCCATGCGGCGCAGGGAGTGCGCCTGCTCCTGGTCGCTCTCCGGCAGCATGGCGGCCTCGACCACCGCGAGCGCCTCGTCTGTCGCGCCGTAGCGGAGCAGCTCGACCGCCATGCCGTGTGGGTCGAGGACGCCGGCCTCGCGCCAGCCGCCGGCGCGCATCCGCACGATCTCGGCTTCCAGCAGGGCCAGCGACACGATGTCCTGCAGGTTGTGGTCGAGCACGTCGGTCAGCAGGTCCGGCGATCCCCCGCGCAGGTAGCCGAAGTAGCGCGACGGCACCTCGCTGCCGGGACAGTCGCCGCTGCGGACGACGCCGAGCACCCCGGACTCCACGTCGGCAAGCCGGGCCCCGCCGAGTGGCCGCCGGTACAGGCGGCGCGCCACGGGCAGCAGATCGTCGTGCCGCTCGGGCAGCGCCGCCATCTCTCGAAACAGCCGATGGACCGTGAGCCTGCTGATCAGGAGCGGCAGGTCGAAGCCGCGCCCGTTGTAGGTGACGACTCGGGGCAGTGCGGCAAGCTCGGCGGCGACCAGGCGCAGGAGCGCGGCCTCGTGCGGGTAGTCAGGCAGCAGGAGCTGGCGCACGACCAGCGCGCTGCCCTCGACGTGCCCGAGTCCGGCCAGGAAGACGACGGTGCCGGCGCCGGTCGACAGCCCGGTCGTCTCGGTATCGAAATAGCACCCCGCCGGCAGGTCGTGGAGGTTGGCCAGGGTGGCAGCTCGCAGCGTGATCCGTCGCTCGACGACCACGGCCGCCCCATCATGCGCGACCTGCAGGCGTGCCCCGAACCAGCGGGCCAGCAGCTCGGAGCGATCCCCCCTTGGCGCGGGCGGCCGAGTGACGCCTGTTCCACGCTCGGTGCGCAGGTCGGCGAGGCGCTCCGACAGGGTGCGCATCGTTCAGGCCAGGGTAGCCAGCAGCTCGCCGGCGGTAGCCTTTCCTCGCAGGCCAACCTCCGTGGAGGGCCCGACGCACGAGGGACAGCCGTCCAGGCAGGGGCAGGCGCCCACAACTTCGCGGCATGCAGCTACCAGCTCGGGCGCAAGGCCAAAGAGACGCTCGGTCAGCCCTACGCCACCGGGCGTGGCGTCGTACAGGTAGATCGTCGGCTTGCCGGTGAAGGGCGCCTGCGCCTGGGCCAGGACACCAAGGTCGCGCGAGTCGCACATGAGCAGGAGCGGTGCGGTGTTGCGGGCGAGACGCGCGAGCCCGATCAACGCTCCGTCGAGCGTGTCGCGGTCGAACCGCGCGACGGCCTGGTCGGGGAGCACCAGCCAGTTGGCCGCCGTGTGCATCTGCTGTTCGGGCAGGTTGATCGGCCCCCAGCCGACGTTTTCGTGGGTGTGGAACTTGATCTTCTTGAACAGGGTGGCGTGCCAGGCCACCATCACCTCGCCACGCTGGCGCAGCGCCCGGGCCCCGGGATCGGTCTCCTCAAAGACATCGAGCACCTTGAGCGTCACGCCGAGATCGGCATCGGTGTAGTAGTCGACATCCACGGCGCTGACGTATGCCTTGCGTTCGTCCCAGTCCAGGCGATCGACGTGGAACTGCACCCCCTCGTGGATGTAGATCGCCTGTTCGTGGACGAGCATCGGGGCGGCGAACAGGTCGACCTCGCCGATCACGCGGTGGCGGTCGCCGCTGGTATCGATGATGACCACGTTCTCCTGGGCGGCGCTGCGCAGGCTGAACGAGCTGGCCGGGAAGTTCTCCTGGCTCCAGTAATACCGATCGTCGGAGGCTCGCCGCAGGAAGCCGTCCTCCTCGAGCACCTCGAGCAGGGTGGGCGTCTCGGCGAGGCCAAAGGGCTCGGCCGATGGGATCGGCAGCTCGAAGGCGGAGGCCTTGAGATGGTCGAGCAGCAGGTGCAGGTTATCGGGGTTGACGAGGCCGTGCTCTGGCGAGCGGTCGAAGAAGTAGTCGGGATGGCCGGCCAGGAACTGGTCTATCGGCGCCGACGAGGCCACCAGGATGCTGAGGCTGGTCCCGGCCCGTCGTCCCGCCCGGCCCATCTGCTGCCAGGTCGAGGCGATCGTGCCCGGGTAGCCGACGCTGATTGCCGCATCCAGCCCGCCGATGTCGATCCCCAGCTCCAGCGCATTGGTGGCGACCACGCCGCGCACTCGCCCATCGCGCAGGCCACGCTCGATCTCGCGACGCTCGTTTGGCAGGTATCCGCCCCGGTAGCCGCGGATCGGAGAGGGATGGCCGGGCGGGGACGGGATCGCCTCCCGCAGATACGTGGTCAGCACCTCCACGCTGGTTCGGCTGCGGGCGAACAGGATGGTCTGCACGCCGTCGCGGATCAGGCGCTCGCCAAGCCGTTGCCCGGTCAGCAGCGAGCTGGCGCGGATACCGAGCTGCGGATTGACGACCGGCGGGTTGACGATCAGGACGTGTCGTCGACCGCGAGGCGCACCGTCATCGTCGATGAGGTCGACCGGCGCCTCGATCAGCCGTTCGGCCAGCTCTGCGGGATTCGCGATCGTGGCCGAGGCGCAGATGAAGATCGGGTCGGCGCCGTAGTGGCGGCATACGCGCCGCAGCCGGCGGATCACGTTCGCGACGTGGCTGCCGAACAGGCCGCGATAAGTATGCAGCTCGTCGATGACCACGAACTGGAGGTTCTCGAACAGCTTGAACCACCTGGTGTGATGGGGAAGGATCGCCGCGTGCAGCATGTCCGGGTTGGTGATCACCACCTGCCCGGCCGCTCGCACCACGCTGCGCACGCTCGCGGGCGTGTCGCCGTCGTAGGTGCTTGTCTTCAGATCCAGCTCAGCCGCATCGGCGAGCGCCCGCAGCTCCGTCAGCTGGTCGGCAGCGAGGGCCTTGGTCGGGAACAGGTACAGTGCGCGAGCGCTGGAGTCGCGTGCGACAGCGTCCAGGACCGGGAGGTTGTAGCAGAGCGTCTTGCCCGATGCCGTCGGCGTGACCACGCACGCGTTACGACCCGCCCGGATCGCCTCGATCGCCTTCGCCTGGTGGGTGTAGAGGGCCTCTACGCCGCGGCTTCGGAGAGCATGCACCAGGCGTTGGTCGAGCCCGTCGGGCCAGGGTGCGTGGCGCGGGGGCCGGGGATCCAGCACCCGATGGGCTGCAAGCAGCGGCTCCAGCGCCGGGTCGGCCAGGAAGGCGTCGATCGCCTCATCGGCGGAGGTGGGGCGGTCAAGCAGCATCGGTGTCTCCCTGGCTCAAACCGAACAGATGTTCGGGATACCCTAGCATGGCCAGGCGCCTGAACGCGGACCGCTGTGGACAACTCGGCTGCGATCGCCTTGCACGGTGGAAAACTCGCGGGCTAGACTGGCCGGCAGATGACCAGCGCCGAGATCCCCGCTTCGCGCGCAGCGCCGCCGGAACGACCCGTGCGCATTCGCATCCCCGCCTCGCGCGGAGGAATCGCGTGGATCGCCGTGCTCCTCATCATCGGCATCTTCCTCGCGGTCCAGATCGGCCGACAGGTGTACGCCAGCTGGTCGATCGGGCAGGAGGCCGCCGCCGTCCATGCGGAGATCACGGCCATGGGGGCCCGCAACGAAGCGCTGCGCCAGGAGCTCGCCTACCTGCGCAGCACGGCCTTCCTCTCCGCCGAGGCGCGCCGGCTGCTGAACCTCGGCCTGCCGGGTGAGCACGTGCTGATCATTCCGCCGGGCGCCGAGGCTGCCCCGCCGCCGGCTCAGCAGGGGGCGCAGCCTGCCAAGCCGCTGCTCGAGCAGTGGTTGGATCTTTTCTTCGGGCCGTAGGCCAGGACGCGGGACTCGCACGCAACAGGAAATAGGCTCGGCCCGCGACAGGTGCCTGTCGCGATGCGTCGGCCCGCGGCGCTACGGGACCTGAAGGCTCAAGGGCACGCCCAGGAACCGCGCATAGCGGTCGACGCCGCGCTTCAGCGCATCGAACTCCGGCGGAGCGAGCTGCCTGCCGAGCTGGACCTGGATGACGGTGGACTTCGGGCCTGGCAGCCGTCGCCAGCGAGCCACGACCTGCCCGTCCAGCAGCACGGCGTGCAGCGGCAGCGTCTCGCGCACCGGGGCGGCGGTGTACAAGGAAGCGAGATCGACAAGGTGGCGACTCTGGCTGTACCCGATGATGAACTCGTCATAGCCCTGGATCAGGTGCGCGGTGGGAGACGGGTCCGCGGGCACGTCGGGGATCGAGGCGAACCAGAGCGTCCGGTCCGCCACCATCACCGACTCGAGCTGCCCGCGCACGAGCTCCAGGCCGCGCCGGACATCAGCCATGGTGAGGCCGGACCACCAGGCGAAGTCGGTGGCCGTCGCCGGCCCGTGGCCGGTGAAGTAGCGGCGCGTCAGCTCGGCGAGCCCAACTTCGCGAGGCATCGGCGACGCCGCCGGAACGATCTCGTCCAGGAGCGCGTAGGTGTGTTGCCTGCCCTTGAGTCCGCCGCTGCAGACGAGGAGATCCAGCTCGGCGCGCAGCATGAGGTGGCCCAGACGCTCACCGTCGACCGCGATCCCGCGATCCTGGAGCAGCGGCAGGATCTCTCGGCGGGTCAGGCGCTTTCCACCATCCAGGATCCGGGACAGGGCGCGGTTCGTTGCCTGGTGAATCGCCTCGTCGAGGCCCAGGCGGCGCTGGTAGAGGGCCATCCGCGCCTGTACCCGTGCGGCGGTCAGCTGCTGCATCCATCGGATATCCGCGGGCAGCACGAAATGCCACGTCGGCCGCAGGATGTGGGTGCGCAGGATCAGACCGTCGGCCAGCGCCTGGTCGAGCGCCGCGTCGCTGCTGCCTCCGGCGGTGCGCATCCCGATCGACCATTTGGCGACCGGGTATTCCTGGGCCTGCATCGCCCCCAGGCCTCGGACCACCTGGTCAGGAGTCGATGCCGCGGAACCCGAGATGCGTTGACTCTTGAGCCGCCGCCCGACGATCGCGAGCGCGTTCATCGTGTCTCGTCCATCATCGCGATGGTAGGAGGGTTCCGAGTTGCCCGGGGCTCCGGCCCTCGGTATCCTCCGGGCGCTCGGACTGCCCGCGTTGACAACGAGCGTGAGCCGATGGCGGAGTAGCTCAGTGGTAGAGCAGGGGACTCATAAGCCCTTGGTCGGTGGTTCGAATCCGCCCTCCGCTACCAGCATTCGGCCGGTTGACCGCATCAGTGGTGGGCATCCCGCCGGGAGTGGTACAACGGCACCCGTGACCCCACCCGTGCGCCGTGCCACCGCGCCTGCCGGCGGCGATCCCTTGGCGCCGATCGTCGAAGCGCTCGGCGTGGGCGCGAAACGCCTGGGAATCCCCGATGGCGTCTCGATCGTGCTGGCGGTGTCGGGAGGCCCGGATTCGTCGGCTCTCCTGCATGGCGCCGTGCAACTGGCGGCACGCCACGGTTGGCGCCTTACCGTTGCGCACCTCGACCATGCACTGCGCGCAGAGTCCGCCGAGGAGGCGGCCTCCGTGGCCGCCGCTGCTGCGGGCCTGGGCTTGCCGGCCCAGGTGCGTCGCACCGACGTCGCCGCGCTGGCGACTTCCGAGCACCGCTCGCTCGAGGACGCCGGGCGGCAGGCCCGCTACCGATTCTTGGAGGAGGTGGCCTCGGGATTGGGACCGGGAACCCTGATCGCGACGGCGCACACCGCCGACGACGCAGCGGAGACCATCCTGCTGCGGCTGGGCCGCGGTGCCGGCCTGCGCGGGCTGCGCGGCATTCCAGGACGCCGGGGACGGATCGTCAGGCCGCTCCTGCATGCGCGCCGCGCGGACCTGCGTGCCGCACTCGATGCCGCCGGAATCGGATACCTCATCGATCCGTCCAACGCCGACCCGGCCCATGCGCGCAATCGGGTGCGGACCGAGCTGTTGCCCGCCCTCGAACGGCTCAATCCCGCCGCCGTCGAGGCGCTGAACCGCTTGGCAGGCCTTGCGGCGGACGACGATGACCTGCTCGAGGGCATGGCCGCCGCGGACCTGCTGACGCGCCGGGACGCGGCCGACGGCAGCATCGATTGGCACCGGCCGCCGTCGCGTGCCCTGGGGCGACGAGTGCTGCGGCTCGCAATCGGCGATCCCTCTCCGTCGGCGGAGCGGATCGAGGCGCTCCTGGACGCAGCGGAGCGGCCGCGGGGCGGCGTCAGCATCGAGCTCGGACGCGGCAGGCGTGCAGTCGTGAAGGAGCGGCGCATCCGCCTCGAGTGAGGCTTGCGGTTTCCTGCCGCGTATCAGGAGTGTGGGGACGGGCGCGGCCATCGGTCCTGGCCCGGATGGGTCGTTTGTTCGGCCTCCTGCCGCGCACCTATACTGGCCCTGCCCGCGCGCGACGCGCCGGCAGGCCATCGAAACGAATGAGGATCGGTGGCCGATCCCCGCACCGGAGGCTAGAGAGATCCACGTTGAGCAGCCGACTCGTCCGTAACAGCGTCGTCCTGGTCGTCCTGGCCGTCTTCGGGCTGGCGCTGCTGTGGACCTACTTCGTCGACAGCAAGCAGGCCCCGCCCTACACCTACAGCCAGCTCCTGGAGGACGCCCAGCAGGGGAATGTCAAGGAGGTGGTCCAGGATGCCACGCGCCTGACGGTGACCCTCAAGTCCGACCTCACCAACCCGCGAACAGTCGTGGTCCCGTCGCAGTACGTCAACGTGCGGCAGGAGATCTGTGCCGCGGCCGGTTCGCAAACGCCCGGAACCTGCCCGATCGACTACTCGGCGGTGGAGGAGAGCGCCGCCGGGCAATGGCTCGGGCTGCTGATCACCGCGTTCCTGCCGGTGCTCCTGATCGGCGGCTTCATCTTCTTCATGATGCGCCAGGCGCAGGGCACCAATAACCAGGCGATGAGCTTCGGCAAGAGCCGGGCGCGCATGTTCCTGGGCAACAAGACGGTCATCACCTTCAACGACGTGGCCGGCGTGGACGAGGCGAAGCAGGAGCTGACCGAGGTGGTCGAGTTCCTGAAGTACCCCGAGAAGTTCAATTCGCTCGGGGCGCGGATCCCGCGCGGGGTCCTCCTGGTCGGCCCGCCGGGAACCGGCAAGACACTGCTGGCGCGGGCCGTGGCGGGCGAGGCGGGCGTGCCCTTCTTCAGCATCTCCGGCTCGGAGTTCGTCGAGATGTTCGTCGGCGTGGGGGCGTCGCGGGTGCGCGACCTGTTCGAGCAGGCCAAGCGCAACTCGCCCTGCATCGTGTTCGTCGACGAGATCGATGCCGTCGGGCGCCAGCGTGGCGCCGGGCTGGGCGGCAGCCACGATGAGCGCGAGCAGACCCTCAACCAGATCCTGGTCGAGATGGACGGCTTCGACACGAACACCAACGTGATCGTGGTGGCGGCCACCAACCGACCCGATGTGCTCGACCCGGCACTGCTGCGCCCCGGGCGCTTCGACCGCCAGGTGGTGCTCGATCGGCCGGACATCAAGGGCCGTCGCGAGATCCTGAACGTGCACATCAAGGGCAAGCCGCTCGACAAGGCGGTCAACCTCGACGAGCTGGCGCGGCGCTCGCCCGGCTTCTCCGGGGCGGACCTCGCCAACCTGGTCAACGAGGCCGCGATCCTGGCCGCGCGTCACAACAAGAAGTCCATCGCGATGGGCGACTTCAACGAGGCGATCGATCGCGTGGTGGCGGGCCCCGAGCGGCGCAGCCGCCTGATCACGCCCGAGGAGAAGACGATCATCGCCTATCACGAGGGTGGGCATGCCGTCGTGCAACGGGTGCTGCCGAAATGCGACCCCGTCTCCAAGGTCACGATCATCAGCCGCGGCATGGCGCTGGGCTACACCATGAGCCTGCCGTCGGAGGACCGATACCTCCACTCCAAGACCGAGTTCGAGGACAAGATCGCCGGCATGCTCGGCGGGCACGTGTCCGAGGAGCTGGTCTTCGGCGACACGACCACCGGCGCAAGCAACGACATCGAGAAGGCGACCGGCCTGGCCCGGGCGATGGTGACCCAGTACGGGATGAGCGAGAAGCTCGGCCCGCTGGCCTTCGGCAAGAAGGACGAGATGATCTTCCTCGGCCGCGAGATCAGCGAGCAGCGCAACTACTCGGACGAGGTCGCCGCCAAGATCGACGCCGAGGTGCGCGACATCATCGATCGGGCCTACCAGCGAGCGAAGGACGCGTTGACCAGCCATCGCGAGGTGCTCGATCGGCTCGCCGCTCTGCTGATCGAGAAGGAGACGATCGAGGGCGAGGAGTTCGAATCGCTCTTCACCGGCGTGCTCCCGCCACGCGACGCGACCGGTCCCACCCCACGACCCGCGGGTGAGGTGGTTGCTGGCGAGGGACAGGAGGCGCCCGTTGCCGAGCCGCCGCCAAAGCGTCGGAGGAAGCCCGCCCCGCAGCCGGCCTGAGCCACCCAGCGCCCCGGCGGTACCGGACCGCGCCGGCAATCGGTCCCATTGACCGCCGGACGGTGACGGTCGAGGCTGGACGGCGTGCCTGAACCCCGTTCCTCCGTGTTCTCCGCCGCGGCGGGCCTGCTGGCGGTCGGCCTCGTGGTCCTGCTGGTCCTGTCCGGCTCGGCGGCACCGGGCGCGACTCCAACTTCCGTTACCCCGGACGCCTCAGGTGCGGTGAGCGGCCAACCAACGGATGGCGCGAGCGTGGCCGGTTCCGCCCCGGCGCTGGTGGCGCTGGGAAGCGCTGCGGCAAGTCCGACCGCCGTGACGACTCCGTCGCCGACCGCAAGGCCTGTCATCACTGCCGTCCCGACCGCCGCTCCGCCGGCGCCCACTGCCGCGCCCACGGCTGTGCCTCCGCCCCCACCGGCCGGCGGCTGTCCGGTATTCCCGTCCTCGAACGTGTGGAACCGGGATATCTCGGGCCTCGCGGTGGCGGGCAACTCGCAGACGCTGATCGGTTCGATCGGGCTGGGCGCCAGCCTGCACCCTGACTTCAGCGCCACCGGCTACGGGATCCCGATCAACGTCGTCGGGCCTTCCACGCCGCGCGCATCGGTGACCTTCGGCTACGCCAGCGAATCGGACCCGGGGCCATATCCGATCCCGGCCAACCCGGCCATCGAGGGCGGCAGCGACCGCCACATGCTGCTGTGGGATACGAGCGCCTGCTACCTCTACGAGCTCTACGCGGCGGCCAAGAGCGGCGGGGCCTGGAGCGCGGGATCCGGTGCGATCTGGAATCTGCGCTCGAACGCTCTGCGCCCCGACGGCTGGACCAGTGCCGATGCCGCCGGGCTGCCTATCCTGCCCGGCCTGGCTCGCTACCAGGAGGTGGCCGCCGGCGCGATCCTGCACGCGTTGCGATTCACCGCTCCGAGCACTCGCACGGCGCACATCTATCCGGCCCGGCACGACGCCGGTGCCAGCGGCTCGGCGTCGCTGCCGCCGATGGGGCTGCGGGTGCGCCTGAAGGCCTCGGTCGACATCAGCGGCTTCGGCCCGCAGTCCCGCGTCATCCTGGCCGCCCTGAAGCGCTACGGCATGATCCTGGCTGACAACGGATCGCCGTGGTACGTGACCGGGGCGCCGGATGGTCACTGGAACGACGACGAGCTGCATGCGCTCCACCAGCTCACCGGAGCGGACTTCGAGGTGGTCGACACCAGCGGCCTGCGGTGACCTCCGGATAGGCCTATCGGACCATTCCGAGCGCCGAAATCGGGACGTATACTCGGCTCCGTTGCGCATGAGCACCATGCGCACATTTGCTCGTGTGTGAGGAGCCGCGGCACCGATGATTGAAGATCAGACGACCGATCCCCTGGCCGGTCTCGAGCCGGCCACCGAGGACTGGCACCTCGACGACGATGCCGGCTCGCTCGCACCTCGATCGGCCCTCGACGTGCTCACCAACCTGAACGAGCGGATCGCGTCCGGCAAGATCGACGAGTTCCAGCCGATCGCGACCGGCTTCGTGCCGCTCGACAAGACGATCGGCGGCGGACTGCGCCCCGGTGAGCTGATGCTGATCGGCGGCGCCCAGGGGGCCGGCAAGACCACGATGGCGCTGCAGATGGCGCGCAACATGGCGGCATCGGGCCAGGCGACCGCCCTCTACGTCTGCTTCGAGCACGAAGAGGAGTACCTGATCCAGCGGCTGATCGCCATGGAGTCGGCGCTCGCTCATCTGCCGGCCAAGACCGGCGCGGTCAAGATCCAGGACGTCAAGAAAGAGGTCCTCTCGAGCTATGCCGCCGCCGTCGAGGCCGGCCAGCGCGCAAAGCTCGGCACCAATCCGCGCCTGAGGCCGTCACTCGAGCGGATCGCGCGCTACGGAACCAACCTGTACCTCATGCGCGGCACCGCCACCAGCTCGACCATCGAGAACCTGCGGGCCCTGGTCGCCGAGCATCGCGGCGAAGAGAATCGCCGGCTCGTCCTGTTCGTCGACTACCTGCAGAAGGTGCCCGTCATCCCGGAGCCGGCCGAGGAGGCCGAGAAGGTGACCCGCATCGTCGGCGGGCTGAAGGACATCGCCTTGGCCCTCGAGATCCCGGTGGTCGCGATCGTGGCCGCCGACCGGGAGGGGCTGAAGGCAAAGCGCCTGCGCAACCATCATCTGCGCGGCAGCAGCGCGATCAACTACGAGAGCGATATCATCCTGATCCTGAACGACAAGTACCACATCGTGGCCAAGGTCAACATCGAGTTCAATCCCTACCAGGCGCAGCGCTACCGCGACTGGGTCGTCGCCACGGTCGAGAAGAATCGCGGCGGCCAGGACAACGTTGATCTCGAATACGAGAAGCTGTTCGAATACAGTTGCTTTGATCCCACCGGCCGGGTCACCGCCGAGAAGCTGATCGAGGAACGGCTGTACAACGAGTGATGGTGCCTGAAACGTGGCAGTGACCGACCCGTACAAGGTCCTCCAGGTGCTGCCGACCGCAGACCAGGAAGTGCTTCGCGCCGCGTTTCGGGCCTTGGCCATGAAGTACCACCCCGATCGTGATCCGTCGGCGCGCGCCGCGCGCCACATGATCGAGCTGAACCAGGCCTGGGCCATGGTTCGGGATGCCGATGCGCGGGCGCAGCTCGATCGCGCCCGCCGGCGCACCTCGTACGACTTCCAGGGCAGCACGTCCGCCGCCGGCGAGGCGGTCCCGCCGCCGCGTTCCGACAGCGCCGGGACGCGCCTCGAGCAGGGCCGGTACGCCGGGTGGACGCTGCGCGATCTCGCCGCTCACGATCCCGACTACCTGCGCTGGCTGTCGCGCCACGCCTCGGGCCTGCGCTACCGCAGCGAGATCGCCCGCATCCTCGACGCGAAGGGCGTCGCCGCAGGCTGATCCCGCACTGAACCGGGACAGGGCGAGCGCCTGCCCGACGCGGTAGGCTTTGGCCCGATGACCGACGAACGACCGGCGGCCCGGCTGCGCGCCGTCTTTCTGGACATCGGCGACACCGTCATTCGACCCGAGCCTTCGTGGGAGCACATCTACGCCATCGCGTTCCAGGAGTACGGCGTCACGGTCGAGCTGGAGCCGCTCAGCGCCGCGTTGCGACGGGCGTACCATCACGGCGGGTTCGGCTTCCAGGATGGTTTCGAGGCCAGCGAGGAGACCTCGTTCGCGCGCACCATGGAGATCGACCGCGCCGCACTCGCCGAGCTCGGCATCGACCCGATGTCCGAGCCCTTCTTCCGGCGCCTCTCGGAGCTCTTCATGCTGACCACCAACTGGCATGTCTTCCCCGACGCGCTGCCGGCCCTGGCGGAGCTGCGCGCCCGGGGCCTGGTGATCGGGGCGGTCAGCAACTGGGTCTGGCACCTGCCGCGTCTGCTGGAGGCGCTGGACCTGGCGCCCCGGTTCGACTTCATCGCCGCCAGCTCGCGGGTCGGCTTCGAGAAGCCCAACCCGGGAATCTTTCGATGGGCACTCGCCCAGGCCGACGTCGACGCCGGCGAGGCAATCCATGTGGGCGATCACCTCCACGCTGACGTGGAAGGGGCTCGCCGGGTTGGGATCGCGCCGGTCCTGATGGACCGCCGCGACCGATTCCTGCCTGTCGACCTGGCGCCCGGCACACCGCTCATTCGCAGCCTGGCAGAGCTGATCCCGATCGTGGATGCCAGGCTCGCCGCCGGGGTCGCGGGCCGATGATCGGCAACGACTGGCGGTGCTTCGTCGGCGTGGCGATCGGCGAGCCGCTGAACACTGAGCTGCGTGCCGCAATCGGCGCGCTGCAGGCCACGGCATCGGCGGATGCCGACGATCTGCGCTGGATCGTGCCGGATGCGTGGCACCTGACGCTTGCCTTCCTGGGGCCGACCGCCGAGGGGGAGATCCCGCGGCTGATCGAGGCGCTCGGTGAGGTGGCGTCGAACCACGCGCCGTTCACCATCCCGACGGGCGGGCTGGGCGCCTTTCCTTCGCGGCGCGACGTCCGGATCCTGTGGTACGGGCTCGCCGACCGCTCCAGGCGTCTGGCGGAGCTCGCCATCGCGGTCCGGATCGCCGTCGACTGCGAGACCTCCTCTCCGTTCCGCGCTCACCTGACCCTCGCGCGGGCGCATGGCGACCGCGGCGTGGCGGTTCCTGCCGCCACCTGGAAGATCCCGATGCCGGCGGGGCAGCTCGCCATCGAGCAGCTGGTGCTGTATCGCAGCCACCTGGGATCCGGCCCCGCCAGCTACGAGATCCTGGCCACGGCGCCCCTGGGCGTCACGCTGGCCGGTTCGCGGGCGCCCACTTGAGCCAGCCAACCGCGCGGCCCCGGCCACCACATGTCGCGGTGATCGGCGATGGCGATCCGCGAGGCCCCGACGCGCACCGCATCCTGGAATGGGCCGAGGAGGTCGGACAGCTGCTGGCGCGGGGCGGCGCGGTGGTCATCACCGGCGGGCTCGGCGGGGTGATGCGCGCCGCATCGCGCGGGGCTCACGGCGCAGGCGGCACGACGATCGGGATCCTGCCCGGAGCCGATGCCGCCGAAGCGAACGAATTCGTTTCGTTGCCAATTGCAACGGGACTGGGCGTCGTGCGCAACGTGGTGGTTGTGACCGCCGCCGACGCGGTCGTCGCCATCGGCGGTCGCCAGGGCACGCTGTCGGAGATCGGGATGGCGCTCCGCATGGGCCGCCAGGTGGTCGCGCTCAGCTCCTGGCGCGTCGAGTCTGAGCATCGCATCGGCGGCCCCCGCGTGCACCGCGCCCGGGATCCGCGCGAGGCGTCGGCAATGGCGCTGCGCATGGCCGCGATCGGTCCCGACGCGCCGGCCTAGGCCGCGTTCTGTCGATCGTGGAGCAGGTCCTCGTCCTCCCGCGCGACCTCGTGCCGGGCGGCTGTGACTTCACCGGCGTTCGTCCTGCCGACGAGTCGACGCTCCAGGAGATGCGGCAAGCCGTCGCCAGCCACGCGCAGTTCCTCGACCGATCGATCGCCGAGGCCAATCCCGCGTTCAAGCAGCTGATCCCGTATGTCGTGGCGCGCAGCGGCGAACGCGTCTTCCTGATGGAGCGCAGCGCCGCCGGCGGCGACCCTCGGCTGCACGGCAGGGCGAGCATCGGCGTCGGCGGTCACGTCAACCCGATCGACGACGGGACTGATCCGCTCGATGCGGCGCTGCAGCGCGAATGGGCCGAGGAGCTGATCGCGGACTGGGAGCCGGAGTTCCGCCTGGTCGGGGTGCTGAACGACGACTCGAACCCGGTCGGCTCCGTGCACCTGGGGATCGTGTTCGAGGTTGGCGCGGCCGGGCGGCAGCTCACCGTTCGCGAGCAGGACAAGCTCACGGGGCGATGGGCCGACGCGGACGCGCTGCAGGCCGTCGGCGAGCGGCTCGAGACGTGGTCACGGCTGGTCGCCGAGCACCTCGGCGTGGTGCCGGTCGAGGTGGTATCGCCGGCTTCTTGACGCCGTCTGGGGTCCCGCGCCCCGCGGTGCGTATACTCGCGACATGCGGCCGCTCCGGCGTGCGCTCGCCCTTGCCGCCCTGCTCCTCGGCACCGTCGCACTGGCGGCCCCCGCCGCTGGAGCGGGGGACCACGTCACGCGTCTGCGCCTGATCGGGGTCATCGACCAGATCAACGCGCAATACATCAAGGAGGGGCTCCAGGCCGCAGCCGACGGCGGCGCGGCCGCCCTCCTGATCGAGATCGACTCGCCCGGCGGCGAGCTGACGAGCATGGACGACATCCTGAAGGCGATCCTCGCCAGCAGCGTGCCGGTGATCACCTACGTCACGCCCAATGGGGCGCGTGCCGCGAGCGCCGCCACCTTCGTCACGCTTGCCGGCGACGTCGCCGCGATGGCGCCGCTCACGAATATCGGCGCCGCCTCCGTGATCGACTCGTCCGGCAATGATCTGCCCACCACCCTGGGCCGCAAGATCACAAACGACGCGGTGGCGCGAATCACCGCCCTGTCCAAGGCGCACGGGCGTAACGAGAAATGGGCCGAGGACGCCGTTCGCAACGCGACGAGCGCGTCGGCTGACGTCGCGGTGGCGATGACCCCGCCCGTCGTCGACTTGATCGCGGCCGATACGACTGCCCTGTTCAAGGCGATCGACACCGGTGCGCGTGCCGATGGACGAGCGTACCGATTCCGCGGCGCTCCGCTGCCGCACCTTGCCGGACTGCCGATCCGCGATGCGAACATGAACATCGGGCAGCAGTTCCTGCACATTCTGTCGGACCCGAATATCGCCTTCATCCTGTTCACGATCGGCTTCTACGGGATCCTGTCCGAGCTGTTCCATCCGAACCTGATCAGCGGCTCGCTGGGAGCGATCGCCATCGTGCTGGCGTTCATCGGCTCCAACAGCCTGCCGCTGAACGTCGGCGGCCTGCTGCTCATCCTGCTGGGCATCGGCCTGTTCGTCCTCGAGGTGCACTTCACCAGTTACGGATTCCTGGCGGTCGGAGGAGTGGTCTGCTTCGTGCTGGGCGCGTTCGCGCTGTACACCCGCGTCGACGGCACCGATGCCGTGCGGGTGGGCGTCAGCCCGGTCCTGGTCCTGGGCGCCCTCGCGGTATCGCTCGTCTACTTCTTCATCATCGTGCGCGGCCTGCTGCAGATGCGTCGGCGCGCGACCTCGACGCTGCCGATTGCTGCTCTCGTGGGCGCGGGCGGCACGGCCCAGACCCTTCTTGCGCCGAGCGGGATCGCCTATGCTGGCGGCGAGGCCTGGTCCGCTCGCAGCCGCACCGGACGGATTCCTCCCGGGACGCCGGTGCGAGTGGTCGCGGTCGAAGGCCTGGAGCTGATCGTCGAGCCGACGACGAAGGGCACCGATGCGGAGCGAGGCGATGGCTAGCGTAGAGCTGCGGCGTGCGGTGCAGGCAAGCGGGATCGCCGTCGTCGACGGTTCGCGCGGCCTGCTGACGCGGTGGTTCCTGGACGGCCTGTCGGCCGCGCTGGCGGCGCGCGGGCATCCCGTCCAGCGCGAGCGGGCCCGCGATGTGAGCGTCGGCCCGGACGTGCGTGTGGTGATCAATGCCATGCCCCCCGAGCGCCCGATCAGCTTCCGGCGCCGCTCGAAGGAGATCTTCGTGGTCGGCGTGGCCGAGCTGCCGGACCGGCCGGACGAGATGCTGCAGGCCGGGTATGCGTTGCTCGTCCGGTCGCTGTCGAATGTCTTCATCCCGATCGCCCGCAGCGAACGCGGCCCGGAGGCCTACTTCATCACGATGGAGCAGGGGTTCCACCGCATCTCCCATGACCAGGACGACACGGCCTTCTTCGAGCAGGTGGTCGAGCGCATCCTGCCGCTTGCGGAGTCGCGGCTGGTGATCGACAACGAGTTCATCGCGGACCTGCCGAGGGAGCTGTGGGGCGGCGACGAACACACCGAAGCGCTGTTCAGGGCCGGTCAACGGCTGGCGGAGCTGGACCTGCTGCCCGCCCCGTGGCCGATCGACGAGCTTCTGTCGCCGGCCGACCTGCGGCACGTGCAGCGGCTGTTCGGGATCGGCGGCCTGAGCTACGGCAACGCCAGCGCTCGCCATGCCGGCGACACCTTCTGGATGAGCGCCAGCGGGGTGGACAAGAGCCACCTGCAGGAGGTCGGGCGCGAGATCCTGCTCGTCACCGGCTACGACCCGACGCGGGGCGTGATCCGCATCAGCGTGCCTCCCGGGGTAAAGCCGCGGCGCGTCTCGGTGGACGCGATCGAGCATCTGACCATCTATCGCCACCATCCCGAGGTCGGCGCCATCCTGCACGTCCACGGCTGGGTGCCGGGGGCGACGTCGACGGAGGCGGTCTACCCCTGTGGCACGGAGGAGCTTGCCCAGGAGGTGGCCGGGCTGGTGCGCGACGCGCCGGAGCCTGGCCGGGCCGTGATCGGGATGAAGAACCACGGCGTGACCATCACCGGACCGAGCCTGGACGAGATCCTCGAGCGCGTCGGACCGCATATCGTCCGGCGCGTTCCGATGTCCTGACCCAGGGCATGGGCGAGGCGCGGGCACGTGGCCTCGGCGTGCTGCTCGGCGCCTCGGCGCTGAACCACCGCATGCTGCACCTGTTCGGCAGCCGCCTTCCCGACCTGACCGGAGGCTGGATGCCGTGGCTCGGCATGCGGAGCTATCCGACGCCGAGGCTGCCCGGCCCGGACTGGGTGCGCCTCCGCCCCGTGATGGCGGGCATCTGCGGCTCGGACCTTTCGCTCCTCACCGGCAGGGCCAGCGCCACGCTCTCGCCGTTCGCCTCGTTTCCCGCGGTGCTGGGCCACGAGGTGCTTGCCGTCGTCGAGGAGGCGGGGAGTGGCGTCGCCCTGTCGCCGGGACGGCGCGTGGCGGTCGACCCGGTCATCACCTGCATGGTGCGTGGGCTCGACCCCTGCCTGTCGTGCCGTGAGGGGCGGTATGGCCTCTGCCTGCGAGCCGCGGACGGCGATCTCGCCCCGGGAATGCTGATCGGCTATTGCCGCGATCTTCCTGGCGGCTGGTCCGATGCGATGCTGGCGCACGCCAGCCAGCTGCATCAGATTCCGGACGAGATCTCCGACGAGCTTGCCGTCCTGCTGGAGCCACTCTCGATCGTCCTGCACGCGATCCTGCTCGACCCCCCGGCCGCGGCCGATCGGGTGCTGGTCATCGGCGGCGGCACGATCGGGCTCGGGACGGTCGCCCTGCCACGGCTGATGGGAGCCCAGAACGACGTGACGATTCTTGTTCGTCACCCATTCCAGGCCCGCCTCGCGGAACGCCTCGGCGCGTCGCGCGCGATCGTCGACCGAGCAGGGGACGGGGCGGTCAGGGCGGCAGTCGAGACGGCCGGCGCGACGCCTCATCGTCCATTGGTCGGGGGAACTGTCCTGACCGGTGGGTTCGAACGGATCTACGACTGCGTCGGCTCGCGCGCAAGCCTGTCGGCGGCGATGAGCGCGGCGGCACCTCGTGGCCGGATCGTGCTGATCGGCACAGCGTTCGAGGTCGACAATCTGGACATGACTCTCGCGTGGGCGCGCGAGCTGCGCATCTCCGGCAGCTACCTGTATGGTCTCGAGCCGTCCCTGCCCGGCCTGCCGCACACCTTCGACCACCTGCTCCGGCTGCTGGCGGAGCACCCGGAGCTGCCCATCGGGGAGCTGGTCACCCATCGTTTTCCCCTCGCCCGCTGGCGCGGCGCGCTGCGCGTCGCCACGGGTCGCGGGCGGCACGCATCGGTCAAGGTCGTGTTCGATCATCGCGCCGCCTGATGGCCTATGCTGATCGACAGTGAACGTGCCGGGCAGCGCCGGCTGGCCGGCACCGCCGGAGAAGGGACGCATCAATGCCTAACGATCTGATCGGTCTGGTCGTCCTCCTGATCGGGCTCGCGATCCTGGTCGCCCTGCTGACCAGCGTGGTCCACATCATCCGGGAGTACGAGCGCCTGGTCGTCTTCTTCCTGGGCAGGCTGCAGGGTGGCCGCGGGCCGGGGCTGGTGCTGCTCATCCCGTTCATCCAGCAGGCCGTCAAGGTCGACCTGCGTGAACGCTATCTCGAGGTGCCGCAGCAGACCTGCATCACCAAGGACAACGCGCCGATCAGCATCGACTTCCTTGTCTATTCCAAGGTCTTCGACCCGGTCGAGACGGTGACCGCTGTGGTCGACTTCACGGGTGCCTCGCAGGCGCTGGCCGCGACCACGCTGCGCGCCGTGATCGGCGACATCCCGCTCGACGACGTGCTCGCCAAGCGCGAGGAGATCAACAACGTCCTGCGCTCGAAGCTCGACGAGGTGACGCATCGCTGGGGCGTCAAGATCACCAACGTGGAGATCCGCGAGATCGTGCCGCCGCGGGACATCCAGGAGGCGATGAACCGCCAGATGTCCGCCGAGCGCAACCGGCGCGCCAATATCACCGAGTCGGAAGGAACGCGCCAGGCGACCATCAACGTGGCAGAGGGCGACAAGCAGAGCGCGATCCTGCGCGCCGAGGGCGAGCGGCAGGCCCAGGTCCTGCGCGCCGAGGGCTTCAGCAACGCCCTGAAGACGATCTTCGGTGCAGCGAAGGGGGTCGACGACAAGACCATGACCCTGCAGTACCTCGAGGCGCTGAAGGCGCTCGCCGCCGGAGCATCCACGAAGTGGATCGTGCCGATGGAGCTCGCCGAGCTGACGCGGCCGCTCGCGGACGTGATGAGGACGGCGCGCGAGGCAACCGGACCGCCTGCCAAGGGCTGACCGGGGAGCGTATTTGGCCTCCACATCGAACCGGCGGGGGCTGGCCGCCTGGCTGGGACGCGTCGCGGCGGCCGCCACGCTGGGCTACCTCGGGTACCTGACCGTCGAGGGATCGCGGCGCATGGTGAGCCCCGGACGTCGGCCGTTCCTGCCGGCCGAAGGCGAGCCGGCCACGCCGGCAGACCTGAACCTGGGGTACGAGGACGTCCGATTCACGACCGATGACGGCGTGACCCTCTCGGGTTGGCTGATACCCGCCGGTCGTGAGACCCGTGCCGCGGTGGTGCTGATGCATGGCTTCTCCTGGCACCGCCTGCCCTGGCTGGCCGGCTTCGTGCCGTGGCTCCAGCCGCGATACCACGTCCTGCAGTTCGACTTCCGTGGCCACGGCGGCAGTGATGATTCGCTCATCACGCTCGGCACGCTCGAGCAGCACGACGTGGCCGCCGCGGTCCAGTTCCTGGCCGGGCGAGGCCTCGGCCCGATCGCGCTGATGGGGATCAGCATGGGCGGCTCGGTGGCGATCATGGCTGCACCCGAGCTGCCGGTCGCTGCGGTCATCGCTGACGCGGCCTACGCCGACCTGCGCGACCCGATCTCGAATCGAATGCGCGCCTCGGGCTACCCACTGGTGGGGCTCGGAGCGCGGCTGGTGGTCGGTGCCGCCAGCCTGCGGGCGCGCGTCCGCCTCAGATCGCCGATCCAGCGCGTGGCACATATCGCGCCGCGCGGCCTGCTCCTGATCGCACCGGCCGAGGATGGGCTGGTCAGCCCCGAGCAGTCGGAGCAGCTGTACCGGGCGGCGGGCGAGCCGAAGGAGCTGTTCGTCGTCGAGGGGGCGGCCCATGCGGAGGCGCACGCTGCCGCTCCGGAGGCCTACGAGCGTCGGGTCCTGGGTTTCCTGGCACGCCACCTGGACGGGGAGCCGCCCGTATAATCGCGCGGAATTCATTCCGCCTCCGGGGAGTCGCATTTGGCCACCAAGGTGCTGGTCGTCGATGACGACCTGAACATCCAGCGCGTCCTCGTTTTCGCCCTCAAGCAGGAGGGCTACGAGGTGATGGTTGCGCCCGATGGGGAAGCCGGCGTGGCGATGGCCCTGGAGGCGAAGCCGGACCTGATCCTGATGGACGTGGCGATGCCCAAGCTGGACGGCTATGCCGCGACACAGCAGATCCGGGCAGCCGAGAAGGGCGGCCGGGTGCCGATCATCATGCTGACCACCGAGGCGGAGGTCGAGCAGCGGGTCAAGGGCCTGCGCGCCGGCGCGGACGACGACATCGTCAAGCCGTTCCATCCGCTTGAGCTGATGGCCCGCATCAAGGCCCTGCTGGCCCGCGGGGGCCCGACCGCCGCAAAAACGACCAGCGCCGACGCGCCGACCCTCGGCCGACTCTGCCTGTTCTACCCGGCCAAGGGCGGAGTGGGGACGACCACCATCGCCATCAACACTGCGATCGCGCTGGCCCGCGAGATGCGACGGCGGACCGCGCTGATCGACGCCAACCTCCAGTTCGGCGACCTGCGGGTCTTTCTCGACCTCGGATTGGACACCCCGTCCATCGTGAATGCCATCAACGAGCCGGACCTCGACCTGGACCTTTTCCGCAAGCTGATCGTCCACCACCGCGCCGGGATCGAGCTCCTGCTGGCTCCACCTTCGCCGGCATCCGCGGACATCGTCATGGAGCGGCAGCGCCAGGCGCCGGCCGTCCTCACCAACCTGCTCGGGCTTGCGCGCCGGCTGTACGACTACACGCTGGTCGACATGTCCCAGAACATCGACGACTTCAACCTGCAGCTGTTCGACGAGGCGGACGTCATCTACCTCGTCATGACCGCCGACCTGTCGTGCCTCAAGAACGTGCCGCTGGTGCTCGAGACGATGGACAGCCTCGGCTACGAGAAGGGCAAGGTCCAGCTCGTCCTGAATCGGTCCAACGCCTACACCGGGATCAATGTCAGCAACGCCGAATCGGCGCTCGGGCGCAAGATCGACTACCACGTCATCAACGAGTACCGCGGCGCTATCAGTGCCTTGAACTCGGGGGAGCCGTTCATGTCCAGCCGACCCGATTCGGCGCTGGGAAAAAGCGTGCTGGAATTCGCGCGCGCCCTGGACAAGGCCACGGTGGATGGAGCCATCCCCGCCCGGACCTGACCGATAAGCGTCGCCTAAGGACGAGGTAAGGCCTGCCGCCCTAGCCTCCTGTCCAGCCGGTCGCCGCCGGAGTTTGGGAGGCGAGCAGGTGGGCGGCCGGCCACTTCGTTTCCTTTAAATGCTGCCTCCTCGGCGAGGTGGTGCGCGTGCTGGCAGAGACCCTCAGCGCAGCGATCGTGGGGGTCGACGGGCTACCGGTGCGAGTCGAGGTCGATGTCGCCTTTGGGCTGCCCGCGCTGACGATCGTCGGACTCGCGGGGAGCCAGGTGCAGGAGGCACGTGAACGAGTGCGCAGCGCCCTGCGCAACAGCGGCTTCGAGGTTCCCGCACGGCGCATCACGATCAACCTCTCGCCGGCGGACCTGCCAAAGGACGGGACCGGCTACGACCTGCCTATCGCCGTCGGCATCCTCGCCGCCTCGGGCCAGCTCCCGAGCACCGATCGACTGCGCGACACGGCCCTCATCGGCGAGCTCGGCTTGGACGGCGCGCTCCGACCGGTGCCCGGCACCATGGCCCTTGCAGCCGCCTCGTTCGCGGCCGGCGTGCCGGCGGTGATCGTCGCGAACGGAGCGATCGCCGAGGCGGCGGCCGTGGCGAGGTTGCGCGTCCACGGCGCGGCCTCGCTCGGGGAGGCAGTTGGCCACCTTGCCGGAGTCCGAGAGCTCGCCGTGGCCGATGCGACCCGTCTGCCGGAGGCCTGGGCTCCGCCCGGCGGGCCTGATCTCGGCGAGGTCGATGGGCAATCCCTGGCGCGCCGCGGCCTGGAGATCGCACTGGCGGGACGCCACAACCTGGTGCTCTGCGGGCCGCCGGGAATCGGCAAGACGCTCCTGCTCCGTTGCGCGGCCGGCCTGATGCCGCCGCTCGAGGACGACGAGGCGATCGAGGTGAGTCGCATCTACTCGGTCGCCGGCCTGCTCGATCGGCGGGCGCCACTCCTGCGTGCGCGACCATTCCGCGCTCCGCATCACACCATCTCGACGCAGGCGCTGGTGGGCGGCGGTCCGCGGGTCAGGCCGGGCGAGGCCTCGCTGGCGCACTGTGGCCTGCTCCTGCTGGACGAGACGCTGCAGTTTCGGAGTGACGCGCTCGACGCTCTGCGCGAGCCGCTGGAGGGCGGCAGCGTCACCATCGCCCGTGTCGATGGGGCGCTCACGCTGCCCGCCCGCTTCACGTTGCTGGCAGCCTTCAATCCGTGTCCGTGCGGGTGGCGCGGCTCGAAGCGGCGGGCCTGCAGCTGCGCGGATGCGACCGCCCGACGCTATGCCGCGCGGCTGTCCGGTCCACTTCGCGACCGGATCGACCTGTGGGTCACGATGGCCCAGCCGGAGCCCGGTGACACGCTCGGGCGCGACGGCGTCGAGCCCAGCGCGGCGGTGGCGGTGCGCATCCTGAATGCCTGGCGTCGACAGCTCCGGCGCCAGGGCGTGGCAAATGGCAACCTGGCTGCGGGAGCGCTCGACGAGAGCCGCGGTTTCGGCGCGGCCGCGGCCGCGACGCTCATTCAGCGCGGTCGCCGGTTTCAGCTCTCGCCGCGGCGGGTGCACCGCGCGGCGCGGGTGGCTCGCACGATCGCCGACCTGGCCGGCGCCGAGGAGGTCGCCCGCGAGCACATCGATGAAGCGCTGACCTATCGCGCTGCGTCGGCGGCATGATCGGCGTGGGAGCCGCTGGACCGGTGGCGAGCAGAGGTGCCGCAGCCGCGCAGGTTGCGGGTGGCCTGGCCGCCTCCGCTGAAGGGCGCGGCTGGACGGGGCTCGATCTGGCTGCCCTGGAGCCCGACCTTGAAACGGCATTCTGGATCGCGATCTCGCTGGTTTCCGGCGTCGGTCCGGTCGGATTCGCCCGCCTGTTGCGGCGCTTCGGAAGCGCCCGGGCGGCGTGGGCAGCCGGGTCCGCCCTGCTCGACGTGCTGCCGCGCCTGCCTGACGATGCCGTCGTGTCCCTCGCTCGCCTGCGCCGGGAGGGAGCTGCAGCGGTGGCCGCACGAGTACAGGCCGCGACGCGGCGCGCCGGGGGCGCAGTCATCACCGCCATGGACCCGGCCTATCCGTCGTCGCTGGGCGCGGCCGATCCCAGGCCACCGGTCCTGTTCGTGGCGGGGGATGCCACCTCGATGGCCGCTCCGTGCGTGGCGATCGTCGGGACGCGTCGCGCGACCGGGTACGGCCGTGCCTGCGCCGCCGAGATCGCGGACGAGCTAGCGCGCGCCGGCGTGACCGTGGTCAGCGGTCTGGCCGTCGGCATCGATGCCCAGGCCCACGCGGCTGCAATCACCGGCGGAGGTCGCAGCGTTGCCGTACTGCCATCGCCACTGGACCGAATCTACCCGCCACGCCATCGCGACCTGGCCGCTCGGCTGGTTGCCACCGGGGGCGCACTGGTGTCGGAGCTGGCACCGGCCCACGCGCCGGGCAAGCCGGACTTTGCGCGGCGCAACCGGATCATCGCCGGGCTGGCCCGTGCGGTGGTGGTGGTCGAGGCGCCCGATCGGTCCGGCGCGCTGCTGACCGCCGCGGCAGCCATCGACTACGGCCGCGAGGTGTTCGCGGTACCCGGCCCGATCGATGCGGTTGCTTCGCGCGGATGCAATCGGCTCATCGCCGACCACCAGGCCACCATCGTGACCTCCGCGGCCAGCCTGCTGCATCGCATCGGCCTGTCGCCGGGGGCACGTCCGGTCAGCGTCACCAGCCTTTCGGACACCGAAGGACTGGTGCTTCATGCGCTGCTGCAGCGACCAGCATCGATCGAGGAGCTGATCGGTCGAACACGGATGGCAACCGGGCCGCTGGCCAGCACGCTGACCCTTCTGGAGGCGCGCGGACTGGTCGAGTCGTATGGCGGCGCGACCTTCCATCCGACCCTGGTTGCGCGCCAGATTGGGCACCAGAGCGTGCTTGCAGGCTGATCCGGGCTATACTTCCCGGGCCACAAGGTAGTCGCGCATCGTGCCCGATGCCGGTTCGCCCCGTGACAGGAGTCCATGTCTATTGATCTCGATCCGCCGCGCGCGCCTCGGATCTCGCGCCCCCGTCGCGTCGTTTTCGACCCAGCTTCGACGCCACCGGGCCATCACTCGCACCGCCATCGCAGCCCTTGCCCTGGGGCTCGCTGCGGCGGCGTCTGCGGGTGGTGCAGCGCAGGCCGGCCTCACCTCGATCCTGCCGGCGCCGCAGTCCATCCTGCCCGCCGTGATCGGCGAAGGCATCAATACCTACCAGGCAGTGACCCTCACCTTCGCCTACCCCATGGACCGCACCTCCGTGGAGGATGCGCTGGTCATCGCGCCGGCACACCCGGCCGAGCTGCTGTGGGGCGATGACGGACGGACGCTGAAGGTCGTTCCCCAGGGCCTGTGGTCGACCGACAGGCGCTACGCCGTCGTGGTGGCCGCGTCGGCTCGCAGCACCGCGGGCGCGCTCCTGGGCGCACCGGCGCGCTTCAGCTTCACGACCCAGGCGGCTCCGCGCATCGACGAGTTCGGCCTCCACTACGTCGCCGAGCCAGAAGGCGGCGCGGCTGCACTCCGTGCCGCAGCCGCCGACGTGGCAGGGCCGCCGCCCGACACCGCCTCTGGCGTCAGCGCCAAGACCTCCATCCGGCTCACGTTCAGCAGCGCCATGCGCCGTGGCGAGGTTGAGCGAGCCTTCCTGCTCAGTCCGGCCGTGCCAGGCGATTTCAGCTGGAGCGGCAGCACGGTGATCTTCTCGCCGACCGAGCGACTGGTTCCCGGAGCTCGCTACGCCCTCTTGCTGAACGGCGTGCACGACCTCGATGGCAACCCGCTGGCCGGTGACGCGTCCTTCTCGTTCACGACCCGGGCCGGTGCCCAGCTGGTGCAGAGCACCCCGAAGGCCGACGCGACCCGGGTCACCGACAAGGAGATCGTCCTGTGGTTCAGCCAGCCGATGGATCCGGCCTCGGTCGCTGCGGCACTGCGCGTCGGCGACCGAACGACCGGCGCGGCGCTGAGTGGTGCGACGTCCTGGAACGCGTCCCACACCCAGCTTCGCTTCACGCCGGCCCGGGCGCTGCCGGCAGGTCATCGCTTCGACGTGAGCCTGGCTGACGGGTCGGTGGACGCCGACGGCAACCCCGTGGTGGCCAGCCTCACCTTCACCACGAAGGCTGCGGCACGGCCGGCAGCCCCTCATCCGGCAGCCTCGTCAACGCTCACCGGCTACGCGCTGAACCAGGTCAATGCCGCTCGCGCTGCTTACGGGCTCGGCCCGCTGGTGCTCGACTCAGCGATCTCGGCGGTCTCCCTGGCCCATGCCTGGGATCAGATCACCTACAACTACTTCAGCCACAACAGCCGCGACGGGTCGACGCACCGGGATCGGCTGCGGGCGGCGGGCATCTCGTTTGGCTGGTCCGGCGAGAACATGTGCTACAGCTACAACGGGTCCCGCTCGACGAGCGGCACGCTCGATTGGTGTCACTCCCAGTTCATGTCCGAGCCATACCCTGGCGTGGCCAACCACATCGGCAACATCCTTGGCACGCACTACACGCGCATCGGCATCGGGATCGCCGTCAGCGGCGCGAAGGTGATCATCGTCTGGGATTTCGCCGACTGATCCGCCCCTCCGGGGTGCCGGATGACCGGTGCTACACTCCCTGACCGATGCCCCCCAAGAAGCGTCCGAGCGGCGACCTGGTGATCGTCGAGTCGCCCGCCAAGGCCAAGACGATCGAGCGGTACCTGGGTCCCGGTTACACCGTCACCGCCTCCTACGGCCACGTGCGCGACCTTCCTCAGCGCAGCCTGGGAGTCGATCTCGAGCACGATTTCGCCCCCCGCTACGAGCCGCTCAAAGAGCGCCGGCGCGAGCTGGAGAAGCTCGCCGAGCTGGCGCGCCGCGCGAACACGGTGTGGCTCGCCACCGACCTCGATCGCGAGGGCGAGTCGATCGCATGGCATATCGCCGACTACGCCGGGCTCGACGACGAACGCGTGCGCCGGGTCACCTTCAGCGAGATCACCAAGTCGGCCATCGACGCGGCATTCGCCCATCCCCGCGCCGTCAACCTCGACCTGGTCAACGCGCAGCAGGCACGCCGGGTGATCGACCGCCTGGTGGGCTACAAGCTGAGCCCGCTCGTGAGCAGCAAGATCCGCCGGGGCCTGTCGGCCGGCCGCGTCCAGAGCGTGGCGGTTCGCCTGGTGGTGGACCGCGAGAGGGAGATCGATGCCTTCACCGCAGAGGAGTACTGGACGATTGCCGCCGAGCTCGCTCGCCGCGGCGAGGCCGGCCGCTTCAGTGCCGAGCTGACAAAGATCGACGGGAGGAAGGCCCGCATCGGCTCCGAGGCCGAGGCGCGCAAGCATGAGGCGGTGCTGCGGGCTGCGGAGTACAACGTCGCATCGGTCAGTCGCACACAGCAGAAGAAGTCAGCGCCGCCACCGTTCACGACCAGCACGCTGCAGCAGGAGGCGTCCCGCAAGCTGAGCTTCGGAGCCAAGCGCACCATGAGCGTCGCACAGTCGCTGTACGAAGGGATCGCGCTGCCCGAGGGCCAGGTCGGGCTGATCACCTACATGCGTACCGACTCGCTGTCGATGGCCAGCGGGGCGGTCAGCGAGGCGCGCGACGTGATCGGCCAGCGGTTCGGAGCCGATTTCGTTCCCGAGAAGCCGAACGCGTTCCGCAACCGGAGCCGGGGCGCGCAGGAGGCGCACGAGGCGATCCGCCCGTCGAGCTTCGCCCGAGCCCCCGACAGCATGCGCTCGCATCTGAAGCCGGATGAATTTCGCCTGTACGAGCTTATCTGGAAGCGGGCGATCGCCAGCCAGATGGCGCCAGCCCGGTTCGACCAGGTCGGCGTCGACGTGACCGCGGGTCGCTACACGCTGCACGCCGGTGCGCGGAAACGGGTGTTCGATGGCTACCAGGCGGTGTACGTCGAGGGGCGCGACGACGAGGAGGACGAGCGGCTGACGGTGCTGCCCGACCTGCGGGATGGCGAGCCACTTGACCTCGCCACACTCGCCGCTGAGCAGCACTTCACGCAGCCACCGCCGCGATACACCGAGGCAACGCTGATCAAGGCGCTGGAGGAGCACGGCATCGGACGCCCATCGACCTATGCCCCGACCATCGAGACGATCCGCGCTCGCGGCTACGTCACCATCAAGGAGCGTCGACTCTTCCCGGAGGAGTCGGCGTTTCGGGTCACCGATCTGCTTGTCGAGCACTTCCCCGAGGTCGTCGACATCGAGTTCACGGCCCGGATGGAGGAGCAGCTCGACGACGTTGCCGCGGGAAACAACGAATGGGTTCCGATGGTGCGCGCCTTCTGGGATCCGTTCAGCGTCAAGATCGCCGAGGGTCGGGCGAACATCGCCAAGCAGGTCGAGGTGACCGACATCGTCTGCCCGCTGAGCGGGGACCTGCTGGTCAAGCGCTTCGGTCGCAATGGCTGGTTCCTGGGCTGCAGCGGCTACCCCGAGTGCAAGTACACCGCACCGTTGCCCGGCGAGGAGGCCGAGGCTGCGGCGCTGCCGGGCGTGGGCGAGGAATGTCCCGAGTGCGGCAAGGGTCACCTCGTCGCGCGGACCGGCCGATTCGGCCCGTTCGTCGCCTGCGACCGATATCCCGACTGTCGCTACATCAAACGCGAGACTCCCGCCGCGGAGCGCTTCGGAACCTGCCCGAAGTGCTCCCTGGGGACCGTTGTCACGAAGCGCGCGCGTCGCGGCCGACGCCCGTTCTGGGGCTGCGATCGCTATCCCGATTGCGACTACTCGACCTGGACGCGGCCTGGCCGCCCGGAGGAGGACGGCGAGGCGCCGGCGGCATCCGCCGCCGCCCATGCCTGAGGGCCCGGCGTTGAGCGGCGATTCGGCGGCGGCCCTGCAGCGATTCCTCGGCCACCTATCGAGCCGCAACTCCTCGCCCGGCACGATTCGCGAGTACAAGCGGCACGTCGCGCAGTTCTTCGCCTTCCTGGACTCGCGCGGAGTTGCCTGGACGGCGCCCGATCGCGCCACCGTGCGAGCCTATCTCGGCACGCTGGCCGAACGCGGCCTGTCTGCATCCACCGTCGGTGGTCGGCTGGCGGCGATTCGGTCTCTCTATCGCCATGCCGCCCGCCAGGGCTGGATCGCCAGCGACCCGGTCGCCGGCGTCCGCTCCCCCAAGCGGCCGGGCCGGCTGCCGCGGGTCCTCTCGGTGGCGGGCGCCGCGCGCCTGGTCGAGGCGCCGGGGAGGCTCTCTCCACTCGCGGGCCGCAGACGCAACCCTGCCGTGGCGGATGCCGCCGCTCGGCGCGACGCGGCCCTGCTCGAGCTCCTGTACGCGACCGGGATGCGCATCAGCGAGCTGGCCTCGCTGACCATGGACCGCCTCGACCTGGAGCGTCGGCGGCTGCGCGTGATCGGGAAGGGCGACAAGGAGCGCGAGCTCTTGTTCGGCGAACCGGCGGCACGCGCCGTTCGGGCCTACCTGGCCTCCGGGCGTCCAGCCCTCGCTGCCCGCGCGACGCGATCCACGGCGGCGCTGTTCCTCAATGGGAGCGGCGGTCCGCTGACGGCACGCGGCGCGCGAATGGTGGTCGAGCGCTGGGTGACGGCCTCGGGCTCGCCGGCCAGCACCTCGCCCCATACCCTCCGGCATTCCTTCGCCACGCACCTGCTGGAGGGCGGTGCCGACCTGCGCACCGTGCAGGAGCTGCTCGGCCATGCAAGCCTGGCCACCACCCAGATCTACACGCACCTGTCGGACGCATCGCTGCGCACCGCCTACCGCTCAGCGCACCCTCGATCGGGCCGATCCGGACCCGGTCGCGCGGCGCGGTGAGCGAGGCCCTCGGCGGGGAGGAGCCGCCGGTCGTCGCCGGCCCATCGGTCGGTCGGGTGCTGGCCAATGCCAGCCTGATCCTCACCGTCGCGGCCCTTGCCAGCCGTCTGCTGGGCTGGATCAGGCTGCTGGTCATCGGCTCGCAGTTCGGCGCATCCGCGGACCTGGACGCCTATTTCGCCGCCTTCCGGATCCCGGACGGGATCTTCCAGCTGGTGGTCGCCGGAGCCCTCTCGGCAGCCCTCATCCCGGTCTTCAGCGGCTACCGGGCGCGGGGCGAGGAGAAGGAGGCATGGCGCCTGGCGAGCAGCATCATCAACCTGGTCCTGATCGCGCTCGCGGTGTTCAGCGCGGTCATGGCCGTGCTGGCTCCCTGGCTCGTGCCGATCATTGCCCCCGGCTTCGACGCGCCGACCACGGAGGTGACCGTCCGCCTCACGCGCCTCATGCTGCTGAGCCCGGTGTTCGTCGGAATGGGGGCAGTGGTGAGCGGCCTCCTGAACAGCTACGGCCGCTTCGGCGTGCCGGCGTTCGCGCCCCTCGTCTACAACCTGGCGATCATCGCGGCCGCCGTCGTGCTGGCGCCGACGCTGGGGGTCGAAGGGCTGGCCATCGGGGTCGTGCTTGGCTCGATGCTGCACCTGGCCATCCAGCTGCCATCGCTCCTCAGGGTCGGGCAGCGGTATGACCTGAGCATCGGCCTCGGCCATCCGGGCGTGCGGAAGGTGGCCTGGCTGATGGGACCGCGCATGCTCGGCCTGGCCGCCGGTCAGCTGAACTTCATCGTCAGCACCGTGCTGGCCAGCGATCTCGGGGTAGGAAGCGTGACCGCCTACAACTACGCCTTCCAGCTCAGTCAGATCCCGGTCGGCGTCCTCGGGGTCAGCGTGGCGGTCGCGCTCTTCCCCACGTTCTCGCGCGACGCCGCGCTGGGGCGCATCGCGGAGATCCGGCGCCAGCTGTCGACCAGCCTGCGCATCCTCATCTTCCTGGCCGCGCCGCTGACCGCGGTCATGATCGTGCTGGCCCGGCCAATCGCCGCCGTCTTCTTCCAGTACGGCCTGTTCTCGACGTCGGCCACCGAGCGGACCGCCAGCGCGCTCGTCTTCTTCAGCCTCGGCCTCGGCGGTCATATCGTGGTGCACGTGCTGACGCGCGCCTTTTACGCGATGCAGGACACCCGCACCCCGGTGCTGTGGGCGATCGTGGCGGTGGCCATCAACGTCCCGCTCATGGTCATCCTGTCCGGGCCGATGGGCGTGGAGGGCCTGGCCCTGGCGCTCTCGATCAGCGCCACGCTGGAGGTGCTTGGCCTGGTGCTGGCCCTGCGGCGCCGGATCGATTCGATCGAAGAGGCCGAAGTGCTCCGCTCCGGCGCTCGCTCGGCGCTGGCCGCGACGCTGGCCGCCCTTGCCATGCTCGGCGGGCTGGCGGCGGCCCAGGCCTGGCTCGGCACGCTGCTGGCCAACGGGGCGGGACGCGTGCTGCTGTTGCTCGCCCTCGCCGCTGGCGGCGCCCTCGTCTACCTCGTCGCGGCAGCGGCGATGCACTCCCCCGAGCTCGGCCAGGTGCGGCGCTACTTCACCCGCGGCGCCCGGAGCGCGGGATGAGCCGCTTTCGGCCCGCATCCGACGCGGATGCAGGGGCATGGCAGGCGCTCCTGGGCCGAACTGCCTCCGGCGACTTTCTGCACGATTGGGCATGGGCGGCGGTGGCTGCATTCGACGGCCAGCCGCAGCGGCGCTTCGTGGTCGAGGAGGACGGTCAGATCGTGACGTTGGTCGCCGCCCAGCAGCGTCGCCTGTCCCTCGGGCGAGCGTTCTGGTATGTGCCCCACGGCCCCGTTCTCGACTATGCCGATCCCCATGCCGTGGAGCGACTGCGCACCGTCACGATCGGCCTGCGCGAGATCGGCCGCGGTGCCCGAGTGCTCGCCACCAAGCTCGAGCCCCGTATCGAGGCGGACTCGCCGGCAGCCGCCCTGTTCTCGCGTCTGCGGCGGGATCCACGCGCGGTTCAGGTCGGACAGACGCGCCTGGTGGAGCTCGCCGATGACGAGGCGCTGCTGGCCAGCTTCGACAAGGACACGCGCTACGCCGTGCGCCGCTCGCAGCGCGAGGGAGTGGCTGTCCGCGTCATGACCGATGCCTCGGACCCGGCGCCGATCGACGCGCTCCACGACCTGGTGCTCGACACCCAGCGCCGCGCCGGCTTTCCGCGCCCGCCCCTCGAGCGTTACCGGATCGCCTGGCAGGGCCTGGGGGGCGCCGGCCGAGCCTCGATCCTGGAGGCCCGTCGCAGGGACGAGCTGCTGGCCTCGGGCATGTTGGTGGTCGAAGGCGACCGATCGTTCTACCTGTTTGCAGGATCCCGGCGCGAGGAGCCGGGCGAGCCGAAGCACTACGCCAGCTACCTGCTCCAGTGGGAGATGATGCGCCGCGCCCGGGAGCTCGGCAGCCGCGTCCACGACCTGTGGGGGATCGCCCCGGCCGACGCCGGCCCCGACCATGCCTGGCACGGGGTCGGCCTCTTCAAGAAGGGATTCGGCGGGCGCGCCGTGCGCTGGGCGGGCACCTGGGACGTCGTGGTCGACCCCACCCTGTATCGAGTGCGATCGGCCCTGGCCATGGCGCGCTCGGCGCTTCCGAGACGCACCAGTTGAGCGCGCCACGCCGCATGGGGCTGGGTGAGCTGGCGGATGTCATCCGGCCGGAACGGGTCGTGGGGCTGCCGGTGGGCGATATCGGCTCGATCGTGTATGACTCGCGCGCGGTCCGAGCCGGCAGCCTGTTCTTCGCCGTCCCGGGCGACCACGTCGACGGGCACGACTTCGTCCCCGATGCCGTCGCCCGAGGGGCGAGCGCCATCGTCGCCGAGCGCGAAACCGCCGGCGTGACCGTTCCACAGCTCATGGTGGCGCGCACCCGCGACGCCCTGGCCGATGCGGCCGACGCCTGGTACGGACGGCCGTCCGAGCACCTGGAGGTGATCGGCCTGACCGGGACCGATGGCAAGACCACCACCAGCTTCCTCGCCGTCGCCGCGCTGCGAGCCGCCGGACGGCGGCCGGGGCTGATCGGGACGGTGGCAATTCGCGTCGGTGACGAGCAGCGGCCGAACGACGACCGCAACACGACACCGGAGGCTCCGGAGCTGCAGGAGCTGCTGGCGGAGATGGTCGCCGCCGGCAATGACAGCGTGGTCATGGAGGCGACCAGCCACGGCCTCACCCAGTCCCGGGTGCGCAATTGCCGCTTCAAGGTTGCCCTCGTAACCAACGTCACCAGCGAGCACCTCGAGTTCCACGGGACGCTGGAGGCGTATCGGGCCGCCAAGGCGCTGCTGGTCGAGGAAGCGCCGACCGCGGTCCTCAACGCCGATGACCCGACCTTCCCCTATTTCCGCGACCGAGCCCGGGATCGGGTCGTGACCTACGCGGTCGATGCTCCCGCCGATGTGCGCGCCGCGACAATCGATGCCCGGGCAGACGGCACGACCTTCACTGTCGTCGGCCCGCGGTGGGCCGGTGAGGTTCATCTGCAGCTGCCGGGTGCCTTCAATGTCTACAACGCCCTCGCCGCGCTGGCGCTGGCCGAGGTTGAGGAGATCGATCCGGCCACCGCCGCGGCCGCCATGGGGACAGTTGCGGGCGTCCCGGGTCGGATGGAACGGATCGATGTCGGGCAGCCGTTCGGGGTGGTGGTCGACTACGCCCATACCGCCGACTCGCTGGCCAAGGTGCTGCGGACGCTTCGGCCGTTGACCGCCGGTCGCCTGATCGTGGTGTTCGGCTCGGCGGGGGAGCGCGACCGCGTCAAGCGCCCGGCCATGGGTCGCGTGGCTGCCGAGCTCGCCGACCTGGTGGTCGTCACGGACGAGGACCCCCGCCTGGAGGACGGGCATGCCATCAACGAGGCCATCGCGGAGGGCGCTCGCGCGGCCGGCGCCCGCGACGGCACGAACCTGTGGGTGATCGATGACCGCCGAGCGGCGATCGCGCACGCCATCGGCCTAGCTGGGGCAGGCGACACGATCCTGCTTGCCGGCAAGGGGCATGAGGGCAGCATCTTCTACGGCATCGAGAAACGCTGGTGGGACGAGCGCGAGGTGGCTCGCCAGGAGCTCGCGACGGCCGGATTCAAGGCCGATGGCTGACCTCACCGCCTTCTACGTCACCGATCGCGACGAGTGGAACGCCTTCGTCGAGCACGCCCCGTACCGCAGCTTCCCGCAGCTGTGGGAGTGGGGCGAGCTGCGCGAGCCGTCCGGTTGGCGTGCGGTCCGCTTTGCGGTCGGCACGACCCGCGACAAGCCGCTGGCAGGCGCCCAGGTGCTGATTCGAGAGGTGCCACTGCTCGGCTGGCGGCTCGGGTACGCGCCGCGCGGTCCGGTTGGCGACTTCGATGACCCCGATACGCGCCGCTCGTTCCTGGCGGCCGTGCGCCACCTGGGGGCGATGGAGAGGCTCGCCACCATCAAGGTCGATCCCGAGGCAACCGCCCACGACCCGTTGGGAGCGCTGCTCCACACCGGACGCTGGCGCGCAGCATCCAAGGTCCAGCCGCCGCGCTCCCGAGTGATCGACCTGTCGCTCGACGAGGAGGCGCTGCTCACCGGGATGCGCAAGAAGCACCGCCAGTACGTTCACAAGGCGGAGCGCGCCGGCGTCCAGGTCACGCAGCTCGCCACCAGCGCCCCGTCCCATCAGGTGGCGACGGCCCTCTCCGACTTCTACGTCATCTACCGCGACACCGCGCAGCGTGCAGGCTTCCCGGTGCGTGCCCAGTCGTACTACGAGCGCGTCTGGTCTCTCTTCGCCCCGACCGGCCACGCCCGCCTCTTCTTCGCAACCCTGGACGGCGTCCGCGTGGCAGCCCTCTTTCACTTCACCTGCGGCGACCGGGCGGCCGAGGCGTACGGCGGCATGACTGATGCCGGGGCCGACTCGCACGCCAACTACCTGCTCAAGTGGGAGGCGATCCGCGCCTTCAAGGCCGAGGGGTTCGCCACCTACGACCTGTGGGGCATCGCCACCGGCGGGATAGCCCAGTTCAAGGAGGGCTTCGGCGGCGCGCAAGTGGACTACACCGGTGCTCGCGACCTTCCGCTCCGTCCCGCGCAGGACGCCGCGCTCCGCGTTCTCCTTCCCGCATACGGCATCGCCCAACGCGCCCGCCTGCGACTCACCGGCCACAAGCTCTCCGGCAGCGACGACTAGCGCTTCGGG
>JALYUB010000045.1 GCA_030853945.1 Chloroflexota bacterium
TTGCAGCTCAGCTGATGTCGGGCGCCTCGGCTGCCCACGCGGACCACGCCGCCTCCGCCGCGCGCGTCATCGGTTCGAGCACGACCCGGGGTCCAAAAGCCCGCCGGAAGCCGTTGACGGCGATCGCCGCCAGCTCGGTGCGCGTCAGCTGGAGCGCACCGGCAGTTCGCGCCATCTCGGCCGTCAGGGTGGTCCCGGACACCGTCCGGTCGTCGGTCGAGAGGGTGACGCTGACGCCGGCGCGGTGCAGCGCCGCGAGCGGATGGGAAGCCAGGTCGGCCACGATGCCTGCCTGCACGTTGCTCGTCGGGCAGAGGTCCAGCGTCACGTCGCGCGCGCGCAGGAGCTCCATGACATCGGGATCGTCGGCGGCGGTCACGCCATGGGCGATGCGCCGGATGCCGGCAGCCAGCGCCAACGCCTCGCGGATTCGCTCAGGTCCGGGCACCTCTCCGGCATGCACGGTGAGCGCCAGCCCTCCATCTGCTGCCGCCAGGAACGCGGCGGCGTGGGGCGGCGCAGGGTATTCCGCTTCCGGCCCGGCGAGGTCGAAGCCAATCACCGGCACGCCGAACTCGCCGGCGGCTCGGGCCAGCTCGACGTTCGCGCCGGGTGGATGCGATCGCATGGCGGTCACGATCAATCCGATGAATGGCGTGCGTGGCCCGAGCCGGGACGCCGCCTCGCCGATGCCGGTGGCGACGGCCTCGATGACGTCCACCACCGACAGCCCCCGCTCGAGATGGAGGCGCGGCGCCCAGCGGATCTCGGCGTACGTCAGGCCGTCGTCGGCCATCGATTCGATCAGCTCGACGGTGACCCGGCGCAGCGCGGCCGATGTCTGGAGCAGCGCAATCGGGAGATCGAAGAAGGTGAGCAGCTCGGCCTGGTCGCGACAGCGAGGCGGGCCGACCAGCCGTGCCCGTGCCTCGTCCAGGGTGAGCGCGATGCCCGCCTCGGCCGCCAGCTCGACCGCCGTCTCCGGACGGAGAGAGCCATCCAGGTGCTGGTGCAGCTCGGCCTTCGGCAGCGAGCGCAACCGATCCAGGTCCACCCGCTGATGATAGGTGGCGCCGCCCGACCACGACTTGTCGCGATCCTCGCCACCGTGCTGGTGGTCGGCATCGGCCTCGGCCTGCGATCCGGCGACCCGTCACGCGCCGATCCGGCGGCTGCCGCCGCCCGAGCGGAGCGCCTGGCCGATGCAGCCGCAGCAGCTGACCAGGCGCTGGCAAAGCTGGGCGATGTCCTGGCCAGGGCGCTCGACCGTGCGCGGACGGGGTCTGCGCTGGCCGTGGCTGGAGATCTGCCGCCGGCTCCGGAGCTGACGGTTTCCGCCGATGCCCTGGCCAAGGGCGCCGGGTCGGCCGACGCAGTGCGTCGTGCGCTGCTCGCGCTCGCGGGAACCGCGGCATCGGTCGCGCCGGGAAGGGAGACCCCCACCCTGTCGTACAGCGGCCCGGACCTGCTGCTGATCTCCTCTCAGCTCCGGTCGAGCGCCGACGCAGCGACCGTGTTCGTCGCGCGACGCCACGCCACCACGGCGATCGTCAGCGCCCTGGCCGAGGCCGCCGCGGCACTCGACGGGAACCAGCCTGCCGCGGCGATTGCAGCTCTCGATCGGGCGAAGGTGCCGCTCGCGCTGCTCAACGAATGGCAGGACCAGCCGCCGCTGTTTCGATACTGGATGACGATCATCGGAGACCTCCTCGATGCGGCGCGTGGGATAGCGACCGCTGCGATCAAAGGCGATCGGTCGGAGGTGGAGGCCGCGGCGAAGCGGTATGCCACCGCCGCGGCGGTGGCTCGCGGCGCGGACAACGCCCTGGCGGTGACGCTGTCCGAGGGGGGAGCGGCAGTCAGCGACGTGCCGCTGCGGCGCCTGGCGGCGCTGGCCCAGGAGGCCACGGACACCCGAGCCGCGCTCGCCCCGCTGCTGCGGCCTGGGTCCTGAGCCCGGCCGATCGCCGTCCTATACTGGCGCACCGTTCGGCTCATCGGCCGCGGTTTCGTCCCGCCCATCCAGACCTAGGAGCATCGATGCGCGTTCGCGCCGAGACCGGCAAGCCGGCATCGGTCCAGGCAGACGTCCTCGCGATTCCGTTCTACCGGGGCGAGCGCGAGCTGCCACCCGATCTCGCCGAGCTGGACGCCGCCACGGGCGGGGCAATCAGCACCGCGCTGGCGTGGGGCGAGTTCAACCCGATCGAGCACGAGACCGCGCTCGTCGCGGCGACCGGGATCGGTGCTTCCTGGATCCTCCTGATCGCATCCGGCCGGCGCGGCCGGGGAGCCTGGCGCGCTCGCCGCAATGCCGCCAAGGCGACGCGGCGCCTCCAGGGCCGGGGTGCGACCAGCCTTGCCTTCTGGCTCCGCGATGGCGAGGGGGCCGAGGCCTACGAGGCTGCGGCGATCGGCGCCAGCCAGGGCACCTTCCGCCCATACGCCTTCTACGGTCGCGTCCGGGACACGCCGGACATGCTGCGCAGCGTGGAGGAGCTGGTCTTGGTGGGGGATACGGCGCCCGGCGACGAGCTGCTGAACGAGGCGATGGCCGTCGCCGACGGCGTGGAATGGGCGCGAGAGCTGGCGAATCGGTCGGCCAACGACCTGTATCCGGAGAAGATGGCCGAGCTGGCGCGCGGCCTGGAGGCAGATGGCTGCACCGTCGAGATCCTTGGCCCGAGCGAGATGGCGGCGCTCGGCATGGGTGCCCTGCTCGGAGTCGGGATGGGAGCGGCGCACGAGCCGCGGCTGATCGCGATCAAGCTGCCTGGCTGGCAGGCCGGTGGCGACCGACGCCTGGCGATCGTCGGCAAGGGGGTCTGCTTCGACTCCGGTGGCATCAGCCTCAAGCAGCCGGAGGGGATGGGCGAGATGAAGCACGACAAGTCGGGCGCCGCAGCCGTGATCGCGGCAGCGCGCACGCTGGCGCGCATCGCGCCGCAAGCTCCGGTGATGGCTGTCGCGCCGATGGTCGAGAACATGCCCAGCGGCAGCGCCCAGCGTCCCGGCGACGTGGTCAAGGCGATGAACGGCACGACGATCGAGGTGACCAACACCGATGCCGAGGGACGGCTCATCCTGGCCGATGCCCTGCATTGGGCCGAGAAGCAGGGAGCCACGCACCTGGTCGACGTTGCGACGCTGACTGGAGTGGCGGCTGCCGCGTTCGGCGACCTGATCAGTGCCTACTTCGCACGGCCCAGGGAGTGGGGAGCAGAGGTCGCGGCTGCCGCCGAGGCGACCGGCGAGTGGTTCTGGGAGATGCCGCTGGCGATCGAGTACCGCGATGCCCTCGATTCGGCGCATGCCGACATCGTCAACTCCGCGACCCGGGAGGGCTCGCTCATCAAGAGCGCCGTGTTCCTCTCGGAATTCGCCACCGTTCCGTGGGTTCATATCGACATCGCGGGGTCGGCGTACCTGGTCCGCGACAAGGCGCACAACCCGAAGGGAGCGCTCGGAACGACGGTTTCGACGCTCGTGCACCTGGCGCGCAACTTCGCCCCGGGCGCGTAGCAAGGCGTGCGCAGCCGCGCTCAGCGGGATCGGCGTTGATGCTCGCCGCGCTGGCCGTGGGAGTCGCGTTCGCCGCGCTCGGTGCCGCTGCAGAACGACTGGCGAGCGTCTGGCCGCCGGACGAGGCATCGCACCGGTCGCCCGGAGTGCGCACCGCGATGCTGGCGAGCGGCGCCGGGGTGGCCGGCGGCGCACTGACGTGGCGGTCGACGCTCCCCATATGGGCACTCACGGTGTACCTAGTGATCCTGGCGATTCTCGTCCTGCTCACCGCCACGGACCTCGAGCAGCGGCGGCTGCCGCATGTCCTGCTCGACCCGCTCATCGTCGTCGCTGCCGTGTTCGTGCCGTTCAACCCGGCCATCGGCTGGACGGATGCGCTGATCGGAGCCGTGGCAGCGGTGGCGTTCCTGGGCCTGCTGGGGCTGCTGGTGCGCGGTGGCGTGGCCCTTGGTGACCTGTTCCTGGTCGCTCCGCTGGGCTTGCTCCTTGGCTGGCCCGCCATCTTCATCGCCATGTTCGTGGCAGGCCTGCTGTCGGCGATTGTCAGCATCGGCCTGCTGCTGACGCGCCGGGCCGGACTGAAGAGCTACATTCCGTTCGGACCATTTCTGGTCGCCGGGACCGTGGTCACCCTCCTACGGGAGCCGGACCTGCTCCGTCCGGCCGCGATCGCGATTTCCGCGTTGCTGCCGCGCTAGTGGTGCGCGTGGGCGATTTGGGGGTGGCGTCGGCCTAACTGCCTCGGGTATCCTTGACCTCCCCGTCACTGTTTCGGGGACAGCTCCGGTTGCCGCCGCGCACGCCCTCGCGATCGAGGCCCCGAAGCACCGGTTGTTCAGGCTGTCAGGAGTCATGTCGATCGCCACTCGTCACGCCGCGCCATGGGTCGCAGCTTTCGTGCTGCTTGCGGTCGTCGCTGCGCCGCTGCAGTGGCAGTCGGCGGTGCGAGCCACGGACCCCCCGATCGACGTGGCGATTGCGGAGCAGCATCAGATCGAGGCCGAGCTGGCTCGCCAGCGTACCCAGCTCTCCGATCTCCAGCGCGAGCAGTCGGACCTCACCTCCAGCCTGAGCAGCATCAGCAATGACCTGATCTCGGTCGGCCTGCAGATCGACCAGGCCTCCATCGCCCTGGACCAGGCCGCGCTGGACCTGGCGCAGGCGCGTGCCGAGCTCATGAAGTACCAGATCGAGATCGACACCCTCGCGGAGACACTGGCCACGCTCGCGACCGGGATCCAGGTCTCCAAGGTCCAGCTGGCGGAGCGCGAGACACTCCTGCAGGACCATCTGCGCATCGCCTATGAGCAGAGCCAGTCATCGGTCCTCGAGGTTCTCCTCTCGACCGATTCATTCACCAAGGCCTCCAGCGAGCTCTCGTACATGCTCAGCCTGTCCGACGAGGACCGGCACCTCGCGACTGACATCCGCGAAAGCCGGTCGCAGATGGAGACGCGCCTCAAGACCCTGAGCGTCGGGCGCGGCACGCTCAGCGAGCTGCGCGACGCGGCCGCCACGCGTTCCGCATCGCTGGCGGCTCAGCAGGCGCAGCTGGATGCCGCCCGCGCCGCGCTCGAGGACAAGCGTGCGCAGCTCGCGGCACTGCAGGGCGCCCAGGAGGAGCGCCTGACGGCCGTCAGCCAGGGCGCGGATGCGCAAATGCAGCAGGTCAACGCCCAGGAGCAGGCGCTTGCCGCCCAGCAGGCCCTGGTGGACAAGCTGAAGGCTGCCGGGGACAAGCTCGACGTCGCCTACCGAGGTCGCTTCGAATGGCCGGAGCGCGGGTCCTTCATGATCACCCAGGAGTTCGGGTGGACCAGGTACAACACGCATCACACCGGCCTGGACATGGCGTACTTCAGTCGGTGCGGCGGGCCTGTGTATGCCGCCGGCGACGGCATCGTGCTGGCCGATGGAAGGCCGAATGCCAAGTACGGCGACATGGCCATCGGGGTCATGATCGGCCACTCGCAGCGGCTGGCCACCATCTACTGGCACCTGTCGCGCGAGGTCGTGACCGTCGGACAGGAAGTCCACGTCGGGGACGTCATCGGCTACGAGGGAGCGACCGGGTTCGCGACCGGCTGCCATCTCCACTTCGGGGTGGAGTTCGACGGCGTCCCGGTCAATCCGAGGAAGTACCTCCCCTGATCGCGATCGGCGAGCTCGCCGACAGACTCCCCGCATTCGACCGAATCCCCCGCATGGGGTACCGTTCGCGCGATGCACCCGGCCATGCAGCGGCGTCGTCATCGGCTGATGATCCGCCGCACCACCCAGCGTCGCAGCCCACGACGCGGGATGACCACCTTCCTGATTGTCACGTTGGGCGTCTTCGTCCTGTTCATCGGCGGAACCGTGGTGGGCACCGGCGCCGGGATGCTGGCGGCCTACCAGTACTTCTCGACCGGCCTGCCCGATCCGCACATCCTGGACGGCATCCAAATGCCGGCCAGTACCTACGTCTACGATCGGACCGGGAACCTCCTGCTGGCCCGCTTCGAGTGCGAGAATCGCGAGGAGGTCAGCTTCGCGCAGATCCCGACCTCGATCGTGAACGCGACCGTCGCCGCCGAGGACCGAAGCTTCTGGACCAATGACGGGATCGACTACACCGCCGTCGCGCGCGCGGCCCTGGCGAACCTGCAGGCCGGCGGTATCGTGCAGGGAGCCAGCACGATCACCCAGCAGGTCATCAAGTACGCCGGCTCGATCAGGCTGGAGCAGACGGCCAGCCAGTCGGCATCTGCAGCCCCGTCCGTCGTGCTCGACCCGGGCACCCAGCCCACCGCCGCCGATCCCTGTGAGCAGCCCAACCTGACCTTCCTGGCGGGGCGTGGCTTTGGCGACAAGATTCGCGAGCAGATCCTGGCCCGCCAGGTGACGGCGGCCTATCCGGGCCGGGCGGGCAAGGAGAAGATCCTCGATACCTACCTCAACCTGATTTACTACGGGAATCGGTCGTACGGCATCAAGGCCGCCGCCGCCAACTATTTCGGCATCACCGATCTCACCCAGCTGACCCTGTCGCAGGCGGCCTTCCTGGCCGGCCTGCCGCAGCTGCCGAGCTTCTACGATCCATATCAGCCCGTCGAGAACCCCCGGGGCCCGACGCGTGCCATGGCGCGCCGCAACGAGGTGCTGACCGCGATGCTGCGCGAGGGCTACATCAGCCAGCTGCAGCTCGACAACGCCGTTGCGGTCACCTGGGAGGAGATGAACCCTCACAAGGTCCAATCGGTGCTGCTCGAGCCGCAGTTTGCGTTCCGGGTCCAGGCCGAAGCGGAACGCATCCTGGCTTCATTGGGTATCGCCAACCCGGACCAGGCGGTGCGCACTGGCGGCTACCGGATCACCACAACCCTTGACTATCCGCTGCAGCAGGTGGCCAAGCAGCAGGTCACCAAGGG
>JALYUB010000008.1 GCA_030853945.1 Chloroflexota bacterium
CCACGCCCTTTGGCCTGAGCCGCTCCATCAGGAACGTGGCCACCTGCTGGGTCATCCGCTCCTGCACCTGCAGCCGGTGCGCGTACATGTCGACGATGCGCGGGATCTTGGAGAGGCCGATGACCCGACCGCGGGGCAGGTACCCGACGTGCACCCTGCCGAAGAATGGAAGCAGGTGGTGCTCGCACAGCGAGTAGAACTCGATGTCGCGGACCACGACCATCTCGTCGTAGTCCACCTCGAAGGCGGCCGCGTTGAGCAGGGCGTCGGGATCGGTGGCATAGCCATCGGTCAGCTCGGCGTACATGCGGCGCACGCGGTCCGGAGTGCCGATCAGGCCAGGACGGTCGGGATCCTCGCCGAGCTCATTAAGCAGGGTTCGGATGGCTTCCGGAATCTGGCTTCCAGGCGCTTGCTCTTCCACTCCGGCATGCTAGCAGGGCACCTCCGCGGGCTAGGCGCGGAGCATCGCCGGCGCTAAACTCGCCAGCCGCCATGGTGATCCACCGGCCGACTTCCCCATCGCTGCGCCTGTCGCTGGGCCGCGGCAGCGGCGATCGCCTGAGCGGCCCGCTCGGTCGCCGCCTGGACGACCGCTATCACTACCTGCGACGGGTGATCGCCGGCGGCAGCGAGCCGATCGAGGCGGTGGTGGTCGGACCGGGCGGCACCTGGGCGCTGGCGCTCCGCGCTCCGCCCGGCCGATACCGGAAGCGCAATGGGCACTGGTATCGCTACAGCGGGACGACGCAGTCGTGGGTCCCGTGGGACGCCGCACCGATCACCGCTGCGCGACTCGCCGGACGTCGCCTGGAGCTCTACCTCGAGCGCGCCACGCTGCCGTCGGGGGTGACTGCCTGCCTCGTGCCGCAGCGCAGCGTCGAGATCGAATGGGACGCCGGCCAGCGGCCTGGGGTCCAGGTCATTCGTGACGCCGACACCCTTGGTTCCAGGATCGAGGCCAACGCGCTGCTGACCAGGGGCCAGGTGGAACGGATCGTCGCGCTGCTCGATCCGCGCCAGCCCCTGCCGCGAGTCTCGCGGACAGCCCGCCCCGGCTGATCGGCCAAAGGGCTCGGCTATGATCCGAGCCCGATGACCGAGCCGGCGTCCGACCTCGAGTCCGCTGCAAGCGCTGCGCCGACCGTCACGCACCCGTTCGCCGCGACGGTCGGGGCGCTTCTCGTCATGGCCGGCCTGCTGGTGGCTTGGATCGAGCCGGCCCTGGCGACCAGCCTCGTCTGGCCGCTCCTGTTCGTGCTGCCGGGCTGGGCCATCGTGGGCTGGGTGCGGCCACGGATCCCCGCGACCGGACGCCTGGGCCTGGCGATCGTCCTGTCGGTCGCACTCAGTGCTCACCTCGTCTACTGGCTCGCGATCGCGACCGGCGGCTACCGCCGCGAGACGATCTTCGCGGTCGTGGCGCTGCTTGCGATCCCGATCCCGATCGGCCTGTTTCGCGGCGGACGCGCGTCCATGCGCGAGCAGATCGGGGCAGCCGCGCGTGCCGTGCGCCGCGACTGGCTCCCCTTTGGCGTGGCAGCCGCCACGGGCCTGTTCGTGGGCCTCGTGCTGAGCACCGGCCTGTGGCGCGCGACACCAAGCGGGATCACGGCGGGCGGCTCGAACTGGAGCGACCTGGGGGTGCATCTCTCGATCGCGCAGTCGCTCAACGCGGGCAACTTCCCGCCGCAGGTCCCTTATTTCGCCGGCGAGCCGCTGGTCTACCACTGGTTCGCCGATTTCCACGCGGCCATCGTCGCCCGCTCAGCCGGGATCTTCGCGATACCCAGCTTTGTCGTTTCGTCGGCGATCCTGGCCGGCGCGCTGGCGCTGCTGGTCCACGGCCTGGCGCGCACCCTGCTGCATGGACACGGCGTGCGGCGTGCGGCGCTGCTGGCGACCGTGCTGGTCGTGATCGGGGGCGGCCTTGGCTGGATTCGGCTCGTCGGCGACGTGACCGCCGGCTTCGGCGACCCGGTTGCCCTGGTCAGCAAGCACTCGTACGACAACTCCTGGTACGACGCCGCCGGCCAGGCCTCATGGCCGTTCTTCCGCATCCCGTCGGTGATGGGGACGGGGCTGCTGGTCCACCGCGCCACGACCGCCGGCCTGCCCATGCTGGTCGGCGCCGTGCTCCTGCTGGTCGCCGGTTTGCCGACTGCGCGCGCCCGTGCCGAAGGCTGGAGGGACCGGCCGGCGCTGATCGGCCTGGCGGGACTGCTCGGCGCCCTGCTCGCTCCCTTCCATTTCTTCTTCTTCCCCGCCTTCCTGCTCCTGGCATTCGGGTGGGTGGCCATCGGCGGCCGGCTGTTGGACCGTTCGGCGCCACGGAATGCGGCGCTGTTCCTGGCACCGTACGCCCTGGCCGTGCCGTTCGCGGTCGCCGCGCTGGGACAGACCTCGACCGGTGGGGGCCTGCGCTGGGTCGCCGGCTGGGAGTCGGCACCGATGACCGATGGACCCTGGGCGGTCGTCTTCTTCTACCTGACCAACCTGGGCGCTCCGTTCGTGCTTGCCCTGGCCGCATTGCTGGCTCGCGGGCTGCGGACGAAGGCGTTCCTGGCAGCGTGGCTGGCCATCCTGTTCCTGGTGCCGAACGTGGCGCAGTTCAGCGTCATCGGCTTCGACATGAACAAGTTCTTCCAGGCGATGTGGATCGCGGTCGCAATCCTGGCCGCGTGGCTGATCCGGCGCTGGCCCACGTGGGCGGTGGCCGGCGTCCTGCTGGTCAGCATCCCCTCCCCGCTCCTGGTCGCCGGCTGGACCGCCACGAACCGCGAGGTCGTGCTCGGCTGGGGCGAGATCGAGGCGGCCGACTGGATCGCGACCCACACGCCGGAGCGCAGCGTGTTCGTGACCAACGGCTGGCTGAACTCCCCGACCGATCCGGCGGGGCGCCTCCGGGTCCTGACCTTCACGCCCTACATCGCGAACCTGGGCTACTCGCCCGACCAGCGGGCAGCCTCGGTCGACACCATCTACTGCTCCGGCAGCGCCGACGTTGCCGCGCAGCTGACCCGGTCTCTCAATGCCTCGTACCTCATCGACGCTGGCCCTCCGCGGCAATGTGAGCGGACCGTGTTCGATGGCAGCCCCGCCTGGACCCTGGTCTTCGACAACTCCTCGCTCCGGATCTACCGGGTGGCCCCGGCGTCGCAATCGGGTTCGCTGCCCGGCTCCGTATCATTCAGGCGGTGACCAGCAGCCCGCCGTCCCAGGCTCCAGGCCCCGTGCCGGGGTCGGCCACCGGCGCCGCGGTCGTGACGCTCGAGCATGTGAGCAAGCGCTACGGCGCGGCCGATGGCCCGCTGGCGGTTGCGGACCTGTCGCTCGAGATCCCGGCGGGCGAGATCTGCGTGCTGGTCGGCCCATCCGGCTGCGGCAAGACCACCACCATGAAGCTGATCAACCGCCTGATCGAGCCGACCTCGGGGCGGATCACGATCGATGGGCAGGACGTGATGTCGCTCCCGGCAGTGGAGCTGCGGCGCCGGATCGGGTATGTCATCCAGCAGGTCGGGCTGTTCCCGCACATGACCGTGGCCGAGAACGTGGCGATCGTGCCGCGCCTGCTGCGCTGGCCGGATTCCCGCGTCCGCGAGCGGGTCGAGGAGCTGCTCGAGCTGGTGCGGCTCGACCCCGCCAACTACCGCGCCCGGTATCCCGCCGCGCTGTCCGGCGGCGAGCGGCAGCGGGTCGGAGTGGCGCGCGCGCTGGCTGCCGACCCGCCGCTGATGCTGATGGACGAGCCGTTCGGCGCGGTCGACCCGATCCTGCGCGACCGGCTGCAGAACGAGTTCCTGCGCCTCCAGGAGCGGGTGCGCAAGACGATCGTGTTCGTGACCCACGACGTCGACGAGGCGATCAAGATGGCTGACCGGATCGCGATCCTGAAAAAGGGCGGGGTCCTGGCCCAGTACGACACCCCGGATGCCATCCTGGCCGCCCCGGCCAGCGAGTTCGTGGAGCATTTCGTGGGGGCCGATCGCGGCCTGAAGCGGCTGTCGCTGGGCCGCGTCCGCGACCTGCCGCTCCACGAGCCGGTCACCGCCCGGCCCGGCGAGGCGCGGGACGAGGTCCGGCGGCGGCTCGAGTCGGCCGGCGCTGACTACGCGCTGCTGGTCGACGGAGAGGATCGGCCGATCGGCTGGGTCGGCAAGGGCAACCTGCAGTCGGGCGGCAGCGTGGCGGAGGTCGACGCGACTCCCGGCTCGCCGACGCTGCAGCCGGAGACAACCCTGCGTGACGCGCTGTCGGCGATGCTCGTCTCATCGGTGCAGCTGGGGGTGGTGGTCGACGAGCGGGAGCGGGTGCTGGGGGTCGTCAGCGTCGACGCCATCTCGGACGTCCTGCGCGCGCCGGCGGACCACGCGTGACGGAGGGCCAGCCATTCTTCCAGGCCGATTGGGTGATCGGCCATCTGGGCATGCTCTGGCAGCGCATCGGCGAGCACCTGCTGGTCACGGTCATCGCCGTGGCGGGGGGCTTCGTGATCTCGTTCGCCCTGGCGCTTGCAGTGCGCCGTTACCCGGTCCTGTACGGCCCGATCCTGGCGGTCAGCGGGATCCTGTACGCGATCCCGAGCATTGCCCTGTTCGTCCTGTTCATCCCGATCACCGGCCTGTCGCTGCTCACCGCGGAGATCGCGCTCGTCAGCTACACGCTGGTGATTCTGGTCAGGAACATCGTGACCGGGCTGCGCGGCGTGCCGCCGGAGGTGATCGAGGCGGCGCGGGGCATGGGTTACACCGATGGCCAGCGCCTGTGGCGGGTCGAGCTGCCGATCGCGCTGCCGATCATCGTCGCCGGGCTGCGCATCGCGACCGTCACGACCATCGGCCTGGTCACCATCGCGACCCTCATCGGGATGGGCGGGCTCGGCTACCTGATCGTCAATATCGGCGTCGTGCGCCGCTTCCCGACGGCGACCATCACCGGGATCGTGATCGTTGTCCTGCTGTCCACCATCGTCGACCTCGGGCTGCAGGCGGTGCAGCGCCGGCTGACACCCTGGGCGAAGGCACGCGAGGCATAGGGCGATGGAGTTCCTGGGCCATGTCCTGGCGTGGTACACCGATCCGGGCCACTGGACCGGAAACAACGGCATCCCGGTCCGTCTCTGGGAGCACCTCTCGCTGTCCGCGGCTTCGCTGGCTGCCGGAATCGCGATCGCCCTGCCGATCGGGCTGTACATCGGTCACACCGGGCGCGGCGCGCGCTTCACGGTGGCCGTCACCAACATCGGGCGGGCAGTGCCCTCGCTCGGCTGGCTCGGCATCGCCTTTCCGATCAGCACTGGGCTCTTCCATCGGGCCGGCCTCGGGTTCCTGCCGGCCTTCATCGGCCTGGTGGCGCTCGCCATCCCGCCGATCGTGACCAACACGTATGCCGGCCTGCGGTCGGTCGATCCCGACCTTCGCGAGGCCGCCCGCGGGATGGGCTTCCGCGAGATGCAGCTGCTGACCCGCGTCGAGGTGCCGGTCGCGCTGACGGTCATCCTGGCCGGCATCCGGGTGTCTGCGGTCGCGGTCGTGGCCACCGCCCCGCTGGCCGCACTGGTCGGCGGCGGAACGCTGGGTTCCTACATCCTGGAGGGGCTGGCGCTGAGCGACGAGGTGCGCGTCTTTGCGGCGGCCGTCATGGTTGCGCTGCTGGCGATCATGACCGAGCTGAGCTTCGCCTGGCTGCAGCGTCGTGCCGTGTCCCCGGGACTGGCTGGCCCCGACGATGCGCCCCTGCGCGAGGCGTCGCAGGTCGGCGCGGCGCCGGCGACATGACGCTCCTGACCTGATACAGACGACCGCCCGGGGACGTATTTCCGCTGTCCCGAGCATCGCTGCTAGACTCGGGCCGGGTCGCGCAAGGCCGCGGCATAGTCCCATTCAACAAGGAGGACCCAATGCGGAGATACCGCACGCTCGCTCTCGGGGCGGCGGTGCTGGCGCTCGTCATGAGTGCCTGCACGCCGGGTGGGAGCGGGGGCTCGCCGAGCGGAAGCACGGCAGCCACCAAGCCCGCCGTCAAGGTGGGATCAGCCGGCTTCTGGGAATCGGCGGTCACCGCGGAGATGTACGCCCAGGCGCTGGAGGCCAAGGGCTACACGGTCGAGCGCCACCTCGAGATCGGAGAGCGGCCGGCGCTGCTCGCCGCGCTGACCTCTGGCCAGGTCAATCTCATTCCGGAGTACCTGGGCGGTCTCGCCGGCCAGGGGCTCGACATCAAGGAGCTGTCGCCCGATCCCCAGAAGGCGTCCGACAACATGCAGACGGCTCTCACCGCCAAGGGCTGGGTCTCGTTCGACTTCTCGCCCGGCACCGATGCCGATGGCTTCGCCGTCAGGCAGGAGACGGCCGACAAGTACCACCTGAAGACGATGAGCGACCTCGCTGGAGTCACTGACAAGCTGGTCTGGGGCGTCGCCCCCGGCTGCCCCGACAACCCGGTGTGTGGTCCTGGGCTCAAGACCACCTACAACATCGACCTCTCGGCTCTGCAGGTACAGTCCCTGCCGCCGTGCAGCTCGGACATCGCCACGTCGCTCAACGACAGCGCGATCGACGTCGCACAGGTCTGCACCACGCAGCCGGAGATCGCGTCGATGAACCTCGTCCTGCTCGAGGACGACAAGCACCTGCAGCCGGCCCAGAACCTGGTGCCGATCGCAACCAAGCAGCTGGCCGATGCCGCTCAGGCCGACTTCGCCGACACGCTGAACGCGATCCAGGCCAAGCTGACCACGGCGGCGCTCACCCAGCTGGGCGCGGCGATCAACCTGAACCACCAGGAGATTCCTGACGTGGCCAAGAAGTTCCTGCAGGACAACAGCCTGCTGTAACCCTCTCCAGCGCGTATCGATGCGGGCGGCGCGGCCTCGGGGCAGCGCCGCCCGTACACTTTCCGACAGCGATGTCCGATCACCTGGACCTGGCCGACTGGCGCCGCCGCGTGGCGGCAAGCTACGACGTCCTGCGCCGGGATGGGCGCGCCGGGCCGGCCCGCCTCCTCGGCTTCCGCGCGGCAAAGGATCGCCTGTTCGCGACCCATCCATCCTCGCCCGTGCCCCAGGCGGTCAGGCGGGACTTCCGAGGCCTCGCCTACTGGCGGCACGACCCGGCCTTCGCGATCAGCGCCCGCCTCGAGCCCGACCCGGAGGCGCCGCCATTGGATGTTCCCCGCTCAGGAGCGGGACCGGCCATGGCGTATGCCCGCATCGGCTGGGTGTCCTTCAGCGTCGAGGGAACGCCGACGCGGCTGGCCGTCTACTGGCTGAACGAGTACGCCGGCGGGATCTTCGTCCCGTTTCGCGATGCCACCTCCGGCACGGAGACGTACGGCGGCGGCCGCTACCTGTGGGACTCCGCCAAGGGGGCCGACCTCGGGTCAGATGGCGACGAGATGGTGATCGACTTCAACTACGCCTATCACCCGTCCTGCGTCTATGACCCGATCTGGAGCTGCCCGCTGGCGCCCCGGGAGAACTGGCTGACGGTCCCGATCCGCGCCGGCGAGCGGCTCGCCCCGGCACCGTGACCGCCCCCGATCCACGACCGCCGCGCAACTGCTACAAGTGCGGCCGCCAGATCGGGCCTGACGAGACGATCTGCCAGGTATGCAACCGGGCCGGGATGGCCACCCCATCGGCGACCCAGTACCACGGCACGATCGTGGTGGCCATCGTGGCCGGCGTGGCGATCATGGCCGTCGCGGCCAGCCTGGCGCTGCGTGGGATCGGGCCATTCCGTGGCGCGGCGCTGGGCTGGGACCGCGACCCTCCTGACGGCGTCGTGGTCCAGATCCAGGTCACCAATGAGGGTGACCGGGCTGGAAGGGCGAAGTGCCAGCTCACCGCCCGTGACTCGGCGCAGCAGGTGCTCCGCACCCGCTCGGCGGTCTCGCCGCAGGTCCCCGCGCGCAGCACGATCACCTTCGACGAGCGGATCCCCGGATTGCCGCTGGCCCCGGCCAGCGTGGCGGTGAGCTGCGGGTAGAGGAGCTCGGACCATCGCCGCACGGCGGCGAGGTCGGCCGTCTATCCTGCCGTCATGGGTGGTGTGATCCGCGGTTTCAGGATCGTCAGCAGCGTCATCTTCGGTCTCTTCTGGGCCGTCATCATCGCCCTGGCGGTGTTCGGCTTCCCCGGCTCCGCGTCGAGCGAGACCCGCTTCCCCGATCCGGTCAACAACCAGTCGGTGTACGACCCCGCCGGGGTGCTGGACCCCGGCATCGAGAAGGCGCTCGAGGCGCAGATCGACGCGATCGAGGCGCGCAGTGGCGCGGAGATCGTCATCTACCTGCAGGTTGACGAGTCCGCCACCGAGGACTCCAACCTGGCCGCCGCCCGGGCGCTGCTCGACCAATGGGGAGTCGGGCGAGCCGGCTATGACGACGGCCTCGTTTTCCTGATCAGCTTCCAGCCCGACCTGGTGCACGGCAAGGTCAGCTATTACGCCGGGGCCGGCTTCCTTCGCGGGTACCTGTCGCAGAACGACCTGCAGTCGGTGATCGACGACGTGATCGTCCCCGCCTTCGTGCAGCGCGAGGTGGCGGGCGGCCTGATCGCCGCGATCGACGCCGTGGACGCGGCGGTCACGCCGGCCGCGACCGACCGGCTCAACCTGCTGCGCCAGGTGAACGCGGTGGTCGGCCTGGGCATCGCGCCGCTCGCGTTCCTGGTCATCGTGGGCATCGCGTTCATCGCCTGGCGCCGCGAGGGCAACGACCCCGACGTGCTCGATTCGCCGTCGATCCTGATGGCCGGACCACCGGCCGACATGACGCCGTCCCTGGCCACCGTGGTGCGGGAGGGAAGAGCGACCCAGCACTCCATCGACACGCTCCTGGTGGAGCTGGCCAGCACCGGTCGGATCGCGTTCCAGAACCTCGATCGCGCCGGCAAGGCCAAGTCCGATGACGAGCCCGATCCACTGCTCGACCCGGCCATCGAGGTCCGCGACGAGGCACCCAGCGGGCCTCGCCTCGGCGCCGCTGAGCGCGCCGCCTGGGACCTCCTGCGGCAGCAGGCGATCGGCAGCGGCGTCCTGGCGCGCGAGCGACTCTGGGCACTCAACGGCCTGCTCAAGCCGATCCGCGTGCAGCTCGAGGACGAGGCTGTCCGACTCGGCTGGTTCACCCGCCGGCCATCCACCGCCATCACGCGCTGGAGCCTGATCGGCTTCGGAGAGATGGCTCTCGGCGGCCTCTTCGTGCTCGGCGGATTCGTGATCCCCATGTCCGGTCTGACCCTGCTGGGCGCCGCGACCGGCGTCGGCGGCCTGTTCACCTGGGCGATCGGCCAGTTCATGTCGCAGCGGACGCCCAGTGGCGCATATGTCGACGCGATGCTGAAGGCCTATCGGCGCACGCTGGAGAAGACGCTGCAGCAGGCGCGCAGCATGGAGCAGGTCGTCGCCGATCCAGCCGTCCGCGTCCTGGCCGACACGCCCGACAAGGCGGTGGTGTGGGGCTTCGCCCTTGGCCTCCACGACGAGGTGGCGGAGGTGCTGCGGCGCAACCTCGAGGACCAGGCCCAGCATCCTTCAACGGGCGGCAGCGCCTACTACCCGCTCTGGCTCGGAAGCTCGCCCGGCTCGATGTCCTCGATGTCCGAAGGGATGGCCGGCGGCAGCATCTTCTCGGGCTCGGGAGCACCGGACATCGGCGGCATGTTCAGCGCGATCGGGAGCATCGGCTCGTCGCCGGCCTCCTCATCCTCCGGCGGCGGCGGGTTCGGTGGCGGCGGGAGCTCAGGCGGGGGCGGAGGCAGCGGCAGCTTCTGACGACACGCTGGCGCGGGCGCGCTGCAGCGGCTATGGTGAGGGCGATGCCATACGAACGACGACCAGACCGGCGCCCGGGTGGCGGCCGACCCGGCGGATCCGGACGGCCTCCCGGCGACCGTCCCTCGTTCGGCGATCGCCCACCGCGCGACCGCCCAGCCTATGGTGACCGCCCATCCTTTGGCGATCGCCCACAGCGCGACCGAGGCGAATTCGGCTCACGTCCGCCCGGCGACCGCAGCTTCGATCCGTCCGGTTCGCGGCCTGCGCGGCCGACCGGCTTCGTGCCCCGCCCGATGGATGACGGCGGCATGTCGATTCGCCTTGACCCGCGGCGCCTCGGGGCCCTGAAGCTCCTGGCCGCCGAGGCGGGAGTTCGTCCCGGCGAGCTGGTGACGCGCTGGGTCGAGGAGCGCCTGGACGCCGCTCGCGGCGGAGGAAGCCCTGCCCCATCGGTTGCTCCCGATGCCCTGGCCGCGCTCGCGTCGCGTGTGGATGAGCTCTATCGGCGCCTGGACCAGATGCCGCTCCCGGCCTCCGAGGATTCCCCCGCGCCGGCGGTGACCGCGACGCCCGCAAAGCGAGGTCCAGGCCGGCCGCGCAAGGGCCCCGAAGCAAACGCTCCCGCACCACGAGCCAGGCGTTCAGCCGCCAGCAGGCCGAAGGCCGCCGGATCCAGGGTCCCCCTCCACGAGGAGATCGTGGCCGTCATCTCCGAGCGCGGGCCGCAGACGGCCGCCGAGCTGGCCATGGCCATCGCCGAGCGGGGCCGTTACCAGGCGCCGCGCACTGCCAAGCCGCTCGACGCCGCGACCGTCAACGCGCGCGTGTCGAACCCGACCTACCGTAGCCGCTTCGTCCGCCGCGAGCGCCGCATCGGTCTCGCCGTCGAGTAGCCGCCTTCGCCTTATCCCTCGAGGATGAAGGTGACCAGGATGTTCGCCTGGAACTCCAGCGCGCCATCCCCGCCGGTGTTGACGCGCAGCTCCTTGACCCAGGCACCGCGCACGCCGCGAAGCGTCTTGCTGGCTCGCGCCATGCCCTGGCGAATCGCATCCTCGAACGACTCGCTCGAGGTGCAGCTGAGCTCGGTGACCTTGGCGACCGACATGGCAGATCTCCTCTGTTCGTTGGGTGCCGGAGTATGACCGATGCCGGCGTCAGGCCTCGTGCGCGGCAGCCCACGCGCGCAGGTCATCGGCTGGCATGGTGTTGACCACCGAGGACTCGGGAACACCGCAGGCGGCGGCCCGATCGCAGCCGTACGGCAGCCACGACAGCTGCCCCGGCGCGTGAGCATCCGAGTCGATGGCGACCCGGCAGCCGGCCTCCACCGCCAGGCGCAGGATCCGCTTCGGGGGATCCAGCCGCTCCGGCCGCGAGTTGACCTCGATCGCCTTGTCGAAGCGCAGCGCAGCGGCGAACACGATCTCGGGATCCAGTGTCGACGGCGGGCGGTGTCGCTTGCCGGTCACCATCCGGCCGGTCATATGGCCCAGGACGTCGAGCAGCGGGTTGGCCAGGGCCATCACCAGCCGCCTGGTCATCGGGCCTTCGGCCATGCGCAGCTCGGAGTGCACGCTGCCGACCACGAGGTCGAGGCGCGCCAGCAGTCCCGGATCCTGGTCGAGCGAGCCATCGGACAGGATGTCGACCTCGATCCCGGTCAGGATCCGGAACGGGGCCAGCTCGGCGTTGAGCTGCGCGACCTCCTCGAGCTGCTGCTCCAGGCGCTCGGCGCTCAGGCCGTTCGCCACCGTCAGCCGGGGCGAATGGTCGGTCAGCACCATGTATTCGTGACCCAGGTCGCGGGCAGCCTCCGCCATCTCCCGGATCGGCGAGCCGCCATCGGACCAGTCGGAATGGACGTGACAATCGCCTCGCAGGGCTGACCGCAGCGCTGCGCCAAGCTCGGCGATGGGCTGGCCGCCGGTTGCCTCCAGGCGACGCAGGTAGACCGGCTCCTCGCCGCGCAGCGATTCGGCGATCGTGCGCGCCAGCACCTCCCCGATGCCGGGCAGCTCGCGCAGGGTGCCGCGCCGTGCCCGCTCCGCCAGCTCCGCGGCCGCCGCTGTCTCGACGGTCGCGGCCGCGTTGCGAAAGGCCCGCACGCGGAAGGTCGGCTCGCGCGCCGCCTCCAGCAGGAAGGCGATCCGGCGCAGGTCGCCCGCCGGGTCGCGTGGCTGGGTCATGGATCGCCTACTCGATGGCCAGGATGCGACGCGGGTTGCCGATCGTCATCTGCGCGATCTCACCCTCCGCCACGGCCGCCGTCCGAAGCGTCGGCAGGAAGTGCTGCTGCAGGTAGGCATAGCCGAACCCGCCGTTCGCCCGCAGCTGGCTGTTGTGGCACACGTCCTGGCTCAGCAGCAGCTGGGTCCCGTAGCCACGCTCCAGCAGCTCGACGATCAGCTCGACCAGCCGAGGCTCCGCGGCCTCCTCGCCCCCGAAGCGCTGGCCGATGAAATCGAACTCCAGGTTCGCGCCGCGATCCAGGATGGCCAGGTAGTGATCCAGCACCGGGTAGGAGTCCGCATGGCCGATCACGACCCGCCCAGGCGCGACTCCCTCCTCTTCGAAGATGCGCAGCTGGGCCAGCCCGACGGGCGACAGGATGGCGTGGGTGCTGATCGCCATGCCGGTGGTCAGCGCGGCACGTGCGGCCGCGCGGTGGACCCGCTCCTCGAGGGCGCTGATCCAGGGCTTGTCGGTTCCGATCTCGCCGATGATGCCCGGGCGGATCCCGGTCCCCTCCACGCCGTCCCGGAACTCGGCCACCAGCTCGGCGGCCAGGTCATCGACCGAGCGGCGGTCGATCCGCGCCTCGGGCGGATAGTAGGCGCCGCGATACCAGCCGCAGCCCATCACGATCTGCACGCCGGCACGGGTCGCCAGGCGGCGCAGCCGCTCGGGGTCGCGCCCGACACCGGACAGCGTCATGTCGACCAGGGTCGAGCCGCCTCTGCGCCGGAAATCGGCCAGCTCCTCGGCGAGGACCAGCTCGTTGGGAGTCAGCTCCCAGTAGTCCCATCGGTCCGGCACGTGCCAGAGGTAGATGCCGGTGTGCTCGTGAGGAAGGGTGAAGCCGATTCGGTCGGGCGGGATCGGGCCGCTGACGGTCATCACGCGCGGGGCCATGGCTGCCTCCTGGTCGCGGTCGCGTGCGGGTCGGCATCTGATGAGCCGCCGGCACGACGGGGTTGAACGGAGAGGTAATAGTGCCATTCGCCCGTGCATGGGGTGCGCTGGCACGCGAGGTTCGCTAGCCTGTGCGCCGATGCAAGCCTCCGATGCCGCACCCATCGCCGCGGACGATGTCTGGGCCGCTGCGCAGCACGAGCTGGACATCGCGGCCGAGCGGCTGAAGCTCGACACGGGCATGCGCGAAGTGCTGCGGGTCCCGAAGCGCGAGCTGGAGGTGAACTTTCCGGTGACCCTCGACAACGGGTCGGTGGAGGCATTCGTCGGCTACCGCGTCCACCACAACCTGAATCGCGGGCCGGCCACCGGCGGCGTCCGCTATACCCGGGACCTGACCCTCGACCTGGTCCGTGCCAACGCCATGCTCAACACCTGGAAGGCGGCCCTGCTCGAGGTGCCATGGGGCGGCGCGATGGGCGGCGTGGTGGTCAACCCGCGACGCCTGTCCCCCACCGAGCGCGAAGGGCTGACCCGCCGGTATGCCACTGAGATCAGCCTCCTGATCGGCCCCGAGCGCGACATCCCGACCCCCGACGTCAACACCGGCTCGCAGACCATGGCCTGGATCATGGACACCTACAGCATGCACCACGGTCACACCATCCCCGGCGTGGTCACCGGCAAGCCGCTGGGGATCGGTGGCACGCGGGGTCGGCGGGAGTCGACGAGCAGGGGCGCGTTCCACTGCATCGCGGCGGCGGCTCGCGCGCGGGGAGTCGCACTGTCCGGCGCCAGGGTTGCCATCCAGGGCTTCGGGCGGGTGGGCACCATCCTGGCGGAGATGCTCTCGGCCGCTGGTGCGCGGGTGGTGGCGATCGCCGACGACCGGGCCGCCGTGGCCAACCCGGCCGGCATCGACGTGGCGGCCGCAGTGCAGTGGATGCGACGCCATGACACCATCGCGGGCAACCCGGGCGCGGAGGCAATCGAGCGCGACGACCTGTTCCAGGCCGACAGCGAGATCATCGTCTCGGCCGGCCTGCAGAACCAGGTGACCGCGCAGGCCGCCGACCGCATGCGGGCAGGGATCCTGGCCGAGGCCGCCAATGCGCCCACCACCCCCGAGGCCGATGCGATCCTGCGCGATCGTGGCGTCCTCGTCCTGCCCGACATCCTGTGCACGGCCGGCGGCCTGCTGCTCGGCTATTTCGAGTGGGTCCAGGACACGCAGGCGTTCTTCTGGGCCGATCGCGAGATCGCCGCGGAGCTGGAGCGGATCATGGTCGCCGCCTTCGACGGGGCCATGGCCACGGCCGATCGGGAGCGGGTCGACCTGCGCGGGGCCGCCATGATGGTTGCGGTCGGACGCGTGGCCGAGGCAACCGCGCTGCGAGGCCTGTATCCGTGACAGTGGCATCCCATGACCGATGACGAGGCCTGGGCCGAGCACCAGCGCGAGTGGGAGACAGCTCGGCTGAAGCCGGCGCTCGAGCGCTCCGGCGAGCGAAAGCCGCGTTTCACGACCCAGTCCGGAGTCGAGATCGACCGCGTCTACACCGCGGCCGATCTGCGCGATCCGGCCAACGACCCCGACCTCGATCGGCCCCGCTACCGGTTCAGCCCGCCGCCGGGCACCCAGGGCGCGTGGGATGAGATCGACGACCTCGGCCTTCCGGGCGAGCCGCCGTTCACGCGCGGCATCCACCCGACCGGGCACCGTGGACGCCTGTGGACGATGCGCATGTTCGCAGGCTTCGGGACCGCCGAGGACACGAATGCCCGCTTCAAGAAGCTGATCGCGGCCGGCGGCACCGGCCTGTCGATCGCCTACGACATGCCGACCCTGTACGGCTACGACCACGACGAGCCGCTCGCCGCGGGCGAGTTCGGCACCTGCGGGGTCGCGGTCAGCAGCCTGGCCGACATGGAGATCCTGCTGGCCGGCCTGCCGGTCGGCGAGATCAGCACCAGCATGACCATCAACTCGCCGGCCGCCATGATCTGGGCGATGTACATCGTGGCCGCCGAGAAGATGGGCGTGCCGCGCGCCCAGCTGACCGGGACGCTCCAGAACGACATCCTCAAGGAGTTCATCGCCCAGAAGGAGTACATCTTCCCGCCGGGCCCCTCGCTCAAGCTGGTGACCGATACGGTCGAGTTCGGGACGCAGGAGATGCCGCGCTGGAACACCATCAGCATCAGTGGCTATCACATCCGCGAGGCGGGCTCGACGGCGGTCCAGGAGCTCGCATTCACCATCGCGGATGGCATCGCCTATGTCGAGGATGCGCTGGCCCGGGGACTTCGCTTCGACGACTTTGCGCCGCGGCTGTCGTTCTTCTTCAACAGCCACAACGACTTCTTCGAGGAGATCGCCAAGTTCAGGGCGGCTCGCCGGATCTGGTACAAGCTGTGCCGCGAGCGCTTCGGCGCCGAGGGCGAGCGATCGACCTGGATGCGCTTCCACACCCAGACGGCCGGCGTCTCGCTGACCGCGCAGCAGCCCCAGAACAACCTGACCCGCGTCGCGATCCAGGCACTGGCGGGAGTGCTGGGCGGGACGCAGAGCCTGCACACCGACGCCTACGACGAGGCGTGGGCCGTTCCCTCCGAGGAGGCCGCCCTGCTCGCCCTGCGCCAGCAGCAGATCATCGCCGAGGAGTCCGGCGCGGCCAACACGGTCGATCCGCTGGCCGGCTCATACTTCGTGGAGACGCTCACCAATCGGACCGAGCAGGCGGCCTGGGCCTACCTGGGTCGCATCGACGAGATGGGCGGCATGCTGGCGGCGATCGAGGCCGGATACCCGCAGGCCGAGATCGCGGATGCGGCGTACGCACAGGCACGGGCGATCGAGGAGCACGAGCACGAGACGATCGGGGTCACCGCCTTCGCCGATCCTGACGAGGTCCTGCGCATCCCCCTGCTGGAGATCGGCGCGGAGCAGGAGCGGCGCCATCTCGAGCGGCTGACGCGCGTGCGCGCGGAGCGCGACGCTGATGCCCACGCCGCGGCACTGAACCGGCTCAGAGCCGAAGCGGCCGACGGCGCCACCAACCTGATGCCGGCGATCGTCGCGGCGGTGCAGGCCTACGCGACCATTGGCGAGATGTGCAATCTGCTGCGCCGCCAATACGGGGAGTACCGGGAGCCGCTCGCCGTCTGACGCTTACCGCCGGCTTATCGGCCCGTTATCGGCCAGGGCAGCGGCCTAGCATGTGATCCCGTGATGCGCCTGCACCTGGTTGACGCCACCTTCGAGCTCTTTCGGGCCTTCTACTCGCGGCCGCAGGAGAACGGTCCGGATGGGCGGCCGGTGAACGCGGTGCGTGGCCTGATCGAGTCAATGCTCTCGCTGCTCCGCGAGCCGGACGTGACGCACGTCGCGGCCGCCACCGACCACGTGATCGAGTCCTGGCGGAACGACGTATACCCGACCTACAAGAGCAGCGTCGGGATGCCGCCGGAGCTGCTGGCCCAGTTCGGCGACGCCGAGCGGGCGCTGCGGGCGCTCGGCATCACAACCTGGCCGATGGTCGAGGACGAGGCCGATGACGGGATCGCCACCGCTATCGCTCGCATCGGCGCCGATCCGCGCATCGGGCAGGTCGTGATCTGCAGCGTGGACAAGGATCTCACACAGTGCGTGCGAGGTGATCGTGTGGTGCTGCGCGACCGGATGCGCACGATCACCTACGACGAGGATGGCGTGGTTGCCAAGTTCGGCGTGCGGCCGGAGAGCATCCCCGACTACCTGGCGCTCGTCGGCGACAGCTCCGACGGATATCCCGGGCTGCCGGGCTGGGGATCGAAGAGCGCGTCGGCCGTGCTGGCCCGATTCAGTCACCTGGAGGCGATCCCGCCCTCGGCGCTCGACTGGGACCTTCCACTCCGCAACGCCAGCCGGCTGGCGGCGACCCTTCAGCAGCAGCGGGCGGATGCCTTCCTCTACCGCCGCCTCGCCACGCTGAACGAGGACGCCGCCATCTCGGGCGACCTCGACTCACTGGCCTGGACGGGCGTGCCGCAACAGGGGTTCGTCGACCTGTGCGACGAGCTCGGATTCGACCGCATCCGTGGCCGGGTGCACCGCTGGGCCTGACGGCGTAGGACCAAAGGTCGGTACCGATCCGTGGCCTCGCGGCATACGGTGGTGACCGGATGCAACGACGTGCCCTCGTCGCAGCCGGCTTGGCTGTGCTCACCCTGTTCGCCAGTGGCCTGCCCGCATGGGTGGCGCCGACCGCCGCCTCGTCCTGCTCGATGTGGACCTCGGAGGGCGATCCGCCGCCAGCCATTCGCGTCTTCCGACACGCCACCGGCGCGGTCGAGACGGTCGACTTCCGTGCCTACACCAGGAACGTGCTGTCCCGCGAGTGGATCGGATCGTGGACCGCCGAGTCCCTCCGCTCGGGCGCCCTGGCCGTCAAGCACTACGCCTGGTACCAGGTCCTGCATTGGCGTGGCGGGGTGAACGCCGATGGTGCCTGCTTCGACCTGCGGGACGACACGCTCGACCAGGTCTATGACCCGTCCCAGCCAACCTGGAGCACCGCGGCCGCGGCAGTTGACGCCACCTGGACGACCCGCGTCCTGAAGAACGGGTCGATCTTCCCCACCTACTACAACGCCGGTACTCCGCAGGAGGCCTGCGGGACGAACGCCAACGGCTGGAAGCTGTGGCAATGGGGCACGCAGGGCTGCGGCCTCGC
>JALYUB010000011.1 GCA_030853945.1 Chloroflexota bacterium
GACCCTCCTGAGCGAGGAGCGGGTCGCGGTCGTGCCGGGCACTGCCTTCGGGCCGTCAGGAGCGGGATTCGTGCGCGTCTGCTACGCGACCGCCTACGAACAGTGTGTCGAGGCCCTCGACCGGATCGAACGCTTCGTGGCGCGCCACACGTAGCGCTCCGCCGTCGGTCGGGCCGTCAGCCGGCGTGCTGGATGCAGGCCCTCGCGAGCGGAAGCAGGGCGCCCGGCGAGCGCTCCCCGAACGAGGTCGACTCGGCGGTCAGCTCGATCTTCGGATCCTCGGCGGTCAGCCGCCAGACCCATTTCGGCTCGCTGTCCTCCTCGGGGTCCACCTGCGCGTCGGTCTGCAGGCGGAGGCCCTTGACGCTCACCCAGCGATAAAGCTGGCCGCGCAGCGCCCACGGCCCCTCCGGATCGCCGCCGGCCGGCGCGTAGTGGTAGTCGAGCAGGCCGATATCGGTCGCCACCAGGATGCGCAGCCGTCCGTTGTCGGTGTTGAGCGTGACGTGCGCCGCGTATTCCGCGGCTGCCAGCTCACCGAGGTGATGCTGCAGGATGGCGCGTGCGCGTCCGAGGGTGTCCCATTCGCCGATCTTCATGCGCGGAGCATAGCCGCCGCGGCAGGTCAGGCGGGACGAGTCCTCGCCAGCCAGATGAGCGTCACGGCCGTGATGATCCCGGCGATGGCGGCACCGAGTCCGCCCACGACATAGAGCATCGGAGTTGATGTCGCCCCCAGGCTGATGACGCTCCAGCCCACGGCCCAGGCAGCGACGTTGGCCAGCACCCACCACTCCGGGTGCGATACCCGGCGTCGCAGGACGAGCCACTGGCCCATCCCGACGACAAGCCCGATGACTGCGCCAGCCAGGGCATAGCCCAGCCCGCCCGCGAGGCCCTGGGTTGCCGACTCGCCGATGGCCTTGCCGACGCCGAAGCCGATGGTGCTGACCAGGATCCACCATCCCATCGGCGCGATCCGACGGCGGAGGACAAACCCCTGCGCGATTCCGATCCCGGCGCCGATGACGAGGCCGTCGCTGTGCGAGAACGATTCGAAGAAGGCCTTCAGGGTCTCGCACACGAAGAAGCCGACCGCCCAACCCACGGTGGTGGCAACTACCCACTGGAGGGCGAGTGCGCGCTCGGGCCGCGTCGAGGGCAGCATGGTTGACGCCATCGGTGCCACGAGTATGCAGCGGTGGTCAACCGATTGGCTGCCTCTACAATCGGGCCATGGCGGTCGGCACGCGGTACGAGACGATCATCGGGGTCGAGGTGCACGCTCAGCTGCGCACCGAATCCAAGATGTTCTGCGCCTGTCCGACGGCCGCGCTGGCCGGTCAGCCGGACGAGCCGAACACGCGCACCTGCCCCGTCTGCCTGGCCCTTCCCGGCACGCTGCCGGTCGTCAACCGGCGCGCCGTCGAGCTGGTGATGCTCACCGGAATCGCGCTGGATTGCGAGATCCAGACAACGGCCGTCCGCTTCGAGCGCAAGAACTACTTCTATCCCGACCTGCCCAAGGGCTACCAGATCAGCCAGTACGCCCTGCCGCTGGCGGCGAACGGCCGCCTGGCGGTGCCGGTCGCGGCGGAGGCTGCGACCATCAGCGTCGGGATCACTCGGGCGCATCTCGAGGAGGACACCGCCAGGCTCCAGCACGGCGGCAGGACCTTCAGCCTCCTCGACTTCAATCGGGCAGGGGTGCCGCTGATGGAGATCGTGACCGAGCCCGACATCCGCAGCCCCGCTCAGGCGCGAGCCTACGGCGAGACCCTGCGCGACATCCTGCGCTATATCGGCGCGTCGGACGGGGACATGGAAACCGGGTCCATGCGGATCGAGGGCAATGTGAGCCTGAGACCGATCGGGACCGTTGCCTTCGGCACCAAGGTCGAGGTCAAGAACCTGAACTCGTTCCGTAGCCTCGAGAACGCCATGCAGTTCGAGGCGGAGCGCCAGGCCGATGCCCTGGAGCGCGGCGAGCGGCTCACGCAAGAGACGCGCGGCTGGCACGAGGGCGAAGGGCGGACCATCAGCCAGCGATCCAAGGAAGAGGCGAACGACTACCGTTACTTCCCCGAGCCCGATCTGCCACCGCTGAGACCCTCCGCAGAGTGGGTGGCCGAGCTGCGCGCAGCGCTCCCGGAGCTGCCAGCCGCCCGGCGCACGCGGTACGCAGACGTGCTTGGCCTGTCGGCATATGACACCGGCGTGCTGACCGCGGACCTGGCGCTGGCCGACTATTTCGATGCGGTGGTCGCGGCAGGCATCGCGCCAAAGACCGCCGCCAACTGGGTGACCGGGGAGTTCAGCCGGCTGCTGAACCAGCACGCCGCGGCGGGGCTGCGCGCGTCGGACGTCGCCCTGAAACCACAGGGCCTGGCCGAGCTGATCGGCGGCGTGGAGGGCGGAAAGGTGTCGGCCGCCACCGCCAAGACGGTGCTGGCGGAGGTGTTCGAGAGCGGCGAGTCGCCCAAGGCCGTCGTCGACCGGCAGGGGCTGCAGCAGATGGGGGATGTGGAGAGCATCGGAGTCGAGATCGAGGCCGTGCTGGCGGAGTTCTCGACTCAGGTCGCCGAGTATCGGGCAGGCAAGGCCGCCGTCTTCGGGTTCCTGGTGGGACAGGTCATGAAGCGCACCGCCGGCCGCGCCGATGCGCGCCTGGTGAACGAGGAGCTCCGCCGCCGCCTCGAGGCTTGAGGACACCGGGCCCGATCTCGAGAACCAGCATCAACAGGTAGTAACCGAACAGGTAGGGCTGCACCGCCAGGCTCGCCAGGCCAAGTCGTCCCTTCCAGGTGAGCAACGCGCCAAGCGCAAGACCGATCGGCACCCACACCGGCCCGATCAGGTGGGAGATCGCGAAGTTGCCGTGATGGGCGATCTCTCTGGATGACGTCGACAGCAGCCGGCCCACCCATTCGACGGTGTGGCCCGAACCCAGCACGAGGGCGCCGTGCACAAGGAAAATTGCCGTGAACCAGCTCCTCGTCTCCGGGCGGCGCCACAGCAGCCAAGCCGTGAGCGGAAGCATCAGCGGACGCGGCATGAGGACCGCCAGCAGGAACCAGGCCAGCGTCCCGACTCGACTCCCGCGATAGGCCGCCCAACCTGCCGCCGCGACGAAGATCATCGCGTCGCCGCCGACGAAATCGAGCCAGAACGGCGCGGTCAGCATGAGGCCGATCACGACCCGCCAATCCCGGAACACGGCCAATGCGGCGAGCTGGGCCACCCGCCACGTCAGGATGCCCATGCTGGTGATTGGGGCCAGCAGGGCCGCTGCAACCGGCGACCAGCGATAGGTTGCCCAGGCATATGGATCCGGGCTATGGCTCGCGGAGTTCAGCAGGCTCCAGTCGACCGCCGACCCCTGCCAGAACGCGGCGACGTTGATGAACGCCCGCACGACCAGCATCGCATTGAGGGCCAGCAGCAATATCGCGGCCGGGATGGCGACACTGGCAACAAGGGCGATGAGGGCGAGGCGGCGTGCCCCGAGAGGCGGCAGGCCCCGGAGGCTCTCACGAGCCGCGTCCGACTGGATGGTGCGTCCCCAGATTGATGCCACGCGATCACCACGGCCCAAGGAAGGCCGACGGTACCGGGCATAGCCCGAAAGTAATAGGGCCGTACGGCGCAATCCGGTGCGGGCCAGCACCGGGTTCCTGTACCGCCGAGTGAAGTCCTAGGGGCCTGGAGTGGACCCGGGGCCGATATGTCCTCCGAAGAACTCAGCGAGCGTGTTCGTGTGGCAGGCCTGGCCGAGGCATGGCAGCCCCAGCAACTGTTCGACCGTGTGGAGGAGCGAGTAATGCGTGTGCGCAATGGACGACTTGAACCCGGGACGCACGGCCTTCGCGATCACGATGGTGGCGACCTTGTTGTCACCTGCCGGCTTGCCCTCGTCCCAGGTGATGATCAGCACGGAGCCGGCCTGCCATGCTGGACTGCCCACAATGCGCGGGATGAAGCCGCGGAGCCACTCGTCGCCGGCGCGAGTCGTCCCGTTGTGCATGTCGTTCTCGAGGTTGGGCACGATGAGCTCGAAGTCGCCGGCCATTGGGTCGAACGCGGTGAAGTCCTGGATGTTGCCGCAGCGCGCCTGGCTGCTGCTGATGTCCCGGAAGCTGATCGCTGGTTCGTGCTTGCGAGCATAGGTCCCGGCTCCGTCGGGGCCGCCGGTGGCCGTGGCGCCGACGAAGCAGCCCGGTGGGAGGTTCTGCGCATACACCCGCCACGTCTTGCCGGCTGCCTCGAGCTGGTCCGCGATGTTCTTCGCGGCGAGTGATACCAACTGGTTGCCCATCACCCCCTGCAGGCCACCTGAGAACAGGGCGACATAGTTCGGCTGGGAGCCGTGGACCAGGGCGTGATAGTTCTCGGCGAGGCCGAAGTGGGTGATCAGGCTGTTCAGGTACGGGGCATTGCGTTGGTGAACGATCGAGGTATCGGCTCGGTTCTCCATGACGATCACCCAGACATGTGGGGTCGTGGGCTGAGGGGCGTGCGCGAAACTGCCGAGAATGGCCGAGGCGAAAACCGCCCCGACGAGGAGCAGAAGCGCGGCCAGCACCCGCCTCGAAGCCAGGATCGTCATTCTGGGCGTCCATCGAGGTGCCATTCGTGCTCCGAGGCGGCATTGGCCTGATGGGCGGCCACTCGATTCTAGCCATGCGACAGAAGGGTGTCGTTTCAAGCGATGAGACCGTGCCTAGCGCTGGATGGTGCTCCCGCAGGTCGCATCACCCGCAACGTGGATGACGTGGGGTGTGACTCCCGCCGCGACCGCTTCGGGGATATCGGCATCCATGTGCGCGCCGTTCGAACTCAGGCTGACGAGGCTGGCGCTCTTGACGGTGTAGAAGCTGCCGCCGGCCTTGGTGGCCACAGAAGCCTGCACGAAGCCTTCGCTCGAGGTCACGAACATGAGCACCGGCGTCGTCCCGGTCGTGGTCATGCCGCCAGCGATGACGAAGAGGCTCGTGCTCGTCTGGGTGCAGCTGACCTGGACGGCGCTCAAAGTGCCGTCGAGCGGTCCCTGGGCGGACTCGCCCCTCACGTAGATGTTCGCGGTCCCGGGTTGCTGGTTGCCGCAATCGACCGTGCCCGAGATCGAGGTCAGCTGGCCCAGGTCACCGATCGCCGAGCTTGCATCGGTGTTCTCGGTCAGCGGCGAATCGAGCTGCACACCCTTTGCCGCATCGAAATGGCTAACCCCGCTGCCCTCGAAGCTGCGCAGGCGCAGCGACTCGCCGGATCCGGTCGCGACGCGGACGTCGGCATGTCCGGCCCGGATGAACATGACGACCTGCGGACCGGCGGTGCCCGACTGGCCCTGCAAGAAGATGTTCGGACCGTCGAGCCCAGGACGCCCGCAGGTGATCTGCTGGATGGTGACCGGGCCGGTGAGTCCGTTGGTGCCGACCAGGGCGAACTCGGCCGTCGCCGCGCCGAGCCTGGCGCTGGAAATGGGAGTGGACGAAGGTGCTCCGCTGGAGGGGATCGCGGAGCCAGATGGGGACGTCGAGCCGGTCGAGCTGCAGGCGGCGGCCACGACTGCCACTCCAGCGAACGCCAGGCATCGGCGCAGGGTACCCATCGACGCATCTCCTTGGACCCGGGCCTGCCGTCTGGGCGACCTGGCTGCCTGACCAGACCCTAACAGGAATGGCAGGGGATTGACGCCGCAGGGCCCTCCTATACTCCCGGGATGTCCATCGCCGATACCACGGCCCTCCTGGCCCGCACTCCGGAGTTGCTGCGCGTCCTGCTCATCGGGCTTCCGGAAGCCTGGACCGATACGCCCGACGTCGCCGATGGCTGGCGCCCGCGGGACGTCGTCGGGCACCTGATCACCGCGGACCAGACCGATTGGATGACTCGGACGCGCCGGATCCTCGACCACGGTACATCCCTCGCCTTCGACCGATTCGATCGGTTCGCCATGCTCGAGCGCGACAGGGGCGTGCCGCTCGACGACCTGGTAGAGCAGTTCGCGACATTGCGGAGCGCCAACTTGGCGGCGTTGGCAGAGATCGTCAGCGATGCGGATCTCGATCGGCGCGGCCTGCATCCGTCGCTCGGCGAGGTGACCCTTCGCGAGCTGCTCGCGACCTGGTCGGTTCACGACCTCGACCACATCGCCCAGATCTACGCAGGCCTCGCGGGGTCGCACGACGCGGATGTCGGACCCTGGAAGGAGTATCTCGGGATCCTGTTGCGACGGGAGGACCCGGGCGCATTGCCCGGATAGCTCGCCGGAGGTTGACGTGAACGGAAGCGGGGCCGGCTTGCGCCGACCCCGCTCAGGTCATCGAGGAACGTCCAGGATCAGTGCGTGGGCACTGTGATCGTCCCGAATGAGCCGCCGGCCTCGCCGTTCGGGCCGGCCGCAAAGAACAGGGTATTGGCCGCGCCGTTGTTGGCGACGTTCACCCCGCCGCCGAAGGCGATGGCCCACAGGCCATCAACGACGATCGGTCTGTCGTGCTTGTCCTCCAGCGAGCCGGCGTGGTGCCAGCGGTGGCCGTCCCATCGGAAGGCATTCAGCTTGCCGTTGCCGAAGTTGCCGACGATCAGGTCACCGCTGAACCGGCCAAAGCCGGCGGGTGCCCAGGCGAGGCCCCATGGCGCGTTCAACGAGCCACGGCTCGCAACACGCCCGAGGAAGGTTCCGTTGGTCGCAAAGGCGTCCACGTAGCCGCGCCCGCGACCCGCCTGCTCGTCAGCGCTGCCGGGCTGGGTCTTCGCGAACGTCACGAAGATCATGCCGTTCAGGTTCTGGATCCCGAACGGGGCGTAGACCTTGGGCAGGTTCGGGTCGTGGAACGCCCCGGCCCAGGTCTGTGCGACGAAGCTCCTGTCGAACACGTCCACCCGACGGTTGTGGAAGTCCGTGGCATACAGGTACTGCTGCGGGCCGCCACCGATATCTGCGGTGCCGATCGCGAGGCCCTTGTAGACCGCGTCGCCGGCGTGGCTCTTGTTGCCGACCTCGGCGTTCGCCCCGAGGTCACCGCGCCAGGCGCTGATGTTCCCCGACTCGCCGGCGAACAGGAAGACGTCGCCCTTGAAGTCACCTGCCGCCGCATTCGGGTTGAAGACGGTGCCGGTCGGAGCGCCACCGGGGATCACGACCCTGGGCTTTGCCAGCTTGGAACCATCGGCCAGGTAGAGGGTCGAGACGTCCGTGCCATTGTCGGCAACCCACCAGGGGGTGGTCGGCCCCCGGCTCAGGCCCCAGGCATTGACGAGATCAGCGTCGGGCGAAGGCCCAGTGACGAGCACCGTAGCCATGTAGCGATCGCTCTCGTGCTCTGAATCGTTGGCGGCGACCGGCATCGCCGCTGCGACAAGGAGGCCGATCGCGACCCCCGATGCAATGAGTCGACGGATAAGCATGCGGCACCTCTTGGCGCTGGTGCGACCACGTGGGCGAAACATGGGGTTCACGGTGGCACCTCTCGCAGGTACCTACGCTCGGGGTTACCAGAACCAGGATTGCTGGGCGGTCAGTCCGCAGGGGCAGGCGTGGCCACCAATGCCCGCCCGCGCACGGTAGCAACCGCGATCCCCACCAGGATCAGCGCCGCGCCGACGAGCTGAAGCTGGTCCAGCCTCTCTCCGAGCAGGAAGGCGGAGATCAGAAGGCCGGCGATCGGCATCAACAGCAGGAACGGCGCCGCGCGGCTGGCCGGCAGACGGCGAAGGGTGGTGACGACCAGCACGTGAGGCAGGGCTGATGCGGGCACCGCCAGCCACAGGAACGCCGCCCATCCGTTCGGCGAGAGATCCAGGCGGAGTTCCGCAGGATCGAGCACGGCCTGCAGCACACCGGCCACCACGACGCTCGCAATGAGCAGCCAGAAGGCGATCGCCAGGGGAGGCAGCCGCGAGCCCGATCCCCACATGCGCGCCAGAGCCAGGTACAGCGCAAACGACAGCGCCGCCCCGAGTGCCACCGCCACTCCCAGAAGCTCCACATGTGCCCCGCCCGGCCGCGCAAGCAGGACGAGCCCGATGACGGCCACTCCGATGGCCAGCACGACGCGCCGCCCAAGCGCCTCGCGGAGCAACAGGGCAGCCACGACCACGGCCAGCAGGGGATAGATCCCGGTGGCAAAGGTGGTGATCGAGGCCCCGGTCAGCAGGATCGCGACGTTCATGCCGATCAGGTACAGCGGACCGCCCAGCAGCGCCAGCACGAACAGGCGGCCGCCGGTGGCGGCGCCTGGCCGCAGGCTGCCCAGCTCGCCGCGCAGGGCAGCGTACAGGGCTACCGCGAAGGCAGCCAGCAGCGTTCGCCAGGCTGCGGCTCCGAGTGGCGGAAGATCCTGCAACAGCACCCGGGTGACTGGGAACGCGCTGCCCCAGAGGACCGCAACCAGGGTCATCAGCACCTCGCCGGGGACCGTGGCTCGCGATCGCATCGGGCTATGCTAGCCGCGTGTTCGCCCAGCACCTGAGTGACCTCGATCCAGCCGGCCTGCGAGGCTTCGCGCTCGACCTGCTCGACGAGACGGACACGCTGATCCTCGAGCATGTGAGTCGCGGGCTGAAGGTGACCACCAAAGCGGACGCGACCCTGGTGACGCAGGCCGATCTCCAGGTCGAGACACTCCTTCGGGAGCGGATCCATGAAGCCTTCCCGCAGCACGGAGTGGTGGGTGAGGAGTTCGCCGACGAGGTTGGAGACGGTGAGACCCGCTGGATCATCGACCCGATCGATGGCACTCACAACCTGGTGCGCGGCATTCCGGTCTTCGCCACCCTGCTCGCCGTCGAGCGCGAGGGCCAGCTTCTGGCCGCTGCCGTCTCCGCCCCCGCGCTGGCTCGCCGCTGGCACGCCGCGCACGGACAGGGGGCAATGGTTCGCGACCTGCTCGGCGAGCGTCGAATGCGGGTGACCGCCATCGACCGCCTGTCCGATGCCCAGGTCGTATGGTCCGGCCTGCGCACGCTGGATGCCTCCGGCTTCGGATCGGCGGTGCGCGCCATCGCCGGCGGTGCCTGGCGCGATCGGGGGTTCGGCGACTTCTGGGGCTACATGCTCGTGGCGGAGGGCGCCGCGGAAGCGATGCTCGAGATCGGGCCGACCCTCTGGGACCTGGCGGCTCCGGCGCTGATCGTGGCCGAGGCCGGCGGGCGCATGACCGATTTCTCCGGACGCTCCTCGTACGCAGGCCCGCAGGCCCTTGCCAGCAATGGCCGCCTGCACGATGAATTGATGCGGATGCTGAACGGCTGATGCCCGGCATGGGCGGCATCGCGTACGACGAGGCCGGGACCGGCCGGCCGCTGCTGCTCGTGCATGCCGGCATCGTGAACCGCCACATGTGGGATGCGGTGGTCGGACCGCTGTCTGCCCGATTCCGCGTCATTCGCCCGGATCTGCGTGGCTTTGGCGAGACACCCGCGGCGACCGAGCCGTTCACCAACTGGCACGATCTGGCCGATCTGGTCCGAGGCCTCGACGCCGCGCCGGCCAGCGTCATCGGCGTCTCGATGGGCGGGGCGGCATCGCTCGAGCTGGCGCTGGCCGAACCTGGGCTGGTCGATCGGCTCGTGCTGGTCGCCCCCGGTCTGGCGGGCTGGGAATGGTCGGCGAGGATGAAGGCCGATTGGGAGGCCGAAGAGGCGGCGTGGCAGCGCGGCGACCTGGACGAGGTTGCCTGGGCGAACGTGCGGACGTGGCTGGATGGGCCAGTCCGCGGCAGTCAGGCTGCACCGGCATTGCGGCAGGCGGTATTCGACATGTATCGCCCGGCCCTGGCGCTCCAGAAGGTCGAGGGCGCCGAGGACTCCGGGTCGCTGGACCCGCCGCCATCAGATCGGCTCAAGGAGGTACGGGCGAGCACGCTGGTCGTGGTTGGCGAGCTGGATCAACCCGAGATGATGGATATCGGTCGTCACCTGGCGGCTGAGATTCCCGACGCGCGGCTGGTGGCCATGCCCGGGGTCGCGCACCTGCCGCCGATGGAGGCCCCCGAGGAATTCCTGGCGGTGGTCGACTCCTTCCTGGAACGATGACCCGGACCGCAGTCCTGGGCGGCGGGGCATTGGGTCTGACCGTCGCCCTGCGCCTGGCACAGCGGGGCGACGAGGTGATCCTTGTTGAGCGCGAGAAGGGGCCGGGAGGTCTGGCTTCGGGCTTCGAGATCGAGCCGGGCATGTACCTGGATCGCTTCTATCACCACCTGTTCGCCTCCGATTCGCACGCCATCGGTCTGATCACCGAGCTCGGGCTGGGAGGCGAGCTGGTCTGGCGTCGACCGTTGACGGTGACGCTGCGCGATGGAACGGCTCATCAGCTGGACTCGGCTCTGTCGCTGCTCCGCTTCGGACCACTGCCCATCGTCGACCGCATGCGAATGGGTGCCTGGCTCGCCTACCTGCGACTGTTGTCGTCGCCGGATCGACTAGAGGGCCAGACCGCAGCGGCCTGGATCCAGCGCCGGATGGGCGCGGCCGCGTACCGCGTCGTGTGGGGCCCGCTCCTGGGCGGCAAGTTCGGCGAGCTGGCCGACCAGATTGCGATGCCCTGGTTCTGGGCCCGCGTCCACGACCGCACGGCGTCGCTGGGGTATCTGCGCGGCGGGTTTCAGCGACTCTACAACCGGCTTGCCGAGCGCATCGGGGAGCTCGGCGGTGAGCTGCGATTCGGGACCGAGGTGCGCGAGATCCACACCGCAGCCGGGGGCGGCGGGTTCATCGTCACCACCGACGGCGCGCCCATCTCCGCGGACCGCGTCGTTTCAACGCTGGCGGTGCGGCTCACCTGTCGCCTGGCGCCGGAGCTGCCCGACGACTATCGGGCAAGGCATGAATGGGGCACGGCGTACGGGGCGCATTGCCTGGTGCTCGCGCTGGATCGGCCGCTGACCTCCACCTACTGGATGAACGTCAACGACCCCGGCTTCCCGTTTATGGCGCTGGTCGAGCACACCAACTACATGCCGGCCTCCGACTACGGAGGGAGGCATCTCGTCTACCTGGGCAACTATCGGCCGATGGATGACCCGTTGCTGCGTCTCTCGACCGACGAGGTCGTCGCTGCCTTCGGGCCAGCCCTCAGCCGCATCAATCCTGCCTTCACCCGCTCGTGGATCACGGGCGCATGGGCTTTCGCCGCCCCGTTCGCACAGCCGATCGTGACGGTCGACTACCGCGACCACATCCCGCCCTTCGCCACGCCGGTGCCCGGGCTGTGGGTTGCCTCGATGTTCCAGGTCTATCCCCACGACCGGGGGCAGAACTATTCGATGGACCTGGCGGACCGGCTGGTGGCTGAGCTGCAGCAGAGTCCCTGGGACGCTCGCTAAGGCTGCACCTGCGGGTCATAAATCTCGGCAGAGCTGAGCCCTCCGCCGGGCAGGCCGGTGGAGGTGCCGCCCGCCACAAGCACCCGGCCGTTGGCAAGAAGCGTGGCGCTGGCGCGCGCCCGTTCGGTGATCATGTCCGGGATTGCTGTCCATGCGTCGACAGCGGGGTCGTACAGCTCGGCCGATGCCCGCGGATGGCCGATCTCGTCGCTCCCGCCAGCCACGAGGAATATGCCGTCGCTGAGCAGGGAAGCAGTCGCGTAGACGCGGGCGGCGAACATCGGCGCCCCCTTGGTCCAGGACCCCCTTCCGGCGTCATACAGCTCAATGGAGGCAAGCGGGTCAAGCCGTTGGCTGGCGAGGCCGCCTGAGATCAGCACCCGGCCGTTAGGAAGCACCGTGCCCACGGGCGAGGCGCGTCCTTGGGTAAGAGGTCCGGCCTCTGTCCAGGTACCGGTGGTGATGTCGTACGTCTCGGCGCTGGCAAGGTAGTCGTTGCCGTTAAAGCCGCCAGCCAGCAGGGCCTTGCCATTCGGCAGCGGCACCGCCAGATGAGTTGCGCGGGCATCGGCGAGAATCCCGGTGGTCGCCCAGCTGCCTGCCACAGGGTCATACAGCTCAGCCGAATCCAGTACGGCGGGCGTGAAGAAGCTCGTACCGGCGTAGCCGCCGGCGACGAGGACGCGGCCGTCCGGGAGCAGCGTGGCCGTGTGCGAGGAACGGGCATCGGCCATGGAGCCCGTGGCCGACCAGATGCCGGACGCCGGGTCGTAGAGTTCCGCTGAGGCCGATGCCGCAGAGCTAGTTCCCCGACCTCCAGTCACCAGCACTCGACCGTCACCGAGGAGCGTGGCTGCGTGGAAAGCGCGGGGGGCGGTGATGTCCGCCGCCTTTGTCCAGGTGCCGCTGCGGGGATCCCACAGCTCGGCTGTGCCGAGGGGCTCGCCACTTGGGCCCTCTCCTCCCACGACCAGCACCCTGCCATCGCGAAGCAGCGTCGCCGTGAAGGCGATGCGCGCGGCGGTCATTTCTCCGGTCTCGGCCCAAGTCTGCGCGGCCGCGCGTTGTGTGGGCTGTGGCAACACGGTCGTGCACCCATTTGCAGGCAGCAGGATGGCGACGAGAAAAGCTGCCCTTATCGCGTGGATGGTGCCTCTCATTATTTCCCGTCAAGAAACGGAAGCACCGCGTCAGCCAGCGCCGTCGCGAGATTGATGTCGTAGTGGGTCATCCCGGGCAGGATTGCCAGCCGATGCTGGGTCATACCCGATCGGTCATAGACCGCGTCTCGCAGCCCGCCTCCCAGCAGTGCGAAGAAGTCGACCGCGTGGGACGGCGGCAGGCCGTCCGCATCGCCGACGACGATCATCGCCGGCATCGGCATTCCCGGGATCTCGGCCGACCAGTCGTAGTCGCGGTGGAGTAGGGTTGTCACCTGCTCGACCAGGACGGGCCAGGCGTCGACGTCCGGGGCGATCTCGCGGTAGACCGCATACATCGGGCTCTGCTTCATCGGCTCGGCGACCTCCGGGCCCATCTGCGACATGGCAGCGGCCATCTCCTGATGCCAGCCGCTGCGCTTGAACGGCGTTGAGGCCAGGACGAGCCGATTGACCAACTCCGGGTGCTGGATCGCCGTGCGGAGAGCCACCCCGCCGCCAAGGGAGAAGCCGAGCAGGTTGGCCTTCGACAGCCCAAGGTGCCGGATCAGTTCTGCGATGTCGTCGGCCATCGTCTCGAATCGCATTGGGCGGTTGGCGATGGGGCTTCGCCCATGGGACTGGAGGTCGACGCCGATGACCTGGCGCCCAGCGGCCAGCCGCTCGACGTTCGGCCCGAACATCTCGACCGATCCGAATCCGCCGTGCAGCAGGATCAGCGGATCACCTTCACCGAATGTCTGGTAGGCGAGCCGGATGCCGTTGACGGAAGCGAGAACAGGCGTGTTGTGAGTCATGTCTTCCCTGGCGATCTGCCGGCAGGTCCCCTCGCCTCGGACCGGTGCCCTATAGTCAGTGGGTTCCTATGGAGCATACGGTCACATGACCCTCGTCGTCCCGCCCTCGGATTCAGTGGGGGTCGCCGACGAGGCGGAGCTGCTCAGGCCGTACGTGCCTCGACTCGTGATCGAGTGGGTGCGCTCGACGCCCGATGCCCTCCACCGGGAGCTCGACGCCACGCTCGCCTTCGTGGACATTTCCGGGTTTACGGCCCTGACCGAGCGGCTCGCCAAGAAGGGCAAGATCGGCGCCGAGCTGATGCGCGACACGCTCGATGGCGTGTTCCGGGCACTGCTGGACGAGGCCTACGAATGGGGCGCCGGCCTGCTCAAATGGGGCGGCGACGCGCTGGTCCTCCTTTTCGACGGGCCGCTGCATGAGAAGCGCGCCAGCCGCGCCGCGTGGGAGATGCAGCGGACGATCGATCGGGTGGGGCGACTGCATCTGTCCGGTGGCTCGCTGATCCTGCGCATGTCGGTCGGGATCGGCACCGGCACGTTCCATTTCTTCATGACCGGCAGCGTCCATCGCGAGCTCCTGATCGCCGGGCCTGCCATGACCGAGACGCTGCAGATGGAGGCGATCGCCGACGCCGGGGAGATCGGGATCAGTCCGACCCTCGCGGCTCGCCTCGACCCGGCGTGCGTCGGCGCTCAAAAAGGGGCAGCCATCCTGCTGGCCGCGCCACCCGAGGTCGAGCGCAGGCGCGCGGGGGACGTCGGTGATGTCCGCGGTCTGGACATTCCTTCGGCAATTCCTGTCGCCATGCGGGCGCACGTCCTGCTGAAGAAGAGCGAGCCCGAGCACAGGACAATCACGGCTGCGTTCATCGACCTGATGGAGACCGATCGGCTCCTCCAGGACCTTGGAGCGGAGGGATTGGGGAGGGGGCTCGACCAGCGCATCCGGGCAATCCAGGAGGCCGCACTCCGCTACGAGGTGCCGTTCTACGAGACCGATGTCGGGGCTTCTAGCGTGAAGGCCCTGCTGACGGCTGGCGCACCGTCGAGCACAGGCCATGACGAGGAGCGGATGCTTCGAACGCTGCGCGAGATCATGGATCAGCCCGGGGTCGTCCCGATGCGGATCGGGGTCAATACCGGAAAGGTCTTTACCGGTGATTTCGGCCCTCCGTATCGGCGAGCCTATCGAGTGTTCGGGGACGCGATCAACACCGCTGCCCGGGTCATGAGCAAGGCGGAGGCCGGCCAGATCCTTTCGACCGAGATCGTGCTCAATCGCTCGCGAACCGTGTATGAAACCACCCCGATTGAGCCGTTCGCGGCGAAGGGAAAGGCGGAGCCGGTACGGGCATCGATCGTAGGACCGCCAACCGGACGGCGGGAGTCGCATCACGGCGGGATGCCGCTGGTCGGGCGGGACGCCGAGCTGCAAACGATCCTCGAGGCCATTGACGCGGTTCGCGCCGGGCAGAGTCAGCTGGTCGAGATCGCGGGCGAGCCCGGCATCGGCAAGACACGGCTGGTCCAGGAGGTCATCGCCCGTTCGCGGGATTTCATCCCGCTGTACGGGCGCTGTGAAGAGTACGAGGCCTCCACGCCGTATTACCCGATCCGCGCAATCCTGCGCAGCATTCTCGAGCTCGAAGCCGGGGCCGATGCGGAACTGGTCGCCCGCAGGCTGCGCGAGGTGGTCGAACGCGTCGATCCGAGCCTCGTGCCGTGGATCCCGCTGCTCGGCATCCCCCTTGGCCTGGATCTTCCGCCGACGCCTGCGACACGGGCCCTCGACCAGCGGTTCCTCCGTGAGCGGCTGGCCGAGGTTGTGTCGCAATTCCTCCGCACGAGCGTGGACGGCGCCACCATCCTCGCGATCGAAGACGCGCATCACATGGATGAGGCATCGCGCGACCTGCTGACGCGGCTCGCCGGGGAGGAGGCAGAGTCAGATATCGCGGCCGGCACAGGTCGCGCGCGCATGCTGCTGGTCGCCCATCAGGACCCCGGCGCCATCTTCGAGGCCGACGAGGGTGAGTCGCAGCAGTCCATCACCGTTCGCCTGCAGCCGCTGGCTGCAGAGCTGCTGGCGGAGATCGTCGACCTCGCAACCGAGGACCGCCCGCTGCATCCCCACGACGTCGACGAGATCGCTCGGCGCTCCGGCGGTAACGCGCTGTTCCTGTTCGAGCTGATCGATGCGGTCCGCGAAACGGGGACGGCCGAGTCGCTGCCCGACTCGGTGGAGGCCCTGATCGCCGGCGAGATCGACCTGCTGGCTCCCACCGATCGCATCGTGCTGCGGTATGCCGCGGTCCTGGGCTCCAGCTTCGACCCCGAGCTGCTTTCCGATGTGGTGGGCGACGACGTCGACCTGGATCCCGACGTCTGGTCGCGGCTGTCGGGTCTACTTCAGCCGGAGGCGCCGGGCAGCCTTCGCTTCCGCACCTCCCTGATCCGGGACACGGCATACGAAGGGCTTCCGTATCGGCGTCGCCGCGCGCTCCACGAACGAGTGGGCGAGACGATCGAGGCACGCGCCGGAGCGTCGGCGGAGGACGAGGCGGGCGCGCTAGCGCTCCACTATCACGAGGCGCAGCGCTGGGACAAGGCCTGGCAGTACTCGCGGCTGGCTGGCGACCGGGCACTCGAGATCTACGCCAACCTGGAGGCGACCCGCTACTTCGAGAAGGCATTGACCGCCGGCCATCGGCGTCGCGACGTGAGTGCCGATGACCTGGCGCGCCTCTACGAGCAGTCGAGTGACGCCCACAATCGGCTCGGAGAATTCGCTGCCGCAGACGCAGAGCTCAAGGCGGCCCGGCGGCACCTGAATTCCGAACCCGAGCGATCTGCGCTGCTGGTCGTCAAGCAGGCCATGGTCTCCGCGCGCCAGGGACTCTTTTCGCAGGCGCTCCTCCGCGTCTCCCGCGCCCTTCACACGCTCAGGGGCCGACGCGGGCGCAGCGCAGCGGCCGCCCGGGCGAAGCTGCTGGTCACGTATGGCGGCGTCCGCTACCTGCAGAACCGACGCGTCGAGAGCATCGAGGCATGCCGGCGCGCGGTGCGAGACGCTCGCCGAGCCCAGGCCAAGGACGTGCTCGCCCAGGCCTACCAGACGCTGGACCTGGCGCTCACCGAGAACGGCGAGATCGACAAGGCGACCTACTCACGACCCGCGCTGCAGATCTTCGAGGAGCTGGGCGATATCAGGAACCAGGCGTCGACGTTGAACAACCTCGGCCTGATCGCGCATGCCCGGTCCGAATGGGACGAGTCGCGAGCATTGTACGAACGCTCGATGGAGCTGTTCGCCGCCATCGGCGATCGGGCCAAGGTCAGCATCGCCAAGTTCAACATCAGCGAGATCCTGTGCGACCAGGGCCGATATGACGAGGCCGAGCCGCTCCTGCGCGAGGTCCTGCGCGTGTGGCGCGCAGCCGGGGCCGACATGGATGTTGCATCGGCGAAGGCGGAGCTCGGCAAGCTGCTGGGGCGTCGGGGGGATTTCGAGGCTGCGCGCGAGATGCTGGCATCAGCCCGATCGGACCTGGTGCGGGGCGGCAACCAGGGCGAGGTGCTGACGACCGAGGTGAAGATCGCCGAGATGCTGGTCCTGGCGGGGGAGAGTGACGAGGCGATGGCCGCGATCGAAGCGGCCGCGGCCCTCGCGGCGGGCACAGATGGGGGATCGACCGTGATGCTCGCGCTGCAACGGCTGCGCGGGCTGGCACTGATGGGGACCGGGCAGTGGGACGCAGCCGAGACGACGCTGAATCGCGTGCTGGGAGCCGCCCGCGAGCGCGATGACCGCTACGAGGCGGCGCTCGCACTCGACGGCCTCATCAGGCTCCGCCGGACCCTGGGCCGTGCCGACGGCTCAACGGAAGACGAGCTGGATGCCGAACGCCTCCGTCTGTTCGAGGCGCTCAAGATTGTTCAGGCACCGACCATTCCGGTGCCGGCCGCCGAGGTCGTCCTAGAAGATTGACCCCTTCGCGTCCCATGGCGTCTGGGTCACCCACACGATCGCCAGGTCGCCATCCTTGAAATTCAGCGCCTTGAACGCTGAATCCGACAGCCCCAGGCGCTTCTGAAGGTCGTGCGCCTCCTTCGTCCGCTCGAGGATGCACGGATTGGTGGACGGGAGCGACTTGCTGCAGTCGGGCAGCCATCCCCAGTACACGTCGGGGCTCGGTACGGTGTCCGGCTGTGCGAGCTGTGGAACCTGCTTCGTGATCTGCTTCTGGCGCCAGACCGGCACCGAGGAATTGGTCGGCGGCTTCTCGCCACCGCCCTCCCAGGTGGTGCCCAGGCAGATGTTGAACTTCTCCTCGTCGCGGCTGGTCAGGTGGTTGGCCTGCAGCGTCGCCTTGGAGATGATCAGGGCGACCGTGAACTTCGGTCGCACGCTCGAGACCGGGAAACCCTGGACCCGGATATCGGTCGTGGCGCCCACCTGCGTCCCCATCCCGATGCAGCTGGCCTGGTTGGACGTCAGCTGCTGTGTCGTCAGCGTCACGCCATTCAGCGTCGAGCTGCCGGGCACGATGCGGTCATAGGCCGACTGGGGGGATGCCACGGACAGGTTGTCACAGAGGGTGCCCGTGCAGGTCTCGAGGTCGTTCACGAGCTGGAAGAGATTGCTGATGACGGGAAGGCCCGCGGCTCCGGGGATTCCGGTCAGGCTCGCGGTGAATTGCACGCCTCCGGTCGTGCCGAGCGGCGTGACCACCAGGGAGGTTGGTGTACCAAAGGTCGCGATACCGGCCGTCGTCAGAGCGGTGGTCGTGCCAGTCAGCGTGGACCCGGCAGGCTTGGTGCTCGCCACGATGCCTATGCTGGTGTTATCGAGCACCAGGTTGCCGTATGCGTCGCGCACCAGCACCCGGACCTTGGTGGAGGTCGTCGCGTCACATGGCAGCGTGCCGGACGTGGCCCTGACGCACGTGCTGTAGATGGGTGTGTCCTTCTTCGTGTCATACGGCTGTCCGTTGAAGCCCGCATTCGAATCGCTGAAGTGGATGATTGCCGGCGACGCGGGTTGCACCGTGAAGGTGTTCGACAGCGCGCTCTGGATCGAGCCGTGGACGACCCTGACGGTCCGCAACGTCTCGGCCTTGAATCCGGTCAGCTGTGCCGACGCCGAGCCGGTCGTCCACGAGCCGAAGGCACCGTACAGGGGCGGCGTGTCGTCACTCGTGCTCGGCAGGAAGCCGGGCGACGGGTTGAGGTTGCCCGTAACGGTCGCCCCGCCGCCGTAGTTGGTCTTGGCATTCCCGTATGGGTCATAGGCCGTGGCGTTGACCGTGAACGCCGAGCCTGCGGTGCGTGGGCTGATGATGACGTTATCGATCGTGAAGCCACTGAGCGCCGCAGCCGGCGCCACATCGAACGAGGTCGAGTTGCTGACGCTGGCACCGCTATCGGTCACGGTCAGGGTCGCGGTGGCCTGCGCCTTGAAGGCGGTGACGGTGGCGCTGGCCAAGCCGTTGCTGAATGACGGTGGGCTGCCGTAGGTAGCCGGTGTGACCGGCAGGACCGGTGAACAGGCAGCGCAGCCCGGCGAGTTGGCCAGGCCAGACAGGACTGGGATAGCCGCATACGTCTTGTTGACGTTTCCGTACAGGTCATAGGCCACAACGTCGGTGGTGAACGATGTGCCCGCCGTTTTGGTCGCTGGCGCGCTGGTGGTGATGGTGAAGCCGCCTAGCGCAGCCCCGTTGGCCACAGCGAAGCTGTTCGAGGGGGCGCTGTGGATCAAGCCGTCTTCGACCGTGACGGTGACGACCAGCTGGGCGTGGTAGGCGACGACGTTGACCGACGACTGGCCGTTGGACCAGGAGGCGAACGTGCCGTAGTTGGGAGCCTGCACCGTCAGTACCGGCGAACAGCTGGCGCAGCCGGGTGAGCTGGCCAGGTCGTGCTTGATGCTCGCGCTGCCGGCGTAGTCCTTCTTGACGTTGCCGTATGGGTCGTAGGCAGTCGCGTTCACCGCAAACGCGGTGCCGGCGACCTGTGCGCCGA
>JALYUB010000003.1 GCA_030853945.1 Chloroflexota bacterium
AGGAACTCCTGGTTGCGCCATGACCAGACCTTGAGGGCGATCCAGGCCAGCGAGACGATGAGCACCACCAGCGAGACGATCTGCAGGAATCCGGTCACGCTCGAGGCGGTCGAGGTCGTCTGCCAGAGCAGCACCGCGAAGGCCAGGATCGCGGCGAATATGAAGGGCCAGGTCTCGCCGAGCACGGCGAACCAGTGCTGGCGGCTCTCGAAGACGACCTCCTCACCGCGGCTGAGGAGGTTCCGCGCGTAACTCATCGGAGTGCTCCGCTTCTGCTCAGGCTCGTGGATGCGCCCGCGCGTAGACCTCGCGGAGGCGCTCTCCGGTCAGGTGCGTGTAGAGCTGGGTGGTGCTGATGCTAGCATGGCCAAGGAGCGTCTGAACCACCCGCAGGTCGGCTCCTCCCTCGAGCAGATGCGTCGCGAAGCTGTGCCGAAAGGTGTGCGGCGTGACGCGTGCCTCGACCCCGGCCACGGCTGCCCATAGGCGCACCAGGCGCCAGACCGATTCGCGTGCCAGCCGGGCGCCGCGCTGGCTGACGAACACGGCCGGCGTGGGACGGCCTGCCGTCCACGCTGCGCGTGGGCCGGCCAGGTACTGATGCAGTCGCTCACGGGCCTCGTCGCCCATCGGCACGCGGCGCTCGCGATTGCCCTTGCCGATGACCCGTACCTGCAGGCCGGGCAGGTCCAGGCGGTCGGTGTCAAGGCCGGTCAGCTCGCTGACGCGCAGGCCGCAGGCGTACAGCAGCTCCAGGATGGCCCGATCGCGGATGCCGACCGGAACGTCTGCGGGCGGAGCGTCCAGGATGCGTGCCACGAGTTCGGGACCGAGCACGTCGGGCAGATAGCTTCCGCCCTTCGGCGCGTCCAGCAGGCCAGCGACGTCCCGGTCTGCCAGCTCCTCGCGCAGCGCGAAGCCGTAGAAGCTCCGGATGGCCGCAACCTTGCGTGCCTGCGTGCTCGTCCGCCGGCCCTGCTTCCGAAGCGCGTTCACGAAATCGCGCACCGGCTCCGGGTCGTGTCGCCACGCTCGCCCCGCGACCGCAGCGAACTGCGCGAGGTCGCGGCGGTAGGCCGCCACCGTCAGGGGAGATAGGCCGCGCTCGACCTGCAATTCGTCCAGGAAGGCCGCGATTGCGGCCTTCAGCGCTGGATCGGCGCCGCTCGGCGTGGCGCGGGCCGGGGGAGCCATGCCGCCGCTCAGTACGGCAGCAGCGAGGCCTTGGTGCGCAGCAGGGCGTAGAACGGCGTGCTGCCGCTCAGCTCGACCATGCGCAGCGGCACCGGCAGCGCCCGCACCTCGACCGTCTCGCCGGCAGCCATCGGCAGGTCCCATTGCCCGTCGATGCTGATCGTGGCTCCAGTGGCCGCCTGGCGCAGCGTCAGCCGCACAACATGATCCTCACCCGCCACCACGCTGCGCAGCTGGGAAAGGTAGGCGGCCACCGGGGTGATGATCATGTTGCGCAGGCGCGGGTCGAGGATCGAGCCGCCGGCGCTGAACGAATAGGCCGTCGAGCCGGTGGGGGTGGCGACCACCACGCCATCGGCGACCCAGGTCGCCAGGTGGCTGCCGCTCACCTCGACCTCGACCTGGATCATCCGGACGCGCGTGCCGCGCGCCACCACCACTTCATTCAGGCAGGCGTAGTCCTCGCGCTCGCCACTGGCACGTCCCAGGGTCGCGGCAATCCGGAAGCGATCCTCCAGCGCGAAGTCACCGCTCGCCACCATCGCCAGGGCCTGCTCGAGGTCATCGGTCTCGACCTTGGTCAGGAAGCCCACCCGTCCGAGGTTGACGCCCAGCGTCGGGGCGGCCGAGTCGCCGATACCCCTGGCGGCGTGCAGGAACGTGCCGTCGCCACCCAGCACGCAGACGAGGTCCGTTCCGACGCAGGCAGCCCCGATCCGCTCGCGATCGGCCGCCTCCGACTCCCACGTCTCCACGTGATTGGCCTCGCACCAGGCGAGCGCGCGCTTGAGCGTGGCACGGGCCTGGGGGTTGGTCGGGTTGAATGCGAAGCCGAAGCGCATCAGTCGCCGGCCCGCAGGCGCGTGGCGATCTCGTCGATCCCCTTGCGCAGCGCCGCCAGCTCAGTGGCCAGCTCGTCGGGTGTGATTGCCGCGTACGAGCGATCGAGGCCGGCCGCGATGAGCGCGCGCATCAGGCTGGATGGCGACACCCCCCGCCCACGGGCGACCTCCTCTACGCGCTCGAGCAGCGCATCCGGCATCCGCAGCGAGATGATCTGTCGCATCGTGTCGGCCGCCGGCTCGTGGATCGGCACGGCCGTCGCGGCGAGCTCCGCGAACACGCTCAGCTGCTCGGCCGCGGCCGGCTTGCGCTTCATGCTCGGCATCGTACTGCGGCCGTCATACGACGGATGGCAGCACCGCGTCGATCTGCTCCTCCCACCCTGCCACCGTCGGCCCGCCCCTGGCCAGCAGCGCGAGAAACTCTCGGTTGCCATCGGCGCCGGTGATGGGCGATGCGGCCAGCGCCATAGGCTGCAGGCCCGCCTGTTCCGCGGCATCGCCGAACTGCAGGAGGACGGTCCGGTGGGTCGCGCGGTCGCGCACGACGCCGCCGCGCGGCACGGCCTCGCGTCCGGCCTCGAACTGCGGTTTCACGAGCGCGATGACCCTCCCGTCCGGGCGAAGGAGCGTGCGCACTGCCGGCAGCACCAGCCGCAGCGAGATGAACGACAGGTCGAGCGTGGCGAGGTCAATCGGCTCGGGAAGCCTCTCCAGCGTACGCAGATTGGTGCGCTCCATGCTCACCACGCGTGAGTCGCGCGCAAGGCGGTCCAGGAGCTGGCCACGGCCGACGTCGACGGCGTACACGATCCGGGCTCCGCGGGCCAGGAGGACGTCGGTGAAGCCACCGGTTGACGCGCCGGCGTCCAGGCAGGCCAGCCCGGTCGGGTCGAGGTGGAAGGTGACCAGCGCCGCTTCGAGCTTCTCGCCGGCGCGGGAGGCCCAGCGCGGCCCCGCAATCACGGACAGCTCCGCATCGCGGGCGACCAGCTGCCCGGGCTTGAGGGTGCGGCTGCCGGCACCGGCCAGCTCCACCCTGCCGGCCAGCAGGAGCGCCTGCGCGGCAGCGCGCGATGGGGCCAATTGGCGATCGACCATGAGCTGGTCCAGTCGCAGCCGGGTCACCCGGATGCTAGGCGGCGCTGGCGCTCGACGGATCGACGGGCGCGGTTGCGGCGGGAGCCTCGAGCGACAGTGCCTCCCTGATCTGCGACAGGATGCCGGGCACGTCGATTCGCTGCTGCCGGCGGAGGTCCTCGACGGCGCCGTGGTGCACGAAGCCCTCGGCCAGCGCGACCTTCAGCAGCGGGACCCGGATCCCCGCCCGGTTGAGTGCGTCCAGGACGCCGTCGCCGAAGCCGCCCATCGCCGCGCTCTCCTCGGCCGTCACCACCAGCCGACGTCCGACCGCCTGGGCCGCGATGAGCTTCTCGTCCAGGGGCTTCGCCCAACGCGCGTTGATCACGGTGGCGGCCAGACCATGGTCGCGCTCGAGCGCCTCGGCGGTGGCCAGCAGCCGTTGCACGATGGGGCCAAAGCCGACCAGCAGCAGGTCGCCGCCGGAGCGCAGCACCTCGCCACGGCCGATCTCGAGTGGCTCCCCGTTGCGATCGGGCAGGTCCTCGCCGGGATCGCGGGGATAGTGCAGGCTGATGGGACCGTCGTGACGCATGGCGGTGACGACCATGTCCTTCAGCTCCTGCTCGTCCTTGGGCGACCCGATGACCAGGTTCGGCAGGGCGCGCTGCGGCGAGAGGGTGAACATGCCCTGGTGGCTGGTGCCATCCTCGCCCACCAGTCCGGCGCGGTCGATCGCCAGCAGGACCGGCAGGTCGTTCTGGCAGATGTCGTGGACCAGCTGGTCGTAGGCACGCTGGCTGAAGGTTGAGTACAGGGCCACCACCGGGCGCTTGCCGCCCAGCGCAAGGCCGGCCGCCATCGTCACGGCATGCTGCTCGGCGATGCCCACGTCGAACAGGCGGGTGGGGTAATGGGCGCCGAAGCGCGACAGGCCCGTGCCTGTCGGCATGCCGGCGGTGATGGCGCAGATCCGATCGTCGTCGGCGGCCAGGCGGACGAGCTCCTCCGCGAACGTGGCGGTGTAGGTCTTGGGACGACGGCGCGGCGCGGTCTCCGGCGGGAGTGGCTCCTCGGTCGGATCGATCAGGCACAGGTCGATCGGCGGCAGGCTGGCGCCGTGGAAGCTGACGCTGTCCATCTCGGCTGGACCGTACCCCTTGCCCTTGATGGTCTTGACGTGCACCACGACGGGTCCGGGCAGCGCAAAGGCGCGCTCGAAGCTCTGCTCGAGCTCCGCCAGGTCATGGCCGTCGAGGACACCGATGTAGGTCAGGCCCATGTCCTCGAAGAAGCCCACGTTCGCCCATGAGCGCTTGAATCCCTCCTTGGTGAAGGCCAGCGCGTTGAAGAGGGGCTTGCCGATGAGCGGGATCCTGGGCAGCAGCCGCTGCGTCAGCGACTTGGTCCCCTGGTAGGCACGCGTCAGGCGCAGCTTGTTCAGGCGGGTCGATATGCCGCCCACCGACTTGCTGATGCTCATCTCGTTGTCGTTCAGCACGATCAGGATCCGATGCTTGGCATCCCCGAGGTGGTTGAGTGCCTCGAGCGTCAGGCCGCTCTGGATCGCCGCGTCGCCGACGCACACGGCGATGCGCTGCCGACGCAACGGATCCCTGCCGGCACGCATGTCGCGCGCGGCTGCCAGGCCGACGGCGATGCTGACCCCCGTCCCGGCATGTCCCCCGTCGAAGATGTCGTGCTCGCTCTCGCTGCGGCGCGGGAAGCCGCCCACGCCGTCGAGCTGTCGCAGCGTGTGGAAGGTGTCGCGTCGCCCGGTCAGCAGCTTGTGGGCGTACGCCTGGTGCCCGGTGTCCCACACGATCCGGTCGCGCGGCGACTGCATGACCCGGTGCAGCGCCAGGGTGATCTCCACGGCGCCCAGCGAGCTGGCGAGGTGGCCTCCCGTGTGCTCCACGGTACGGATCATCTTCTGGCGCAGCTCCGTCGCAAGCTCCGCCAGCTGTGTGGCATTCAGCTCACGCAGCTGGGCAGGCTCGTTCAGGGTGTCGAGGATTGGCACCGGTGTCTCCGCTCGATGAGGCGCCCGAAAGTATAGGCGCAGGGCCTGCGGGAGGTCAGTTGAGCTCCTTGCTCATGAAATACGAGGTCTTGGCCAACTCGTACCCCTCGCGCGCGTAGAACCGATGCGCCCGCTCCCGGGTCACCCGGGTGGCGACCACCATCCGCTCGCAGCCACGAGCCCGTGCCCACGCCTCCGCGGCCGCCAGCAGCTCGGCGCCGATGCCCGACGAACGGTGTCCCTCCCCGATGACCAGCGCAACGATCAGCGCGCTCTTCGGCTCGACCAGGGTCCGGCGCATCTCGACGTGGCACCAGCCAGTTGGCAGATCATTGGCGTCCGTGGCGACGACCACCGCGGCGTCGGTCGGGTGCAGCGCGGCGAGACGGCCGAGGAGCGCTTCGGTGCTGGTTGGGTAGCCCAGCTCGCCGGCCAGCTCGGCCAGGACCGGGGCGTCGGCAGGGATCGGCGGCCGCAGTCGCGGGGTGTCGCCCACCTCGTCAGCTCCCGCCGCCATCCGCCTCATCCGGGTCGGCACCCTCGGTGCCCTCGGCTCCCATCCCCCGACCCAGCTGGCTGATCGTCAACTCGGCGTCGCGCAGGCGCGCTTCCGCGGCCGCATGCAGCAGCAGCGCCTCCCGGTAGCGCGCGATGCTCTCCTCCAGGGGCAGGTTGCCCGCCTCGAGGGCCTGCACGATCCGTTGCAGGTCGGCCACGAGCTCGTCGAAGGGGCGCGCGGCCAGGTCGTCGGACGCCGCGGGTTCGGTCATCGCAGCAGCTCCTCGTCCGCGCCGGAGGTCGATTCGACCCGGGTTGCCAGGCTGCCGCGGGCGACGACCACCTCCAGCCCCTGTCCGACCCCGGCCTGGACCGGATCGCGCACGATCGTGCCGTCTGGCAGCCGCGCCACGGCATAGCCACGCTCGAGGGTCGCCGCCGGCGAGAGCGCGCGCAGCGCGTCGCCCAGCCCGGTCACGGCCGCCTGCTCGCGTGCCGCCCGCGCGGCGAGGGCGCGATGGCCGCGGTCCACCAGCTCGGCAGTCCGCTGGCGAGCTGCTGCGGTGTCGGGCAGGAGGCGCGCCAGGGCGCGGCCCTCCTGTGCCAGGAAGCTGTCCCGATCGGCAAGCCTGCCCAGCAGCGCGACAGAGGCGCGCTCGCGGAGGCGATCCAGGATCGCCGGAAACTGCGCCAGGTCCGGAACGGCCTGCTCGGCGGCGGCGGATGGCGTCGGCGCACGCAGATCGGCGGCGAAGTCGGCCAGGGTCACGTCTGATTCGTGCCCGACGCCGACGACCACCGGCGCGGGCGAGTCGATCACGGCGCGCACGACCCGCTCGTCATTGAAGGACCACAGGTCCTCGAGCGACCCGCCGCCGCGGGCCAGGATCACGAGATCGACGCCATCGCCCGCGTGCAGGCGCTGCATTGCCCGGACGATGGCTCCGGCTGCGGTCGGTCCCTGCACGATGGTCGGCGAGAGCACGAGCACGCCGATGGGATATCGGCGCTTCATGACATTGCCGATGTCGCGCCAGACCGCGCCCACCGGCGAGGTGACGACCCCGATGCGCCGCGGCCAGCGCGGCAGCGGTCGCTTGCGGCCTGCCTCGAACAGTCCCTCCGCCGCGAGCTTGGCGCGCAGCGCCTCGTACTGCTGGTGCAGGTCGCCGGCCCCGGCCGGCGTGATCGACTCGACGTAGACCTGGTAGGTGCCCTGGGCCTCGTACACGCGCACCTTGCCGTGGCAGATGACCTGCATGCCGTGCTCGGGACGGACCGTGGCGCGCGCCAGCTCCTCGCGGAACAGGACGGCCTTCACCTGGCTGGCGGCATCCTTGAGCGTGAAGAAGCAATGGCCCGATGGCGGAAAGGACGGCTGGCTGACCTCGCCCTCGACCCACACGTCGGCCAGCGAGACATCCGCGTCGAGCAGCGTGCGCACCCGTCGATTGAGGTCGGAGACGCGCAGGATGCGCGGCGCCGGGCGCGGCGCCTCCCACAGGGTGGCCTGTTCGGGATCGGTTGTCATCGGCCTATTGGATCCGGGTCATGTATTCGCCGGTTCGGGTGTCGATCCGCAGCAGGTCGCCCTCGTTGACGAACAGCGGCACCTGTACCACCAGCCCGGTCTCGAGGGTTGCGTTCTTCTTCGCGCCGGTCGCGGTGTCGCCGGCAAAGCCCGGATCGGTCTGGGTCACGCGCAGGTCGACGCTGACCGGCAGGTCGACGCCGAGCACTTCGGCCTCATAGCTGCTGACGAAGACCTCGGTCCCCTCCTTCAGGAAGCGCGCGTCATCGCCGATCTGCTTGGCGCTCACCGCGAACTGGTCATAGGTCTCGTTGTCCATGAAATGGAACGCGTCGCCGTCGCCGTAGAGGTACTGCACCTTGCGCTGCTCGACCCGCGCGCGCGGCCAACGGGTTCCTGCCTGGAAGGTGCGCTCCACAATGTCGCCGCGCCGAACGTTCTGCAGCTTCATGCGCACCTGTGCCGATCCGCGCGCCATCTTGATGTGGGTCCAGTCGAGGACCTTCATCAGCTGGCCGTCGAGCTCGATGATGACGCCCTTCTTGACGTCGCCGGTGTCGATCATCAGCCGACCACGATGAGGTCGCGGCTGGACGCGGTCAAGCGGCGCAGGCCCTCGCTGGCGAGCAGGTAGTCGTCCTCGATCCGGATCCCGACCCTGCCCGGCAGGTAGATCCCCGGCTCGATGGTGAAGGTCATGCCAACGTCCAGCGGGGCGCGCTCGTCGTCGGGGTCGTCGGCGCGCTTCAGGCTCGGCGGCTCATGGGTCTCCAGCCCGATGCCGTGGCCGAGGCCATGCTGGAAGGCGGGCTCGCCGGCTGCCTCGATATGCGCGGCCGCAATGGCATGAACCTCGCTGCCCGCGATACCCGGGCGCACGGCCTCCTCGGCGGCGAGCTGCGCACCGGCGACCAGCTGGTACAGGCGACGGGCCTCCTCGCCCGGCTCGTCACAGAACACGGTGCGCGTCATGTCGGCGCGGTAGCCATCCACCTGCGCACCGAAGTCGAGCAGGACGGCCTGGCCGGCCTCGAGGCGGGCGGGCGTCGGAATCCCGTGGGGCATCGCCGCGCGCGAACCGAAGAGGACGAGCGAGTCGAACGCGGGCGCCTCCGCGCCGCTGTGCCGTAGCAGGTCCTCGAGCTGGAACGAGAGCTCCAGCTCGCTGACGCCGGGGCGGATCAGCGGCAGCATCTGCTCGAAGCAGGCATCGGTGAAGGCGCAGGCACGCTCGATCGCCGCCAGCTCGGTGCTGTCCTTCACGATGCGCAGCGGAACAAGGTCGTCGTCAATGGCCACCAGCTCAGTCGCCGGCGCAAGCTGGCTGATGCGATCCCACGCCGCGTGACTGACGAGGAGGGCCTCGACACCGCACCGGGCGATACCGTGCTCGGCGAAGAGGTCGGCCAATTCCCGCGCAAGTTGCCGCGTGGTGCGGACCACGGTCCAGCCAGGCGCCTGAGCCTCCGCCTGCTCCGTGTATCGGCTGTCGGCCAGGATGAGCCGCCGGTCACGGGTGATCAGCATCGTGCCGGCAAACCCGTGCATTGGATCCTCCGGTCGCAGCAGCACGAACCCCGACAGCCAACGCTTGAGCGCACCCCGGCTTATCAGCAGCGCGTCGAGGCTGAGCCGGTCGAGCAGCTCGCGAACGCGCTCCAGGCGCCGACCGGTGCCCTCGGCCGGCGAGAGCGTCGCCGGGCTCGTCATACGCCCGCGCACTCCGCATTGGCCTTGGCGATGTTCGCGCTCTGCTCGGCGAGGCTCTTCGCGAAGTAGTGGGACCCGTCACGCTTCCCGTTCGGGCAGCCGGCCACAAAGTAGTAGTAGCCGCTGGCCGTGTCGGGGGCTGCGACCCCGGCGAGCGACGCGACGCGCGGCGCCGCGATCGGCGTTGGCGGCAGTCCCTTGACCAGGTAGGTCTGGTAGCCCGCCAGCGCGTCGGGCAGCACCACCTTGTCGCCGGAGGTCTGCAGTGCCGGCCACCACTCGATCTTGGCCCAGTCGGAGATCGGCCGCGTTCCGAACTCCGCGCTGGCCAGCCCGTACTGCAGGGTCGGATCGGCATTGAGCAGGCCGACGGTGCCAGCCCTCGGATTGTTGATCCGGTTCAGATACACGCCGGCGATGATCGGCCGTTCTGCATCCAGCACTGCCTCGCGTTCCACGATGCTGGCAAGAATTACCGCCTGATCGATGGAAAGCCCCTGGGCCGCGATCCCGTCGCGGATCTCCTTGGTCAGCCGCTGCCCGAACGTGTTCAGCAGCTTCTCGATCACCTGCCGCGCGCTGGAGTTGGTGTCCACCCGATAGGTGTCTGGGTAGAGGTAGCCCTCCAGGCTGCGACCTGCTGGCAGACCGGCCAGGAAGTCATATTGGGCGACGAGGTCCGCCGGCGGCGACTTGGCCAGGGCGGCGAACTCGTCCAGGTTCATCGTCAGCTTGGTGGTGCCCAGGTAACCGACGATCTGCTCCAGTCGCCAGCCTTCGATCAGGGTGATCGAGATCTCCTCGCCCTTCTGTTGCCGCAATGCCGCGACGATCTGCGAGGGGCGGAGCGACGGCGACAGGTCGTACACGCCCGCCTGCAGATGGCCGGCTCGGCCTGCCTGCAGCACCGCGTACTGGAATGCAAGCCGGCTCTTGATCAGACCCTTGTCGAAGAGCAGCTTGCCGATTTCCGTATCGCTGGTCCCGGCCGTGACCTCGACGGCGATCCGACCGCCATCTGTACTGAGTGGTTCGTCGGCAAGTGCTGACGGGTCGTGCCAGCGCACGAAGTCACGCACGAGGCCCTGCTCGATCGAGCCCGGATGCTCCTCGATCCAGGCCATCAGCCGCGGCGAGAAGGCAAGCACCCCGATGAACAGCACGACCCCCAGCAGACCGATGACGACCGCGAACCAGGTCACCAGGATCAGTGGCTGGAACTTGCGTCCCCGCCGTTTCGGGCCCTCGCGCTGATCGCGAAGCTCGCGTATCCGCGAGTTGCGCTGCTCGTTGCTATCCCAGCGAGGATCGGGTGGTCGGGTCATCGGGTCTCCTGCTGCCGGGTCGGGGCGGGCAAGGCGTCCAGGTATTCTTGCAGGATCAGGCGGGCCGCCGCCGAGTCCCGTTCCCCCGACGCCCGGCTCGGCAGCCGTCCCTGGGCCGCCAGCTGCTCACCTGCCTCCCAGCTTGTCAGCCGCTCGTCAACGAACACGACGTCCAGGCCGATCGCACTCAGTTCCGCGCCGAAGGAGCGGGCGGCGGACGCCTGCGCACCCTCGCTGCCGTCCATGTTGCGAGGCAGGCCCAGCACGATGGTGCTCGCTCCCTCAGAGCGGGCCAGGGCCGCGATCCGCTCCAGGTCTGTCACCTGGCTGTGACGAATGAGCGCCGGTCGAGCGAAGGCCTGGCCCGTTTCCGCGGTGCCAACCGCCACGCCGATCCGCCGACTGCCGTGGTCGAGTCCGATGACGGCGCTCACGGGCTCGGCGACGCACCTGGTGCCGGAAGGCCCGTCTCGACGTTGATGCGGAACGGGATGCGGGGCAGCCGATCGAGCCAGCCGGGCCACAGGTCGATCTCGACCTGGCCCAGGCCCGCGAGCTTTGCCTGTGCCTCAGGCTTTGTCAGACCGGCGACCTGATCGCGCACCGCCACCTTGTCGATCGCGGCGGCAGCTGCGGCTCGCACCGAGACGGCGATGGTCATCAGGTCGCCGCTCGCGCTGGCGGCCCCGAGCTCAATGGCGATCGACTCCGGCACGACGGACGTGCCGACAGGAGGTGCGCTCGCATCAGCGAGCAGCTTTTCCCTCGCGGCAGCGTCGGCATCGGCCGTTAGCACGTACGGCCGGTCAAACACCAGGGTGCCCGTCAGGTCAAATGTGGCCGTGTCCTCCTTGCCGACCAGATCGGGAGGGATCACGATCTGCGGGATCTCGTCCGCGGATGGCGCTGCGAAGAGCCATTCGGTATGGCCGGCGAGGGCGGCAACCAGCTGCGAGGAGAGGTCCGCCTGCAGGGTCGCCACCGCTGC
>JALYUB010000017.1 GCA_030853945.1 Chloroflexota bacterium
CAGGGGAACGGGTTCGACGAGGCGATCATGCTGACCCACGACGGCCATGTCAGCGAGGGCAGCGCCGAGAACCTGTTCATCGTGCGGGCCGGCATCCTCATCACGCCGCCAACTACCGACAACATCCTCGAGGGGATCACGCGCGAGCACATCATGAACATGGCCGGCGACCTCGGGATCCCGGTTACCGAGCGCAGCATCGACCGCACCGAGCTGTACGCCGCCGATGAGGTGTTCCTGTGCGGGACTGGCGCCCAGCTGGCGCCGGTGGTTGAGATCGACCGCCGGCCCGTGGGCACCGGCAAGGGCGGCCCGATCACCCGCCGGCTGCACCAGCTGTACTTCGATGCTGTCCGGGGCAAGTCCGACCTCTATCGCGACTGGCTGACGCCCGTCTACTAGCCACGGCCTCGGGGACCGCCTGCGCCAGGCGGCCGCCAGCCAGACGAGGGGACGATGCCCGACGCGCGATCGCAGCTCCGCTATCTGTGGTTGCAGCGGCTGCTCGAGATGGTCCCGGGAACGGTGAGCTGGGCCGTGATCATCGGACCGATCTGGCTCAGCTTCAGCTACCCCTGGCTGGTCGCCTACTTCGTCCTGAGCTTCGATTTCTACTGGCTCTGCAGGGCGCTGTGGTTCGCAGGTTCCGTGATCGTCGCCTACGGTCGCATTCGAGAGGTGCTGGCCACTGATTGGCGGAAACGGCTCGAGACGACCGCCGATCCCGCACTGCCCGCGTGGAAGTCGTACACGCATCTCGCCCTGATCCCGACATACACCGAGTCGCTCGAGAAGCTGCGGCACACCGTCCGCGCGCTGGCCGAGGCCGACTGGCCGGCCGATCACAAGATCTGCACCATCATCACCCGCGAGACGGACGTGGACGGGATCGCCCATGTCGCCGCCTTGCGCGAGGAGTTCGGCTCGGCATTCGCGGATTTCCTGCACGTGCTCGACCCGCTCGAGCCGGGCATCGTGGTGGGCAAGAGCAGCGCCATGGCCTTTGGCGGCCGCTGGCTGTATCGGCTGCTCGTTCGCGAACGTGGGATGGATCCCAGCCTCCTGCTGGTGACCGACCTCGACGCCGACTACCGCGTCCACCCGCAATACTTCAACTACCTGACCTGGATGCACGTCAACGATCCGAATCGCGACACCCAGCTCTACCAGCCGATCCCGTACTTCCACAACAACGTCTGGCAGGCGCCGCTCCTGCTGCGCCTGTTCGCCGCGGTGCTGACGCAGCTGCAGATGTGGCGCAGCGTGCTGCCAGAGAAGCTGCAGAGCTTCGGCAGCTACTCGACCACGCTGCACATGGTCCACGAGGTCGGCTACTGGGCGACCGATGCGATCCCGGAAGACAGCCGGTTCTACTGGAAGAGCTTCTTCACCTACGGAGATCGCTTCCGCGCGGTCCCGCTCTTCATCCCGATCTACGGCGACGCGGTCCGCGCCAAGACCTACTGGCGCTCGCTCGCCAGCCAGTACCTGCAGGCGCGTCGCTGGGCGTGGGGCGTGACCGACCTGCCGTATGTGGTGCAGAACGCCATCGCGCACAGCGAGATCCCCTTCTGGTCGCGTGCCTGGCGGATCCTCAGCCTGTTCGGCGAGCACATCAACTGGGCCATCGCGCCGTTCGTGGTGATCTTCGGCGCCACCGTGCCGCTCATCATCAATCCGGCATTCGCGCGCACCACGCTCGGCCAGAACCTGCCGATCTACGCCTCGACGATGCTGTCGATCGCCCTGCTGGCGCTGGTCGTGCTGATCTGGGTCGAGCATCGGATCGTCCCCCCGTGGCCGGCGGACTGGGGATGGTTCCGCAAACTGCTGGTGTACCTGGGCTGGACCGGCCTACCATTCGTGGGTATCTTCTTCAGCAATCTGCCGGCACTCGACGCTCAGACCCGGCTGCTCACCGGGCGCTACCTTGAATACCGTGTCACCGAGAAGGTCTGACAGATGGCCGAGCTGAGGACCCAGATCACCACCGTCCGGCTTGCTCGCGATCGGGTGCGCCTCTCCTTTGTCCCGGCGACCCTGGTCCTGCTGGCAGCTGCCGCCGTCGCAGGCGGCCTTGAGGTCCGCGGTCCTGGCGGAATCTCGCTGATCGTGCTCGGGGCGATCGTTGCGCTGGTTGCGGCCTACCTGGCGGCGCTGGTCTCGTCATACCGACTGCTGGTCGAGCCCGGCGCGCTCAAGCTGTACTGGTTGGGCGGGGTACGCACCTACCGCCTGGTTCGCGGCTCCGTGACACGGGTAGCGGTCCGCGGACGGGAGGGTGCGGCACTGCGCCCGCGTTTCGGGGCGCTGGGCTGGGCGGTCGGGCCGGCAACCCTTCGCCGCGAAACGCCGATCGAGCTGGTCCGGCTGTCGGTTCGGCCGGCGCTGATCATGGTGCCAACCGATCGCGGGCGACTCGCGATCGCGGCCGCCGTCGAGAGCGAGCTGCTGGCTGCGCTGGCCAGCGCGGTCCGGCTGCAGGAGCGCCTCGACCAGATCGGATCACGACGCGGGATGGGCGCAAACGTCCTCGCATTGCCAGGGCCAGCGCAGCCTGCCGCGCTGGCGGCGACCACGCCGCTCATCGCCCCACCTCCCTCTGTGGTCGCACCTCCGCAGGTTATGACGCCGCCGTCCGTGGCGCCTCCGCCTCCCGCAGCGCCACGCGTCCTGACGGGGATCGAGCGCACGCTGATCGAACAGCGGCTTGCCGTGGAGCGCGCAGCGGCGCGCGCGGCTGCCGAGGCTGGGCTGCCGGCACCGCCAGTCGAGGCGGTGCCCGAGCCGGTGGCGGTCACGCCTTCCGTCGTCGCTCAGCCGGCGGAAGAGGCGACGGCTCCGATGGCTCCGGTCGAGGCTGTCGCGCCCATCGCTCCGGTCGCGGCAACCGCGGCTCGGCGACCTAGGCGAGCACGCCGGCGCCGACCCGCGTGGCTGGGCATGCCCGGCGCCGCCAGTCTGGCTGCGGCCCTTCCAATCCTGCTGCCCCTCATCGGGGCCGTGGTTGCCTGGGTCGCGATCACCGCCTCCGGCAGGCCGGCACTGCCAACCGGCGAGGCGCGGCTGCTGCTCGCCGGCCTGGCGCTGGTCGGCCCGGTGGGAGCGGTGGCCGGTCTGATTGCCCGCACCTGGTACCCGCGGCTCGGCGGGCTGGTGGTCGCCAGCGCGCTGGCTGCGCTGGCGATGCTGACGCGGACCATACTCGCCTAGTCGATTGACAAGCCGGGCGTCGCGCTGCGACGATCCGCGCAATCGAAGAGGGCGATGACGGAGCCAGCGCTCACGTCGAGATCGAGCCAGCAGCGAGCCCGGAGAGTGTGAGCGGGCGGCCTCGAGACGGCGGGCGATCCCTCCCGAGCCGGAGGTGCCAAGCGGCGCAGGCCGTGGTAACTCCTCCCGGGCCAGCCACCCGATACGGCGGCGCGACGAGTGGATCGAGGTCGGTCATCGGCATCGGTCAATCGCGGGTGGTACCGCGGGGAGTCACCTTCCCGTCCCGGAATCGGGGCGGGTTTCCTGTTGATTGGAGTGGTCGTGTTCAAGCCGGTATCGAGCAAGCTGGACGTCCCAGCGCTGGAGCGGGAGCAGATCGAGACCTGGCGGGAGCGCGGCACGCCGGAGCGCTACCTGGCGCGCAACCAGGCCTCTCAGAAGCGCTTCAGCTTCCTGGACGGCCCGATCACGGCCAACAACCCGATGGGCGTGCACCACGCCTGGGGTCGCACCTACAAGGACCTCTACCAGCGCTATCACACCATGCTCGGCGACCGTCAGCGCTACCAGAACGGCTTCGACTACCAGGGCCTATGGATCGAGGTCGAGGTGGAGCGAGAGCTCGGCTTCAACAACAAGCGGGAGATCGAGAAGTTCGGCGTCGATCGCTTCGTGGAGCTGTGCAAGGCCCGCGTCAACCGCTTCGCGGCGCTCCAGACCGAGCAGAGCAGGCGGCTCGGCATGTGGATGGACTGGGAGCACAGCTACTACACCAACAGCGACGAGAACAACTACACGATCTGGGCCTTCCTCAAGACGTGCCACGAGCGCGGGCTGATCTACAAGGGCCACGACGTGATGCCGTGGTGCCCGCGCTGCGGGACGGGGCTCTCGAACATGGAGATCGCCACCGAGGGCTATCGCGAGATCCGCCACCTGTCCCTGACGATCCGCCTGCCGATCACCTCGGCCGGGCATGACGGCGAGGATCTGCTGGTCTGGACCACGACCCCGTGGACCCTGTCCAGCAACGTGGCAGCCGCGGTGCATCCCGACCTCACCTATCTCCTGGTCGAGGGGACTGATGGGCGACGCTGGTGGGTGTCGCGCGGCTCGCACGAGCGGGTCGCTCCGGGCGCAGCCGTCGTCCGCGAGGCGCTTGGCGCGGAGCTGATCGGGCTGACCTATGCCGGCCCGTTCGACGAGCTGCCGATCCAGGCGGGGGTCGAGCATCGCGTCATCGCCTGGAGCGACGTGAGCGACGAAGAGGGAACCGGCATCGTCCATATCGCGCCCGGATGCGGGCAGGAGGACTTCGCGCTGGCCAAGCGGGAAGCGTTGCCCGTCCTCGACCCGATCGACGAATTCGGCGTCTTCCGCGATGGGTACGGCTGGCAGACGGGCCGCTTCGCCGGCGCCACCGATGATCCGGCCTCGGAGGTGGCGACGGATGTCGCCGCGGACCTCGACGCGAAGGGCCTGCTCGTGGCGCGGGAGCGGTACCTCCATCACTACCCGGTCTGCTGGCGCTGCGGCACCCAGCTCGTGTTCCGCCTGGTCGACGAGTGGTTCATCGCGATGGACCCGCTGCGGGCGCCGATCAGCGCCGTGACGAAGGAGATCACGTGGCTGCCGGCGGGGATCGGGCTGGAGGAGCGCGAGCTCGACTGGCTCCGCAACATGGGCGACTGGATGATCAGCAAGAAGCGCTACTACGGCCTCGCGCTGCCGATATGGGAGTGCCAGGACTGCAGCGGCTGGGAGGTCATCGGCTCACGCGACGAGCTGCAGCAGCGAGCCGTGTCCGGCTGGGACGAGTTCGACGGCCATTCGCCGCACAAGCCGTGGATCGACAAGGTCGAGATCGAGTGCACGGCCTGCGGCGGCCGGTCTCGACGGATCGGCGAGGTCGGCAATCCCTGGCTCGACGCCGGGATCGTGAGCTTCAGCACCCTGCGCTGGAACACCGATCGCGCCTACTGGGCGGACTGGTTCCCGGCCGACTTCATCACCGAGGGCTTCCCCGGCCAGTTTCGGAATTGGTTCTACGCGCTGCTGACGATGTCCACCGTGCTGACCGGCGAGCCGATGACGCGAACGATCTTCGGATACGCCACGGTCCATGACGAGCGCGGCGAGGAGATGCACAAGAGCAGGGGCAACGCGATCCTGTTCGACGAGGCAGCGGAGCAGATCGGCGCCGACGTGATGCGCTGGATGTACTCCGCCGCCAACCCCGCGGTGAACCTGAATTTCGGCTACGGGCCCGGCCACGAGGTGGTGCGGCGCTTCCTCCTGCCGCTCTGGAACAGCTACGGCTTCCTGGTCACCTATGCCCGGCTCGACGGATGGACTCCCTCCAGCGGCGATGCCTCGGCGGATGCGGCACGCACCCTCCTGGACCGCTGGATCCTGTCGCGCCTGGACGCCGTGACCGGAGAGGTCCGGGTTGCGCTCGACGCCTACGACGCCGCGCGGGCAACGAAGGTGATCGAGGGGTTCGTCGAGGACCTCTCCAACTGGTACGTGCGACGCAATCGCCGACGCTTCTGGAAGGGGGAGCTCGACGAGGACAAGCGAGCGGCGTATGCGACCCTGCACGAAGTGCTGGTCAGCCTGGCGCGCCTGCTGGCCCCCTTCGTGCCGCACCTGGCGGATGCGCTGTGGGGCAACCTGGTGGTCACGGCCGATCCCGAGGCGCCAGACAGCGTGCACCTGGCGGACTATCCCGAGCGGATCCGGGGCCGCGCACTGCCCGACGTGGACGCCGGAGTCGCGCTGGCCCGCCGCGTGGTGGCGTTGGGCCGAGCTGCACGGGCGGCCTCCGGACTCAGGACACGACAGCCGCTGGCGGCGGTCCGCGTCAGCCTCCCGGCGGCGGCCGGGGGCCACCTGAGCTCCGATCCGGCAACCGATTCGCAGCTGCAGGCGGAGATCCTGGACGAGCTGAATGTCAAGTCGCTGGAGGTCCTGAGCGACGCCTCGGAGCTGGTCGAGCGCACGCTGTATCCGCTGCTGCCGATCATCGGCCCCCGCCACGGCGCTGCGGTTGGCGCCATCATGGCCGGAGCGCGCAGCGGGGATTGGCAGCTGCTGCCGGACGGCGGAGCGGTGGTGGGTGGCGTTGTCCTGGCATCCGACGAATTCCAGCTGACCGCTCGCGCCAAGACCGGCCACGAGGTCGCCGAGGAAGGCGACCTGCTGGTCGCGCTCGATACGCAGCTCAGCCCCGGGCTGGAGGCGGAAGGTCTGGCCCGGGAGGTGGCGCACCGGCTGCAGGGAATGCGCAAGGCGGCTGGCCTTGAGGTGAGCGATCGCGTCGCGGCCACGATCGATGGCGACCCCGGCCTGATCGAGCAGCTCGCCGCGCATCGCGACTGGCTGGCGGCCGAGATCCTGGCGGTGGAGCTGACCCTGGGCGGGAAGACCGACCTCGGGCCTTCCGCCGGCAGCGAGGAGATGGCGCTGCCAGGTGGTCGGCTACGGCTTGGGCTGCGTCGCGCCTGACGAGGCGCATCGCGTACCATCGGTCGCATGCTGAAGTCCGCCATCCTGCTCCTGACCGGGATGGCAATCCTCGTTGCCGACCAGGTCACCAAGGCACTGGTCGTGGCCCATGTCACGCTCGGTGAACGGGTCCAGGTGCTGGGAGACCTCGTCCAGGTCGTGCATGCGCAGAACCGGGGCGCCGCGTTCAGCCTCTTCCAGGGCGGATCGATCTTCTTCCTGGCCGTGTCGATCCTGTCCATGGGGATGGTCGCCTACTTCCACCGCAGCCTCCGGGCACGGCCCTGGTGGGTGCACCTGGTGATCGGGCTCGTGCTGGGCGGGACGCTCGGCAACTTCATCGATCGGCTGCGGCTGGGATATGTCACCGACTGGCTGTCGGTCGGCATCGGCGACCTGCGCTGGCCGACGTTCAACGTCGCCGACTCGTCGATCGTGGTCGGCATCGGCACGCTGGTCCTGTACCTGCTCGTGACGAATCCGGACCGCCAGGAGGCCCGGGCGTGACCGACGCCCCCGCGGTCGACGAGCGGGTGGTGGACGGCGAAGCGGTTGAGGGGCGGTTCGACCTGGCGGTCAGCGCGCTCGCGGGCATCAGCCGTGCCCACGCCCAGCGCCTCATCTCGGACGGCCGGGCACTCGTGAACGGCCGCCGGGGTCGGGCCTCCGATCGGCTGCGCGGTGGCGAGTCGATCCGGGTCGAGCTGTCAACGCCTGCCGACCCGACGCTGCTCGGCGAGTCGATCCCGCTGCAGATCGCCTACGAGGACGCCGAGATGCTGATCGTGGACAAGCCGGCCGGCCTGGTCGTGCACCCCAGCCACGGCCACGCCACCGGCACGCTGGTGCACGCGCTCGTCGGGCGGGCGGAGGCACGGGGACAGGGGCTCGGGTCGATCGCCGGGATCGGACGCCCCGGCATCGTCCACCGGCTCGACAAGCAGACCTCTGGACTGATCGTGGTGGCCAAGACCGACACCGCCCAGGAAAGCCTGATGCGGCAGTTCGGCGCGCGCACCATCGAGAAGGAATACCTGGCCCTGGTGCGAGGGACCACGCCCGCCCCCCGCGGCCGGATCGAGGCACCGGTCGGCCGCGACCCTCGTGACCGGCAGCGAATGGCGGTCGTGGCCGGCGGCCGCGCGGCGGTGACCGAGTACCAGCTCCTGGGCACCGCCGACGGCTACGCGCTCGTGGCGCTTCGCCCGCTCACCGGTCGCACGCATCAGCTGCGTGCGCACCTCGCCTACCTGGGGCTGCCGATCGCCGGCGATCTGCGCTATGGCGGCGGGATCGGCCCAGGCGGCCTGGAGCGGCAGTTCCTGCATGCGGCCCGCATCACGCTCGATCGCCCGCTGGATGGCCAGCGCCTGACGGCCTGGAGCGAGCTCCCCTCCGACCTCGCCGCCTCGCTCGCCGCGACCACCATCGCCACCGACAGGCTGCCGGTCGGGATCGGCGCCGCAGTGGGGGAGGAGGCAGGTTGAGCAAGGACCGCCCGGCGCACGCCCCGGCCAAGCGGCTCGCGTTCCCGAACCCGCTGCTGGTCGTCGTCTCCGGTCCGTCAGGTGTCGGGAAGAGCACGGTCGTAGCGGAGCTGGCGCGGCGCCATCCGCAGGTCGTCCCGATCGTTACCGCCACCACCCGCGAGCGGCGCGACGGTGAGATGGACAAGGTCCACTATCACTTCCTCAGCGGCGACGAATTCCAGCGGCTGCGCGACCGGGGCGGCCTGCTCGAGCAGGCGGTAGTGCATGACCACTGGTACGGGACGCCGATCGACCAGGTCCGGGGCATCCTGGCGGCGGGACGCGACGCGATCCTGACCATCGATCCGCAGGGGGCGCGCTCGGTGCGTGACCTCGTGCCCGACGCGCTTCTGATCTTCATCCTGCCGCCCTCGATCGAGGACCTCGACCAGCGCCTGGCTCGACGTGGATCGGAGGACGGGCCGGCCCGCGAGCTGCGACGACGCAACGCCGAGAAGGAGATGGCGTCGGCCGGTGACTACGACTACGAGATCGTCAACCAGACAGGCCACCCGGACGAGGCTGTTGAGCAGATCTGGGAGATCATCCAGGCCGAGGCACGACGCGACCCTCCGCGGCGCGTTCAGGTCTGAGCGTGGTGGCCGAGGTGGCCGCCGAGACGACGGTTCGGGTTGCTGTTGAGGCGCTGGCCGATCGGCCCGAGCGAGCCTTCAGCTATCTCCTGCCCACAGCCCTCGGGACGCCTGACCCCGGCTCCCTGGTGCTGGTGCCGTATGGAAACCGCCTCGCGCTCGGCTACCTGCTCGCCGGCGAACCCGATCCCGAGCCCGGGATCTCGCTGCGATCGGTCGAAGCCGTTGTCTCGGGGCCGATGCTCACGGCCGACCTGCTGACGCTGGCCGAGGAGATAGCCGCCTACTACCGGGCTCCGCTCGGCTCGACGATCGCGGCGATGTTGCCGCCCGGCCTCGAGTCCCGCCTCGAGCGCCGCTGGACCGCGCCGGATGCGGCTGCCCTGCCCGATCCGGTGCGAGCCGCATTCGATGGAACGCGCGAGATCTCCGACTCGGCCCTGCGACGAGCGCTCGGGCTGCGATGGAAAGCAGTGGCCGAACGGCTGCGTCGATCCGGCGCGCTGACGGCACAGTGGTCGCTGCGACAGCCTGAGCTGCAGGCTCGACGGGTGCGAGTCCTGCGACGGCTGCCCGGCGGAGGAGCGGCTGTGCGCCGGGCGCCACTGCAGGTCGCGATCCTGGAGGCGCTGGGCACCGACGATCGCAGCGTGACCGACCTGGCTGCCGAGATCGAGGTCGATCCTGGCGCCGTCCTGGCCGCTGCGCATCGCCTCGTCGCCCGCGGGGCAGCCGCATTGGAGTGGCAGACGGTGGAGCGGGACCCGAGGGCACATCGGGCGACGGAACGCCCGCGCCAGCACGAGCTGGCCGAGGAGCAGCTGGCAGGGCTCGAGCGGGTCGAGGCGCTCCCTCCCGGAGGCGAGCTGCTGCTCGAGGGCGTCGCAGCCGCCGGCAAGACCGACGTCTACCTTGCCGCGTTGGCCGCCGCAATCGAGCAGGGCGGCCGCGCCATCGTCCTCGTGCCGGAGGTTTCACTGGTCACCCAGCTGGCCGACCGGGTGGCATCGCTGGTCGGCGACGAGCTCGCCGTCCTGCATTCCGGGCTGTCGGCGGGGGAGCGTCACGACACGTGGTGGCGCATCCTGCGAGGAGAGGCGCGGGTGGTGGTCGGGACCCGGACGGCGGCCTTCTCGCCGCTGACGGACCTGCGTCTGATCGTGGTCGACGAGGCCCACGATGGAGCCTACAAGGCCGACCGGACACCTCGCTACGACGCCCGCTGGGTCGCGCGCCGGCGCGCCGTCCTGACCGGCGCAAGGCTGGTGCTGGGGACTGCCACCCCGGACGTGGTGACCGTCGCCCGGGTGCGCGGCGACCTGGTCGAGCGAGCTCGATTGACCCAGCGACGCGTCGGGAGCGCGCCGACCGTCGAGGTGGTGGACCTCCGGGCCGAGCTGGCAGAGGGCAACCGCTCGGTCTTCTCGCGCTCGCTCTCGGACGCTCTGGCCGGCTTGCGGCCAGGGACGGAGCAGGCGATCCTGCTCATGAACCGCCGCGGCGCCGCGACCTTCGTGCTGTGCCGGGACTGCGGCGAGAGCTTGCGCTGCCCGGACTGCGACCTGCCGTTCGTGTTTCACCTGGCCGGGACGCAGCTGCGCTGCCACCACTGCGGTCGCACCGCGCGGCAGCCGGAGAGGTGTCCCCACTGCCAGAGCAATCGGATCCGCTACTTCGGCGCCGGCACACAGCGGGTCGAGGCGGAGCTGCGCGCCCGCTTCCCGCACCTGCGTGTCTCGCGCCTGGATTCGGACGCGCTCGCGGTGCGCCGCGGCTTCGAGTCGATCTACGACGACTTCCGCGACGGGCGGGTGGACGTCCTGGTCGGCACGCAGCTGGCCGCGAAGGGACTCGACCTGCCGAGCGTCACCCTCGCGGCGGTGATCGCCGCCGACGTGACCCTCAACCTGCCGGATTACCTGGCTCCCGAGCGCACCTTCCAGCTGTTGGCGCAGGTGGCCGGTCGTGCGGGTCGTGGGCCGATGCCGGGTCGGGTGCTGTTCCAGACCTACGCCGCCGATCACTATGCCATCCGTGCCGCGGCGCGCCTGGATGTCGACGGCTTCGCCGACGAGGAGCTGCCGCGGCGTCGCCTGCTCGGCTATCCACCGGCGAGCGTGCTGGCCCGCCTGCTGGTGGCCGATCCGGATCGAGGAAGGGCCGAGGCGCGAGGTCGGGAGGCCGCCGCGGCAGTCGCGATGCCCGGCGTCGAGGTTCATGGCCCGTTGCCCTCCTACGTGCCACGGCGCGCCGGTCGCTGGCGATTCCAGGTGGTGCTGCGCGCCGCGGACGAGGCGCGTCGCGCGGAGGCCCTGGAGCTTGTCCCGGGAGGCGTGGCCATCGACGTGGATCCCGAGTCGCTGCTCTAGGACGCGGCCTGCCGATCGGTACAATGCGGGCATGGCAACCCGTCCGATCCTGACCGCCGAGGAGCCGATTCTTCGCCAGCGGGCGAAGAAGGTGACCCACTTCGATGCGTCGCTCCATCGGCTCCTGGCCGAGATGGTCGAGACGATGCGAGATGCGCCGGGAATCGGGCTCGCCGCCAACCAGATCGGCGTCCCGCTGCAGGTCGCAGTGATCGAGCTGGAGGACAAGGTCACCGAGCTGATCAACCCGCAGATCGTGCGAGCCAGCGGCGAGGTGATCGACTGGGAAGGATGTCTCTCGATCCCGGGCTTCGTGGCGGAGGTGAGGCGCCGCGCCAAGGTGACGGTCAAGGCACGCGATCGTCATGGCAAGGAGTTCCGCGTCAAGGGCGAGGACCTCTTCTCGCGCGCACTGCAGCACGAGATCGACCACCTCAACGGTGTCCTGTATATCGACTACCTCGATTCGCTCGAGGAGCTGGTCCGCGTCAGCGACCGGCCGAGCGAGGTGGAGGAAACGACGACCGCGGGTATCTAGTGCCACCTCTCGGCCGCCTCGTGTTCCTCGGGACCGGCCATTTCGGCCTCCCGCTCCTGTCCCGGCTGCCCGAGATGTCCGATGCGCTGCTGGTCATCAGTCAGCCGGATCGACCTGCCGGCCGCGGGCTCGAGCACCGCCCCTCTCCGGTCACCGCCTGGGCACGCGCCAACGGGGTCGAAACGCAGGCCCCGCGGCGGCTGAGATCCGATGAGGGGAGGGCGATCCTGCATGCGTTCGCCCCCGATGGGCTGCTGCTGGCCGCGTACGGACAGCTGGTGCCGGACGACGTGCTGGGGATTGCCGGGCGCCCGCC
>JALYUB010000021.1 GCA_030853945.1 Chloroflexota bacterium
GAGGGCTTCACCGTTGCCGTGACCGGGCAATCCCTGACGCTGACAGCCGGGAACAGGGGCCTCGGCTACCGGGTGCAGACCCCCGCAGCAAGTCCGGCCTAGTCGGCTGCCGGGCTCGGGCTGGGCGCCGGCCGGATGTAGCGCACCGCCATGGTCGAGACCGCGATGGTGATCGTCGCCGCACCGAGCATGGCCGCATCGAGCGGCCGCTCGATCGCCTCCACCGCGAGCCCGACCGAGGCGAGCACGAAGCTGAACTCTCCGATCTGCGCCAGGCCCACCGCCAGCTGGAGCGGCCGAGCCGCCAGCCGGGTCAGGCGCACCAGCAGGTAGGCGACCATGACCTTGCCGACCACGAGCAACCCAAGCAGCAGCGCGAGCCACCCCAGACCCAGGCCAAGCTCGCTCGGATCGATCAGCGACCCGATCGAGACGAAGAAGAGGACCGCGAACAGGTCGCGGAACGGCAGCAGTCGTCGTCGGGCCTCGTCGGCCGCGTGGCTCTCGCTGATGGCCAGGCCCGCGACGAAGGCTGCCAGGGCCATCGGCACGCCGAAGAACACTCCACCGGCACCCGCGATGGCCAGGCCGCTGGCCACGGACACGATCAGGAACAGGTCGTGCTCGGAATGCAGCACGTGCAGCACGCGCGGCAGGATCCAGGCGGTCGCCACCGCGAGCGCCACGAACGCTGCGATCCCGGCCAGTGCCACGATCGGCGAGCGCGATGAGGCACCCATCGCCGCGATGACGCCAGCGGCCACCAGGACCCCGGTCAGGTCCTGCAAGACGCTCCAGCCCAGCAGCGCATGCTCGGTCGCGCGGTCGGTGGTGCGGCGGCTGCTGCGCGTGATGTTGACGATCACCACGCTCGAGGAGAGGGCCACGCACAGGCCGATCAGGACCGCCGCCACGAGGGTCAGGCCCGCGAGCAGCGCCGCGCCCGCACCGATCGCAGTGGTCAGCAGCATTTGCAGAGGCGCGGCCAGGAACAGGCCTCGCTGCTCGCGTCGCAGCCGCATCACGTCGATCTCGATGCCAACCTCGAACAGCAGCAGGATGACGCCGATATCGGCCAGCACGTGCAGCTGCTCTCGATGCGCGACGAACCCCGGCGTGAACGGCGAGACCGCGACGCCGACCGCCAGGTAGCCGACCACTGCCGGCAGGCCCGCCCGACGCGCAAGCCATCCGGCGGCCGCCGCCGCCAGCAGCAATCCGCCCAGCTCGGCGATGATCGGCGCGGTCAGCTCCATGGATTGCCCTCTATGCGGTCTCCTGGACCAGCCCGTCACGCATGTGGATGATCCGGTCGCAGAACGCGCCGACCTCCGCGTCGTGGGTGACCAGCAGCAGCGTCTGGCCTCGATCGCGGTTGAAGCGGCGCAGCAGCTCGAGCACCTCGTGGCTGTGGCCCGAGTCCAGGTTGCCGGTCGGCTCGTCGGCGAGCAGCAGCTTTGGCTTGTTCACCAGGGAGCGCGCAATGGCAACGCGCTGCTGCTCACCGCCAGACAGCTCCATCGGCCGATGCCCGGCGCGTTCGGCGAGGCCGACCCAGCCGAGCGCCTCGGTCGCGGCGGTCATCGCCTCGCGGCGAGGCGAGCCGGCGTATTCGCCGGCGAGGGCCACGTTCTCGACGGCCGTCAGAGTCGGCACCAGGTTGTACGACTGGAACACGAACCCCATCGTGTCGGCGCGCATGCGCGTCCGCGTCCGCTCCGACATCGAGGTCGCGTCGGTGCCGTTGATGTGCAGCTCCGGGGCAGGAAACCCGTCGGCGTCGGGCGCATGCAGCAGCCCCAGGATGTGCATCAGCGTGCTCTTGCCCGAGCCCGAGGGTCCCATCAACGCCACCATCTCCCCGTGCTTGATGGTGATCTCCACGCCACGCAGCGCTTCCACCTGGTTGCGCCGGCTGAGCCGGTAGGTCTTGCGCAGGTTGCGCCCCTCCAGGAGCGGCTCGCTCGCCTCCATCACTCGTAGCGCAGCGCTTCAACCGGGTCGAGGCGGGCCGCGCCCCAGGCCGGGATGAGGCCGGCCAGCATTCCCAGGATGGTCGAGAAGCCGACGGCGAACAGCGCCGTGCCCGGCGTCAGGTCGAACAGGATCGTCCCCGACGAGCGGCCGGCCTCGTTGGCCAGGACGACCACGATGGCGCCCAGCGCCAGGCCGATCATGCCGCCAATGAAGCCGATCACCGCGGCCTCGGTCACCAGCTCGCGCACGATTCGTCGCCGCGACCCACCGATCGCGCGCTTGATCCCGATCTCGCGCGTCCGCTCTGCGACCGACATGGCCATGGTGTTGATGACGGACAGCCCGCCGACCACGAGGCTGATGATTGCGACGCCGATGATGATCGCGTTGAAGATGGCGGTCGCCGATCCAACCTGCTGGTCGAACTCGGCTCCGGTCAACGTCTTGACGTTGTCGACGCGCTGCTTGATCAGCGTCGCCAGGGCCGCCTGATCGGTTCCGGCCGTCGGATAGACGACCACCTGGCTGATCAGCTGGTTGGCCGGGATCGCGTCCTGCACGGCAGCCGGGAGGGTCTTGTGGAACAGGAGCTGCGCGGCGCTGAGCGGGACAAAGGCCGAGCCATCCGGCGCGGTGAGGGTCGGCTCCAGGATGCCGACGACCTTGAATCGCTCGCCACGCATTTTGATCGTGTCGCCCACTTTGGCCGATTGCTGGCGGGCCATGTCGCTGCCGAGCTCGACCACCAGCGAACCCTCGTCATCCGCCGTCAGGAGGCGGCCCTGCGCCGCCCGCAGCTCGAACGTCTCGTGGCCCTTGTCGGCGCCCGCCACCAGGCCGACGATGGTCTGCGCGCCGCCGAAGGCATTGGCCTCCGGGTCGAACACCAGCTGGATCTCGGCTGCCGCCGCGGCGACGCCGTCCAGCTGCGCGATCTGGGTGGCGACATCGCTCTTCATCGGTGTGAAGCCAGCCCCAACCGCCAGGTTGGAGGAATCGGTGACGAGGACCTTGCCGGCGAAATACTCGCTGCCGCCGGCAACCAGCGAGTTGATCTTGTTGGCCATCGAGCTGAAGACAACCAAAGCCCAGATCCCGATCGTGATGCCCAGGATCGTGAGCGTGGTCCGCAGCTTGCGGCGCATGAGCTGGCGCAGCAGGCGCATCGGCTACCTCGATTCGGGAGGCGGAGGCCCTGGCTCCGCGAAAGCGGAGGATACCCGAGGACAGGCTGGGGTGCGCCAGAGCGAGCGTCGGGGATGTTCGGTACCATCCGCCGGCCATGAGCGGACCGATGATCGTGGCCGAGGGGCTCGAGAAGCACTTCGGCTCCACCCACGCACTGCGCGGCCTCGACCTGGACGTTGCCGAGGGCACGATCCTGGCGCTGCTGGGGCCCAACGGGGCCGGCAAGACGACGGCGGTTCGCATCCTGACGACGCTGCTCAAGCCCGATGGCGGTCGCGCCGAGGTCGCCGGCATCGACGTCCTCGCTCACCCGTCCGACGTGCGTCGCAGGATCGGCGTGGCCGGCCAGAACGCGACGCTGGACGAGGTGCTCACCGGCCGCGAGAACCTGGAGATGATCGGGCGCCTGTTCCGGCTGCCGGCGGCGGAGGCCCGCAGCCGGGCGAACGGCCTGCTGGAGCGCTTCGACCTGCTCGAGATCGCAGATCGGATCACGAAGACCTACTCCGGCGGAGAGCGGCGGCGGCTCGACCTGGCCGGGGCGCTGGTGGCGCAGCCGCCGGTCCTGTTCCTGGACGAGCCGACGACCGGGCTCGACCCGCGCGGCCGCCTGGCGATGTGGGACCTGATCGGCGACTTGGCCAAGGGCGGGACGACCGTGCTCATGACGACGCAGTACCTCGAGGAGGCCGACCTGCTGGCCGACGACATCGCGGTGATCGACCATGGCAAGCTGATCGCGCGCGGCACGGCCCTGGAGCTCAAGCAGCGCACCGGCGGCGAGCGCCTGGAGATCCTGGTCACCCGCGAGGAGCAGGTGCCGGCGGCCGCGACGGCGCTGGCCTCGCTGAGCGGCGAGCAGGCGCATGTCGACGCCGGGCAGCGGCACGTCAGCGTGCCGGTCTCGTCGCATGGCGGGATGCTGACCCAGGCGATCCGCGAGCTCGACGCCGCGGGGGTCGAGGTGGACGACATCGGCTTCCGACGCCCGACCCTGGACGAGGTCTTCCTGGCTCTCACCGGCAAGCCGGCCGAGGGGACATCGGTCCCGGAGGAGCTGGTGTCATGAGCCTGCGCTGGTGGATCTCCGACTCGCTGGAGATGGTCAAGCGCAACCTGCGCCACATCCGCCGCACGCCGGAGCTGCTGCTGGACGTCACGCTGCAGCCGATCATGTTCGTGATCCTGTTCCGCTTCGTGTTCGGCGGCGCGATCCCGATCCAGGGCACGACCTACGTCAACTACCTGATGGCCGGCATCTTCGTGCAGACCATCGCATTCGGCGGCGTTTACACCGGCGTGCTGCTGGCCAACGACCTGAAGAACGGGATGATCGACCGATTCAGATCGCTGCCGATGCTGCAGTCATCGGTCCTGACCGGGCGAACGCTGACCGACCTGCTGCGGGCGATGCTGGCCGTGATCGTGATGACCGTGGTGGGTATGGTGGTCGGCTTCCGGCCGGAGGGCGGCGTGAGCGGGGCGGTGCTGGCGTTCGGCGTGATGCTCACCTTCGGCTTCGCGCTCTCGTGGTTCGGCGTGTCGATGGGCGCCTTCGTGCGGACGCCAGAGGCGCTCCAGGGGATCATCTTCATGACCGTCTTTCCGCTCACCTTTGCGAGCAGCGCCTTCGTCCCCACCGACACCATGCCCACCTGGCTGCGCGTGTTCGCCGAGCATCAGCCGCTCACGCTGGTGATCAACGCGGTCCGCAGCTTCATGCTGACCGGAGGCGGCGGACCGGACGCCATTCCGGCGCTGATCTGGTCGGTGGGAATGCTGGCCGTCTTCTTCCCGCTGGGGCTGTGGCTCTACCAGCGGCGAACCTCGCAGTAGGCCTGCGGCTGCCGTGACCGATCGTCCGGCGAAGGATCAGAGCGCGGCCGATGGACCGCACATGGATCCCGAGGCAATCGACGCTTTCCTGGCGCGGCCGCTGATCGCGCGCCTGGCCACTTCGGACAACAACCGACCCCGCGTGCTGCCGATGTGGTTCGTGTGGGACGGCGCCGATGTCTGGATGGAGACCAGTCCCACCTTCGCCAACGTCCGGGTCCTGCGGCGCAATCCGAACGCCGCCCTGAGCGTGGACGAATCCAGCGGGCCCTTCGGCCTGCGAGCGGTCCTGATGCGTGGCCAGGTGGAGCTCGTCGAGACGCCCGCGGAACGGGTGCTGGACACCGTGCAGCGCATCTACCAGCGCTACATGCTTCCCGAGGAGCTCGCCTCGGAGGCGGGAAGGGCGATGCTGGCGGCCGGGCATCTGCTGCTGCGCTTCACCCCGGAGCGGATCGTCACATGGGACACCACTGCCTGAGGCGCGTATTGTCGGCGACACAATCGCAGTGGGGGCACTGGTGCGGAGCCCATCCAACCCGCGTCCCGCGCGCATCGCCGATGTTGCCCGCGAGGCCGGGGTCAGCATCACGACTGTCTCGCACGTGCTCTCGAGCAAGCGGCCGGTGGCGCCCCGGACCCGGCAGGCCGTGCTGGATGCCGCGCAGCGGATGGGATATCGCCCCACCGTGGCGGCTCGCGGGCTGGCCACCGGTCGCACCATGGCGCTGGGCCTGCAGTTTCCGATGGAGGGCGAGAACCTCCTCTTCAATCCCTATTTCCCGCTGCTGCTCGGCTCGCTCTCCGCGGCGGCCATCCAGGACGGCTACTCGTTCGTGCTCCTGCCGGCGCGTCGTTCGAACGAGTTCCCGCTGGAGTCGCTTCTCGAGACCCAGCGCCTGGATGCCGCCATCCTGGTCGATCCGAGCGGCAGCAACGACGTGCTGCCGCTGCTTCGCGACTACCGCGTCCCCGTCGTGACAGTGGGCCGCTACCTTGGCCGCGCCCGGACGCACTGGGTCGATAACGACCATGCCGTCGGGATCGGGCGCGTCCTGGAACACCTCGCCGAGCAGGGCTACCGGCGGCCGGCGCTCATCTCGCTCGGGCATGAGCGCTTCTCGTACATCGTCGACATCGAAAAGAGCTATCGGGCTCGTCGGGAAGAGACGGGTGGCGAGCCAATCGTTATTCGGGCGCAGGACCTGTCCGAGCGAGCTGGTTACGACGCGGCGGTGACCCTCCTGACCAGGGCCGATCGGCCGGACGCGATCATCGCCGCCGTCGATCGTCTGGCGATCGGCGTTCTGGGCGCCGCGGAGGAGCTCGGCATCTCCGTGCCAGGTGAGCTCGGAGTCGTCGGCGAGGGCGATACGCTCCTGTCGCGCAATGCCCATCCACCGCTGACCACCATCGACCCGCGAGCGGCGGAGCTGGGCGCGCAGACCATCGCGGTCGTGCGCCAGATCCTGGACGAGGGGTACCGCCCGGGCCGCATGATCACGCTCACGGTCGAGACGCGCCTGGTGGCCCGTGAATCGACTGCCCGAACGATCAGCCCTGGACCAGCTGCCAGCCCTTGACTCCACGACGCGGGTCGAGCGTCACGATCGTGCCGCGCAGGATTCCGTCCATGTACTCGCTGCCCGGATTGATCGCCGTCGTCCTGCCGATCTTCGACATCCCCGGCGACTCGTGGATATGGCCGTGCAGGCTGAGCATCGGCTGGTGGTGCTCGATCAGGCTGCGCACCGAGCTGCTGCCCACGTTGCCTATCTGGACCCGTCCGCCGCTGACGATCGGGGTGAAGGTCTCGTCCAGCAGCGCGGCCTGGTCGAGGTGGGTGCCCTGCGGAGGCACATGCAGGTTGAAGATGCTCTTGCCCGGATCCTGCAGACGAGTGGCCATCGCCTCGAGCCGCACGGCCAGGTCGGGCTCGCTCAGCTCGCGGGGCGAGCTCCAGGGGGTGGGGTTCGAATAGCCGAGCGAGATCATCTCGTACCCGCCGGGCAGCTCGACGACCCGATCCTCGGGATTGGTGACCCGCTGCGAGCCGTCGAAGACGTCCTGCATCTCGATGAAGTCGTCGTTGCCAAGCATCATGAAGGCGGGGATCCCCACCTCCGCCAGGCGCTCGTCCGCCAGCTCCAGCCAACGCGTCGCGCTGGCCCGGGCGACGCGCACGAACGTCTCGTGGACGAGCTCGGGTGAGTCGTCCAGGGCCTGCTTCTCGTCGCGGGTGACGATCACCTCGTAGCGACCCGCGTTCCGGATCCGGTCGGTGATCGCCTGGAGCTCGGTCGGCGCGTCGGCGACGAGCTGCTGGCCGTACATCCCCGTCTGATAGCGGCCCGCTCCAAGGTCGACGATCGGCTGCAGGATCTTGCCGGCCAGGTCGCCGCCGAAGACGAGCGCGTCGCAGCGGTAGCTGCGCGCGGCGTTCAGCCATTTGCGGAAGCAGCGCTCGGAGCCATGGATATCGGCGCAGAAGAAGATCCGGGTCATCGGCCTCTAGTAGGCCGCAACCGGGGAGGGCGGCGCAACCGAGAAGTGGGCCTGCACGATCTTCCAGTCCAGCCGCCGGCTCAAGACCCAGGTCGCCCGCATTCGCACAGCGAGCTTCTCGCCGGCGGCGGTCAGCTCCGTGTCCAGCACGCCATCCGCCCACGCCAGGTCCCCGTCGAGCGTGATCCGCGGCGGGACGGCCCAGCGGTAGAGCGCGTCGCTGAATGCGCCGGCCATCGTGCGGAACGGCTCGACCAGGGCGTGGTAGCCGCGCCAGTACTCACCCTCGTCGGTGCCGATGACGGTGATCTCCGGGTCCCGTGCGAAGCAGGCGAGCACCGCCTCGCTGTCGAGCGCCTGCCAGCCCGCGCGGAATCGGTCCAGCACCTCCCTCACCGCGTCAGCGTCGTTCACCACCACCTCCGCTGGGCGCTGGTCAGCACCTCGAAGCCGGTCTCCGTCACCACGCCGTTCTCCTCGAAGAAGCCACCCCCCATCGACGGATGGCCGACCAGCGTCTCGACCGCGATCGTCATCCCCGGCACCAGCACCGTGTGGTCGACCGGGGTCAGCCAGGGCGCCTCCCAGCCCAGGCCGATGCCATGGCCGACGGCCGGAAAGCCCTCCGTGTCGCGCTGCTCAACCGGCATGCTGCCAATCACGGCCGACTCGGCCATCGCGTGCGCGCCGGCCGCGTACGCCTCGGCGGCGGTGACCCCCGGCCGAATCGCGGTGCACACCGCGTCGACCACGCCGATCGCGGCCTCGACCAGTGCGCGCTGCTGATCGGTCGGCTCGTCGCCCGCGATCCGGGTGCGACCGAAGTCCCAGAAATAGCCGGCCAGGGCCCCGTAGCAGTCCATGTGGAACATGTCGCCCCGCTCGAGGGGCCGCAGCGAGCTTGACGGCATGCGTGCCCAGGTGAAGTTGTGGGCCTGTGCTCCGGAGGCGCAGGCCGCGTCGTACAGGACGCCGGCGCCCCGTGCCACGACCGCGGCCGCCTCCGCCGCGCAGTCGGCCTCGGTGGCTCCAACCACGGCGGCTGCCATCGCCACCTTGACCGCCTCGTCGCCGAGCGCGATGGCCGCTCGCATCGCCACCACCTCGGCGGCGCTCTTGTAGATCCGCAGCCGCTCGACCAGCTCGTCGGTCCGGATCAGGTGGAGGGCCGGCAGGGCCTGCACCAGGCCGAGGTATGCCGCCGCGGTCATGTGGCTGGCCCCGACCAGGCCCACCCGGCCGGCCGCCAGGCCCGCCGACCGCATGGCGTCCGCCGCCTTTGATATCACGTCGTTGCCGGTGCGCACCTCGTCGGCGATCACCAGCTCGGGCCGCCACCACGGGACGTCCATGACCAGGATGCTGGGGCCGTTGACCGGAAGCACCAGCACGCCATGCGAACGAGCTCGCCCGATGCCGGCGTGATCGGCCATGTAGGGCTGCTGCGAGTAGTGGTTGGCGAGATAGACGACGTCGGCCGACATGTCGACCGGGCCACCGCCTCGCGACCAGACCATCAGTCCATCGAGGCCCAGCTCGGCGGCCGCGGCACGGGCGCGGCTCTGTCGGCCGCGAAACTCGTCGGCCGAGATGGCATGCTCGGGGTCGAAGGTCACGGCGGTCATGCCTTGCCTCCTGCCAGCGACTCGATCGGCTGGAACCCGAAGTCGTGCCAGCCGAAGTGCGCCGGACCCAGGGTGGCCAGCCCCGCCTCGGAGTTCCAGACCTCGCGCCGGCGGGCACCTACCACGGCCACGCGATCCCCCTGATTGAGGTACGTGTTGACCAGCGGCTCGCCGGTGACGGCGTCGCACACCTCGATCAGGTCCGGGCTGGCGACCCAATCGGCTCCGTCCAGCCAGGTCAGGTGGTTCTCGTTCTTGAACCAGACCTTGAGTCGATGCCCGGCGAATGGGCCTTCGCCCTCGATCTCGTGCGTCCCCTCCAGGTACCCGGTGTTGCGCCACTCGCGTCCCACGATCCTGCCGCGGAACAGCACCCAGCCATCGAGCGCGCGCGCCGCGGCTGCCGGAGGGTCGTCCCCCGCCTCCTGCGCTTCGCGGATGGCGCGGCCCACACCGATGCTCTCGCTGATGGTGCCTGCCACGTAGATGCGCCGCACCTCGGTGGCGGTGAGGGCTGCCAGCGCGCAGCCGATCAACCCGAACGAGGCCTGGGCCAGGTGCTTGCCGATCCGCTCGGCGAAGGCGTTCGAGGCGGCTCTGCGAATGACGATCGTGTTGCCGTACTCGTCGACCGATGCCCACGGCAGCACCGGCACGCCGAACAGGTGCGGCGTGGTGGCGTGCAGCTCCGGGATGGCGCGGCCCGCGTAGTCGCCGTCGACCATGGCGATACCCAGGTTGGCGGCCGCGTCCAGCACCGCCGCGGTGTTGATGCCGCCGATCTCGATCGAGCAGATGCCGTCGATCCGGCGTCCCAACTCCTCCTCCAGCGCGCGAACCGATTCGACCATCGGCCGCCGGACCCGCTCCGGCCCGGCGATCAGGTCGGCCTCGGGGCTGGCCTCGAACACCTCGGGCGCGATGGAGCCCGAGAAGCAGGCGGTGCAGATCAGAGAGTCGGGTGGCAGTTCGTCGAGCGGCGTCCACGACAGATCCAGCCCACGGGCCATGTCGTCGAGCAGCAGCTCCCGCTGCACGTCGGGCTGGCCGCCACCGCTGGCCGACAGGAAGTTCGCTCCGCGCAGGAAGTCATCGAGCTCCGTCTCGTTGCGGATGCCGGTCATGGTGTCTCCCCTTCGTGCTCGCGGATGTAGGCCAGGACTGCGGGGTCAAGCCGATCCTCCCCGAGCCAGCGTTCCTCCAGGTTCTCCCAGCCGAAATAGCCGAACAGGGCGTCGTGCCACCCGGCATCGGGATCGAAGCCGCGACGGGCGAGGAACTCGCGCAGCTCGGCGCGCAGGTCGCCTTCGATGGGCAGCGCGTCCGCAGGTTCCGGACGGTCGAAGTAGAGCCGATGGAGCCCCAGCAGGCGACGCAGCTCGGCGATCGGGGATGGATGGTCATCGGCGCGCAGGTCGAGCATCCGGTCGTGGTTGCCGCCATAGCCGCCGCCCTCCCGGACGATGAGCAGCGCCGCCGACTCTTGGCCGCGCCGGTCCCCGCCGGCCTCCTGTGCCCGCTCGAGCGCGGTGAGCAGTCGCTCGGCCAGCGGCAGGCCGGCCGATGCCTCGAAGCCCGCGGCCAGCCCCTCGACGACCGCTCGCCCCGCCAGGATGTTGCCCTGCGCCGCGAACCCTTCCCCGACAATCGACGAGGCGTGGTCGAAGCACTCGCTGCCGGTGAAGGAGGCCGCCCTGCCGTCGGGAGCCACCAGGCCGAACTGGCGCTGCTCCCGCAGCCGATCGCCCGCCAGCAGCTCCTCGACGATTTCTGTCGGGGCCATGCCCTGGCGCAATAGCGCCAGTCCCCGCGGACCGATCGTGACATCGGCCAGCGCCTGGGTCGCGACCGCCCCGGCGTCTGCCGCCGCCCAGGGCACGATGGCCCCGACCGCCAGGAACTTGGACTGGACCGCCACGCCCAGCTCGCCGCTGGCCGGGTCGGCCGCCACGATCGAGTAGGTCACTGTTTCACCTCGTCGGGCAGCACGTACCAGGCCACCCGGTCGCCGACTCGCGCGCGCAGCTTCCAGCGGGTCGACTTGGGCGCGTCGCGCAGGGCTGCCAGTAGCTGTCCCAGGCGCTCGGCCACGGCTGGCGGCGGTTCGGTCGCGATCACCGTCTCGATCGTGCCGGTGGCGGTCCGCCAGAGTCCCCAGTCGTCGCGCACCAACTCGCGCATGTAGGCGAGATCCACCTGGTCGCCGGGTCCCTCGCCCAGCGCATGACCGGCCAGCAGGTCGACGATGTCGCCGGCATCCTTCGCGTTCAGCTTCACGATCTGCAGCTTGGTCAGCAGCAGGTCGGTAACCGGCAGCGTCGGAAAGTCCAGGCCGATCCGCTGCGACATGTCGATGCGGTGGCACATCTCGAACACGCCGACCAGCACGTCGAGGTCCCACTCGGCTGCATGGAAGACCATCCGGCGATGGCCATTCAGCGCGTTGAAGCGCTCCTCCGGAGCGTAGCCGGCCGCGACCAGCACCCCCGTTATGAACCGATGCTGGCCGGACGGCACGATCAGGTCGATGTCGTTGATGGCGCGCGATCCGCCGCGCGCCTGCAGCGCGGCGTCGTGCTGCAGGATGCCCAGGCCGCCGAGCAGTCGAGCCTCGACTCCCTCGGCGCGTGCTCGCTCCACGATCGAGACGCCTTCGTCCAGCAGCCGGCGGTTGCGCACGGCCAGCGACTCCCCCGCTGCCAGGCCGCCAGCCGGCATCACGGCGCGATCGTGACGGCTGCGGGCGGCGCCTCGTGGCCCCCGATCTTGGAGTGGCTGTAGCCGGCGGTCCGGTACAGGTCTGCCGCCATCTCGGCGAACTTCCAGCAGGCGACCCCCGGATCGACGATCGGGAACGGAACTTCTGCCTGCGCCCTGCGCCAAAAGGCCGGGGTGGCCATCTCCGACAGGATCACGACCTCCGCGCCGTCAAGCGCCACGGCGAGACCCGCCTCGCGAATGCAGGCATCGAAGAAGGCCTGCGGATCGGCGGTGACCTCCGGAATGCCCATCTCGACCGACCGCATGGACGCCAGGCGCCGCTCGTGGCCATACAGCACCGCGTTGTCGGTCATCTTGGGGATCCACTTGCGTCGCCCCACGATGACGCTGAACCGATGCCCCATCGTCGCCGCGTAGGCCATCGATGCCTCCTGCATCCCCACGATCGGCATCTGG
>JALYUB010000039.1 GCA_030853945.1 Chloroflexota bacterium
CGCGTCGTCGGCTACATGCCCCAGGCGGCCATGGAGGAGCGTCTCCGCGAGTTCCTGGCCTAGCTCGTCGGTGCCTGCTCGCCGCCTCAGCGGCTAGACTCCAACCGTGATCATCAAGACCGAACGCCGGACCAGCAAGGATCGGCGCCAGGTGGCCGACCCCTTCGCACCGGAGCGGCCGACCGGCGACCGCCGCACCATGTGCTGGGAGGTCGAGAACTGCTCGCTCACGATCCGCTACCGCTGTCCGGCCTTCATCCTGCGGCGTCCCTGCTGGGAGCTGTGGGCGGTCGAGGGCGTCGGCCCGGCGCGCGCCTGCTGCCATAACGAGATCGACTGCGAGCCCGGCCGATGCGCGATCGCCGAGAAGCGCTTCGCGGCGACCCCCGAGCCGCTCACCGTGCACGTCGGGCGTCGCGGCGTGCCGCTCGGGTACGCCAAGCCCCGCCGGCACTCCTGCCCGCACTTCTACCTCACCGCCGGCTCGAAGGGCCGGGTCGGCACCGATTCGCCGGGCGTGCTGCGGATGCTGATGAAGCGCGAGGGCGTCGTGAATCGATGCGAGCTGCGCGGAGGGGTCCACCTCGATGCCAGCTATGTCAGTGACCTGTGCATGACCGGCCAGTACCACGACTGCGTCTTCTACGAGGACGAGGGGACCTGACACGGTCGAAGACTGATCCGGCAGCCCCGCTCGAGTACGACGCGGCGGTCGCGGGCCTCCGCTCGCGAGGTCGCTTCGGAATCAGCCTTGGCCTGGCGCGGATCGAGGCGCTGCTCGACGAGCTCGGCAACCCGCAGCGGGGCCTGCGCGGCGCGCTCGTCGGTGGCACCAATGGCAAGGGCAGCGTGGTAGCCCTGGCTCGATCGGTGCTGCAGGTAGCCGGCTTCCGGGTCGGCACGATGCCCAAGCCCCACCTTGTGAGCTACCGGGAGCGAATCGCGATCGATGGCATCCCGATCAGCCGTGAGCGGTTCGCCGCGGCCCTGGCATCGGTCATGCCCGCGATTGACGCAGTCAGCAACCGGCTCGGGCCGCCCACCGAGTTCGAGGCACTGACCGCGGCCGCTTTCGTGGAGCTGACGCGGGCGGGAGTGGACGTGGCGCTGGTCGAGATTGGGCTCGGCGGCCGGCTGGACGCCACCAACGTGCTGGATGCGGGAGTGGCGGCCATCACCAACGTCCAGCACGACCACGAGCGGCTGCTGGGCCCGACCCTGGCGGCCATCGGGGCCGAAAAGGCGGCGATCATCAAGCGCGGGAACCTGGCGGTGACCGGAGCCCGGGGACGTGGGCTGGTGCCCATCCTCGAGCGATGTGCAGCGGTTGGCGCTCCACTGCGCCGATCGGGAGCGAGGCAGCCGTATCAGGTACAGGTCCGAGACTCGAGCTGGGACGGCCTGCTCATCGACGCCACCACGCCTGCTTGGCAGATGCATGGCGTGCGGGTTGGCCTGCTGGGGAGCCACCAGGCAGCGAACGCCGGGGTGGCGCTGGCGCTGCTCGACGCACTGATCGAGGACGCCGCCCGCCGCGGCGCCGAGCTGAGGGTCGACGAGGCGGCGATCCGCCAGGGTCTCGCAGCGGCGCAGTGGTCCGGTCGGCTGGAGCTGCTCGCCGACACGACGTTCGGTCGCATCCTGCTGGACGGGGCCCATAACCCGGCCGGAGCCCGGGCCCTGGCGCGTGCGCTCGGCGAGCTGGGGATGCGGCGCTTTCCGATGGTCTTCGGCGCGACCCGCGGCAAGCGCGTGTCGGCGGTGCTCCGTGCGCTGGCGCCGCTCGAGCCACGGCCGATCTTCACACGCGTCCAGGAGGGCAGCGCGATGGCTCCCGCGGACCTGCTGCGCCGATGGCGCCGATTCACGGACCAACCCGCCCATGTCGCCTCCACCCCCGACGAGGCGCTGCGCCTGGCGACGAGCCTGCGAAGAACGCCGGAGCAGCCGATGCTGGTGGCCGGGTCGCTGTACCTCGTAGGCGCGGTACGTGGGATGCTCCGCGGCGAGGAGGAAGACGCTCGATGATCGAGCTGCGCTGGGGCGAGCGGACCTGGGTCATGGGCATCATCAACGTCACGCCCGACTCGTTCAGCGGTGACGGCATCGCCCAGCCCGGCCGCAGCGAAGCGGAGATCGTGGCTGCGGCCCTCGACCAGGCACGTGGCTTCGTGGCGGCCGGAGCCCAGCTGCTGGATGTTGGCGCCGAGTCGTCGCGGCCCGCCCAGTTCTACGGGGAGCATCCACCCATCTCGGCGGAGGAAGAGGCAGCCCTTGCGGTGCCGGTGGTGGCGGCCCTGGCGGCGGAATTCGAGGATCGGGCCATGGTGAGCATCGACACGACCAAGGGCTCCGTTGCGCGGCTTGCCCTGGCGGCGGGCGCCGCGATGGTCAACGACGTCTGGGCCGGACAGCGAGACCCGGACACGGTAACGGCCGCTGCCGGGGCCGGCGCGCACCTGGTACTGATGCACAACAAGGAGGTGGCCGAGTATCCGCGGGGCGTCTTCGCAGAGGTCACCGACTGGCTTGCCGACGCGGTGGAGGATGCCGTCGGCGCGGGGATGGCACGCGAGCGCATAATCGTCGACCCGGGCATCGGCTTCGGAAAGACGCCGGCCCATTCGATCGAGATCCTGCATCGGCTGGGCGAGCTCAAGCAGGCGCTCGGCGGGCTGCCGCTGCTGGTCGGCACCAGCCGGAAGCGGGTGATCGGCGAGCTGCTAGGTGGGGCAGGTGCGGATGAGCGGCTCGAGGGAACCGCTGCCAGCGTCGCGCTCAGCATCGCCCACGGGGCCGACATCGTGCGCGTCCACGATGTCGAGGAGATCATGAAGACCGTGCGGGTGGCCGACGGAATCGTGAGGTGGCACCGATGAGTGACCGGATCACGGTGCGCGGCATGCGGTTCCAGGCCCGCCTCGGGGTCACGTCCGAGGAGCGCGCCGAGCCCCAGCCGATCGAGGTCGACGTGGTCCTTCGCCTCGACCTGTCGCATCCTGCCAAGAGCGACGAGCTGGCGGACACCATCAACTACGCGGCGGTCTACGACCTGGCGCGGGAGATCGCCCAGGAGCGCTCGTTCCATCTCATCGAGGCACTGGCCGGGGCGATCGCCGATGCCGTGCTCGCGGATCAGCCCGTGGATGATGTCGAGGTTCGCGTCCGCAAGCCGAAGGCCCCGTTGCCCGGGGCCTTCGAGATGGTGGAGGCGAATATCCGCCGACGACGCGGCGGAGCCGAGGCCTAGGGGTTCGTGGGCAGCGTCCCGAGCTTGACCTTGATCTCCATCGTGCGACCGTTGCGAACGATTGACAGTGCCACTACGTCGCCGGGGACATGCGGCAGGATGCGCGTCGAGAGGTCGTGGTCAGAGTCGACGGGAGCACCGTCGACGGCCACCACGATGTCGCCGTCCTGCAGGCCTGCGGCCGCGGCCGGGCTGCCGGGAAACACGCCTGGTGCGCCGCTCGCGGCTGGATCGATCAGGACGCCGTGGTCCACTGAGAGGCCCCGATCGTGCGCCAGCTGGGCGTCGATCGGCGTGTAGTAGACCCCGATCCACGGCCGAGCCACGGGCTTGCCGGCCACGGCCAGCAACAGGATCGGCCGAGCCACGCTGATCGGGATCGCAAAGCCGATCCCCTGCGCGCTCTGGTTGACCGCGGTGTTGATGCCGATCACCTGCCCGGCGCTGTTGATCAGCGGTCCACCCGAGTTGCCGGGGTTGATGGCGGCATCGGTCTGGATCAGGTTGTTCAGCTGCTCCGACGAGCTGCCCACCGCGTCACCGGCCCGAATCTGTCGACCGAGCCCCGAGACGACGCCGGTGGTGACCGTGTTCTCGAAGGTGCCAAGCGGATTGCCGATGGCGATCGCCAGCTGGCCGAGCTTCAGGTCATCGCTCGAGCCGAGCGGAGCAACGGGCAGGCCGGTGGCGTCGATCTTCACGATCGCCAGGTCGGTCAGCGTGTCGATCCCGTACACCCGCCCGGTGAAGATGCGGCTGTCGTTGAGCTGAACGCTGATCTGATCGGCCCCGTTGACGACGTGCTTGTTGGTCAGGATCCAGCCATTTGAATCGAAGATGAAGCCGGAGCCGATCCCGCTAGCGCCACTGCCGCTCGACTGGATGACGACAACCGCTGGCATGACCCGCGTCACCGCGGTGATCACCGCGCTCGACTCGTCGAGATGCACCTGGCTCACCGAGCTGCCGGTGGCCTCGCTGAGGGATCCGCTGGAGGTTGGCCGCAGCAGGTTGGCGACGGCAGCCGCCGAGAGCGAGCCCGACACGATCGCGGTAACCAGCGCGATCGTCACCACCGACATGACGCCCATGCTGCGACGCTCGCGTCGGGCACCATCTGGCGGCGTCCCAGGCGACCAGGGTGATGTCGCATCCCAGGTGGGGCGCGTCGGCTGGCTGGGCGGAGGTCCATATCGCTGGACCTCGGGTTCCTGTGGCTGTTCGGCCGATTGCTGCTCGGTTGCTGGCTGTTCGGCTGGGTCGTCGCTGTCGGTCATCTCTGCCTGTTGCTCACTGTTCAATAGTCGGGGTGTCAGCCTGCATCCTGCCTCGCCCGCGTTGCGACTGTGCGTGGCGAGCCGTGAAGTTTCATTGATCTTGCGCGGTGCGCGGCAGGCGCACGATGAAGGCCGATCCCTCCCCTGCGGCGCTGGCAACCTCGATCTGGCCACCGTGCATCTCGACGATCGATCGGACGATTGCGAGCCCCAGCCCGCTGCCGGAGGCCCGAGCCTCGCCCACGTTCGTGCCGCGGAAGAAGCGCTCGAAGACGTGCGGCAGCTCGGCCGTCAGGATCCCAGGCCCGGAGTCGCGCACCTCGAGGGTGGCGCCGTCAGGCAGGTCGGTCAGCGTGACCTTCACCTCGCCGCCGCGCGGCGTGAATTTCAGGCCGTTGCCGATCAGGTTGGTCAACAGCTGCACGATCCGCTCTCGGTCGAAGCGCAGCATCACCGGCGCCGGCGGCACGGCGCTCGAAAGCGAGACTCCTCGTTGCTCGGCCAGCTCGGCGTGCGCCTCGACCACTGACCGGATCGGGTCGCGCAGGTCGCCCGGGCGCATGTCCAGGGGGAAGATGCCTGCATCGATGCGCGACAGGTCGAGCAGGTTGGTGCTCATCCATTCCAGACGGCTGATCTGCTCGCTGGAGCGATCGAGGAATTCGCGGCGCGTCACCTCGTCGACCTCGCCGTCGCGCTGCAGCTCCGTGAACGCGCGGAGGGCGGCGATCGGGGTGCGCAGCTCATGCGAGACATCTGCCACGAATTCGCGCAGCCGATCTCGATCGGCCTCCAGCAGCCGCAGTGACTCCGACAGGCGATCCGCCATGACATTGAATTGGCGGGCCAGATCGTCGACCTCGACGATGTCAGAGCGCGGTGCCCGCTCGTCGAGCTGGCCCTGGGCGAGGCGGCCGGCAGCCCGCCGCAGGCGGGCCAGGGGGGCGGTGAACCTGCGCGCGGCCGCGACCCCGACCAGCAGCGAGGCAAGGAGCGCCAGCACCCCGGTGAACAGCAGCGTGCTGCGGACGCGGTCAAGCGTGGTGACGCGAGACGTATAGGGCTGGCTGACCGTGATCGTGAACTTGATCGATGGAGAGCCGTCGGGCATCTTGATGGTCTGCGTCGCGCTCTGGAGGGCAATGTCCGGGTCGGGGCGGAGCCCCTCGGCGCGCAGCGTGTCGGTGGTCTTCTTGTCCGGGTCCGCGTGCGCCGCGAGGCCCCCACCCGGGTTCAGAAAGGAGACCGTGGCCTGGGCAAGCTCGTTTGCCGCGGTCTGGGCCAGGGCCTGCAGAAACTCGGTTTCCCGCAGCTCTCGAACGGTCAGCAGCTCGGGATGCGTGACGGATACGGAGTTTGCCTGCTCCACCAGCAGGATCTGGGTCGCGAGCACCGCGGCCTTCGTGTGACTGGTGGCCTGTTCAACGAAATAATTGGGCAGGATCTGGTTCAGCGCCAGGCCGGATACGAGCAGCGCGACCAGCGCGACGCTGGCCAGGGCCAGCACGAGTCGGGCATTGAGCTGCTGGAACCAGCCCAGCGGGCGGCGGAGCGGCCCGATGATCGGCTCGCTTGGCGGATCAGTCCTCGCTGAATGCATACCCGACGCCCCTCACCGTCTTGATGAAGCGCGGCTGGGCGGGATCCGGCTCGATCTTGTCGCGAATGTGGCTGATGTGCACGTTGATGGTGCGCTCATCGGCCTCGAGGGCCTCGTAGTCACGCACCAGCTCCAGGAGCTGGGTTCGGGTGTACACGCGCCCCGGCTTGGTGGCCAGGTGACGCAGCAGGTCGAACTCGGTGGTGGTCAGGCTGATGCGGACGCCGTCGCGCGTCACGCGGCGCCTTTCGAGGTCGATCACGAGCTCGCCCCGGCGCAAGGTGCGGCCTGTCTGGGTGTCGGCCAGCTCCCCGTAGGCGCGGCGCAGGAGCGCCTTGATGCGGCTCACCAACTCGCGGACGCTGAACGGCTTGACCAGATAGTCGTCGGCACCGATCTCCAGGCCCACCACCTTGTCGACCTCGTCGGCGCGGGCCGTGAGGAACAGGACCGGGGCTCGCGTCTCGCGCCGCAGCTGGCGACAGACCTCGAAGCCGTCGATGCCCGGCAGGCGCACGTCGAGCAGGACGAGGTCCGGCGCGATGTCGGCGAACCTGGCGACGGCCTCCTCGCCGGTCCCCACGATCGCGGTCGCGTATCCCTCGCGCTCGAGCGCGACCTGGACGCCGCGCGCAACGGCGGGCTCGTCCTCGACGATCATGATCGTGCCGGCCATACCGGCGCGATTCTAGCCCGACGCCCGACAACGTCCTCCGGCGGGTCCTCGCCCTGCGGGGCGCACGTCAGAAGCCGAGTACCATCTGCCGGCGATGGGCACACCCACCCAGACCGGCGCATCGGCGAGCGAGGGCTATCTGCTCCTGGCCGATATCACCGGCTACACGCGTTTCCTCAGCGGCGTCGAGGAGGCGCACGAGGTTGACTTCAGCGGAGGCATCCCGGCGGGGTACACCGTGCTCGGCCAGCTGCTCGACAGCGTGGTGGAGGGCGTCGAACCCGAGTTCGGCGTCGCCAAGCTGGAGGGCGATGCGGTCTTTGCCACGGCGCCCGCCGACGTGCTCGATGGGCACGGGGATGCCGTCGTCAGCCACCTGCAGGACGTCCATCGCGCATTCCGGGCCTGCCGGGCCGAGGCAAAGAAGGCCAATGACCACGTGTGCACGGCCTGTCCGGTCGTCGGCAGCCTCGACCTGAAGATGGTCCTGCACCGGGGCAGGGTCGTGCGGCAGACGGTCGGGTCGCGAACCGAGATCCTCGGTCCAGCCGTCAACGTCGCGCATCGGCTCCTGAAGAACACGATCCAGGCGCGCATCGGCGCCCGACCGTACTTGTTCGTGACCGATGCGGCCGCGACCGGGCTGGGGCTCACGCATGCCGGAGTGGAGCATCACGAGGAGTACGCCGACGTGGGAACGATTCAAGGTCGCATCGTCGACCTGACCGAGGGGTAGCCTCCTCACCTTGCCGCTCCCCCGCGCCGCTGCTACGATGCCGGCCCGCGCAGACTGTGTCGCCACCGATATCCGGCCATGCGCCGGTTTCGCAGTTCGAGGATCAACCGCTCCGATGGACCTGGAGATCGCCGTCAACGCCCGCGAGGTATACGGCAAGCAGAACAAGCGCCTGAGGAGCACCGGTGTGGTGCCCGGTGTCCTGTTCGGCAAGACGACCGGCTCGATTCCCGTGCAGCTGGACGCCAAGGACCTCGAGCATCTCTACAGGCAGGCCGGACGCACCAGCGTGGTGAGCGTATCGGTCGACGGTGGCCGGCCCACGAGCGCCATCATCAAGGGGATCCAGCGCAACCCGCTCACGGGCAAGGCACTGCACGTCGACCTGTTCGCCGTGGACCTGACACAAGAGATCCAGGCGGACATCCCCCTGTCGTTCATCGGCACCTCGCCAGCCGTGGAGCTGGAAGGCGCGATCCTGTTCACCTCGCTCGACCATCTCAAGGTGCGCGGGCTGCCTGGCGACCTGCCGCACGAGATCGAGGTCGAGCTCTCCCCGCTCATCGACCTGGAGGCCACCATCCACGTCCGCGACCTGGCGGTCGGCGAGAAGATCACGGTGCTCAACGACCCCGATGACCTGGTCGCCAAGGTCACGCCGCCACGCGAGGAAGAAGTGATCGAGCCGGTTGTTGTCGAGGGCGAGGAGGCGGCTGAGGGCGAGGAGGCAGCCGGAGCCGAGGGCGAGGGCGAGGCGGCCGCAGCGACCGACGAAGGCGAGGCAGGCTAGCCCCTTCCCGTTCGCCCTTGGCGTGGCTATAGTCGCGTCGTTCGGCGCGGCCCCACCTGGATGGCGCGCTCGCATGAGGAAGGAGGCGAACCCCCGCCCGGCCGCTCCCTTTCCCCAGCGCATGACCTGACCTTTGCCCGCCGAGCGCACCCCTGACGCGCTCGCGACCTCGATTCAGGAGGAGAGGTTCCACATGACGCAATCCCGCGAGGATGTCATTCAGCAGGACGTCCGCGACCTGCACAACCTTGGGTACGCGCAGGAACTGTTCCGCAGCATGGGCGGATTCAGCAACTTCGCCATCAGCTTCAGCATCATCTCGATCCTCACCGGCGCCGTCATCCTGTACGACTACGGACTTGCGTGGGCGGGCACCGCAGCGAGCCTGATCGGTTGGCCACTGGTGACCGTATTTGTCCTGTGCATCGCGGCGTCGATGTCCGAGGTCGCCTCGGCCTATCCCACCGCGGGTGGGCTCTACTACTGGGCCAGCCGTATGAAGGGCAAGGCCTGGGGATGGTGGACTGCCTGGTTCAACCTGCTCGGACAGTTCGCCATCGTCGCCGGCATCGCCTACGCGGCCGCCCAGTTCCTCAATGTCTCGATCATCACCCCGTTGCTGGACAACATCGGCATCAGCTACAGCAACGTCACGGAGCTGATCAAGATCGGCGAGGTGCCGATCTTGACCGGTGGCCTGGTCACGATGGGCGTGCTGCTTGCGATCTGCCTGATCCTGAACATCAGGGGCATCAACCTCGTTGCACTCCTGAACCAGGTGAGCGTCTGGTGGCATATCGCCATCGTCGCGGCGGTGGTCGTCCTGGTTCTGGTCGCCGGCAAGCCGGATCAATCCGGCATGACGTTGTTCGCAGTACAGCCTCAGGATGCAGGCGGCAGCTGGGCAAACGTCATTCCGTTCCTCGGAATCAACCTGCAGTACGGCGCGGCGATCACCTACCCCCTCTTCTTCGCGTTCATGTTCTCGCTGCTCCAGGCAAACTGGACGTACACGGGATACGACGCGTCGGCGCACGTCGCCGAGGAGACGGTCGGGGCGCGTGTCGCAAGCGCGTGGGGCATCTTCCTGTCGGTGGCGGTCTCGGCTGTCGTCGGGTACGTCTTCCTGTTCGCGCTGACGACGCACCTGCCGAATCTTTCGGCCCTCTTCCCCAAGGACCTGGCAAACGCCGACGCGAACAGTCTCAGCACGTATTACTTCGGCGGAGGCTACGCCGTCTACGAGACGCTGAAGTACAACCTGGCGACAGTCGGGCAGCTGCTCGGCGCGGGCATCGCGATCGCGATGACCTTCTGCACGCTGTCATCGGTCGCCTCCGCCGGGCGGATGCTCTTCGCGTTCAGCCGCGATGACGGTGTGCCGGGATCGGGCTGGCTGAAAAAGGTGTCGCATACATACCGCACGCCAACCAACGCACTGGTGACCATCGTGGTGGTCGCATTCCTGTTCACGGTGGCAGCCTTCTATGTCGGAGCCCTGGGCGGACCCGGCGGTGGCGGAATCGCCATCGTGATCGTAACCGCCATCAGCACCATCTTCCTGTACGCCGCATACGGGATCCCGATTTACCTCGGCCTGACCACGAACGGGTGGCGCGCGGAGCGGGTCTGGAGCCTTGGTCGGTGGTCGAAGCCCGTGGCCGTCGTCGCGCTGCTCTGGATCCTTGTCCTGCTGGTCCTCTTCTCGTTCCCCACCTCGGGCAACATCAGCTGGCCGTTCATGGCCGGAGCGGTGATCCTCCTGGTGGTCTATTACTTCGCATGGGCCAGAACGAGATTCCAGGGACCACGCGTAATGGGTCGCGAGGAGGAGCTGACGGAGATCGAGCGCGAGTTCGAGCACGCAGCTCGAGAGCTTGGGGGCCCGGCCACCGCCTGAGCTTCTTTTCGGGCGCTGGCTGCAGCCCACCTCACCAGACCGATGAAGGCGGGCCGGTCGGGCAAATCCGGCCGGTCCGCTCCTTCCGTAGGGAAAGGCGAACACCGATGGCCAAGGATTCCCACGCCGATCACCCGAAGCTCGCCGAGCTGAAGGCGATGGTGCGCGACGGGCGGATCGATACGCTCATCGTGGCGCTCACCGACATGCAGGGCCGGCTGATGGGCAAGCGAGTCCAGGGCCAGGCGTTCCTGAACGGCGCGATCGACCACGGGGCGCACTTCTGCACCTACCTGCTCGGCACCGACATGGAGATGAACACGCCCGACGGCTTCCAGCTGATGAACTGGGAGACCGGCTACGGCGACTGGATCGCCGACCCGGTGTGGGACACGATGCGGGTCGTGCCCTGGCTGGAGAAGACTGCGCTGGTGCTGTCCGATACCGTGGACCATCACGGCCACGAGATCGCTGTCTCGCCGCGAACCATGCTGAAGCGGGTTGTCGAGAAGGCGGCCAAGATGGGATTCCGGGTGATGGCCGGCTCGGAGTTCGAGTACTACCTGCTGACCGATACCTACGAGCAGGCCTGGAAGAAAGGGTACGTCGGGCTCGAGCGCTTCGGCTACTACAACGAGGACTATCACCTCCTGCAGGCCACCAAGGGCGAGCCGATCCATGGGCGCCTGCGCAACCTGATGACCGCCGCCGGCATCCCCGTCGAGTTCAGCAAGGGTGAGGCCGCGCCCGGCCAGCACGAGGTGAACATCCACTACACCGATGTGCTCAACATGTCCGACCAGTCGGTCATCTTCAAGCACGGCGCCAAGGAGATCGCCTGGCTCAACGGCTTCGGGTTGAGCTTCATGGCAAAGCCGGACCACACCTGGACCGGGTCGAGCGGCCACCTGCACATGTCGCTCTGGGACAAGGCCGGCAAGAAGGCGCTCTTCTTCGATGCCAAGGCCGAGCCATACGGCATGTCGGCCACGATGCGCCACTTCCTGGGCGGCATGATGAAGTACGCCCGGGAGCTGTCCATCTTCTGGGCGTGGAACGTGAACTCGTACAAGCGCTATGCCGTGGCTTCGTGGGCGCCGGTCAACGTGGTGTGGGGGCGTGACAACCGCACTACCGGCTTCCGGGTGGTGGGCGACGGGCCGGGGCTGCATGTCGAAGACCGATTCCCGGGTGGCGACATGAATTCGTACACGACCTATGCGGCCGTGGTCGGGGCTGGCCTGCTCGGCATCGAGCGCGAGATCGAACCACCGGCCGAGTACATCGGCAACGGGTACGTGGCGACGGACTGCGACCGCATGCCGCGCGCCCTGCATGAGGCGATTCGGCTGCTCGAGACAAGCGAGGCGGCGGCCGACATCTTCGGGGCGAACGTCGTGGCCCATTACCTGAACGCGGCGCGCGTTGAGCAGGAGACCTACGACGCCGTGGTCCATCCCTGGGACCGCGAGCGATACCTGGAGCGGGGCTAGCCACCTAGCCCTGGTCGAGCTCCTCGAGGACCGGCGCCATCGCCTCGACGGCGGCCATGGTCGCCGGCCAGAGCATCACCTCGACCTGGGTGAAGCCGGCGTCGTGGAAGGAGCGAATGCCATCGGCGATCTCGCGGGCCGAGCCGCGCACCGGAACCGCCAGCTGCTCAGCTCCGCCCACGGCGGTTGGCTCTACCAGGATCCCCGCCGACCGGCCGATGGTCGCCGGATCGCGGCCGATCTCCTCGCAGGCCGCCTCGAGCTCACGGAGGCGGGGCTCGAACTCGGCGACATCGCTTCGTTCGTTGACGTACCAGCTCCAGATATCGGCGTGCCTCGCCGCCAGGCGGATCATCTTGGCGCCACCGGCGCCGATCATGATCGGGATCCGGCCGGGACGCGGACCCACCGGCCGCTGTTCGAGCCCGCGCGCGGCGTGGAATCGGCCCTCGAAATCGGCCCGGCCCTCCCGCAGGAGAGGGACGATGATCTGGAGCGCCTCCTCGAACCGCGAGTAGACGAAATCCTCGGGCAGGCCAAACATCCTGCCCTGCCTGTCCGCGTGCCCTGATCCGAGCCCGAGGACGAACCGGCCCGCGCTGATCTCGTCGAGGGTCTCGACGGCCTTCGCCGAGATCGCAGGGTTCCGATGGAGCGCAGAGAGGATCCAGGTCCCGACCTTGATGCGGGAGGTCGCCGCCGCCACAGCGCCGGTGATGGCGATGCACTCCCACCAGCCGGTGCCCCCTTCGGTCGCCTCTGCGGGGCGCCAGAGCAGCTCGTCGGCGGTCCATGCCGTGTCGAAGCCAATCTCCTCGGCGCGGACGGCCATGCTGCGGATATCGCTCCAGCGGCTGGTGGAGCCGTCAGCGAACGATTGGTGGAGCGGCAGCACCAGGCCGATCTCGAACCTGCGCACGCGAGCCTCATCCGACAAGTTGAAGGATTGCGAGTCTAGCGGTCACCATCCGCGCCGGCCGTGGCCACGACCGCAATGCGTCCACCGGGCACGGGTAGCATTGGACCTACGCGATGTCGAAGCTGGGGCCCGTCGCAGGCGGGCCAACCCTTGCAGCACAGGAGAGGCCCGATGCGGCTGAAGGACAAGGTATCGATCATCACCGGGGCCGGGAGCGGGATGGGCCGGGTGGCAGCCCAGCTCTTCGCGGGAGAGGGGGCGAAGGTGGTGGTCGCGGAGTTCGACGAGGCTGCCGGCCAGCAGACGGTGGAATCGGTCCAGGAGGCGGGCGGGGACGCAACCTTCGTGCGCACCGACGTCAGCAGCGAGGCCGATGCCAAGGCGATGGTCGACCATGCCATCGCGACCTACGGTCGCGTGGACGTCCTGTACAACAACGCGGGCGTCATGCCCGAGCCGGACCACTCCGTGATCGACACCGATGTCGCAACCTGGGACAAGGTGATGGCCGTCAACGTGCGCGGCGTCTTCCTCGGCTGCAAGTACGCGATCCCCCGCATGCTCGACCAGGGCTCGGGATCGGTCATCAACATCAGCTCGTTCGTTGCGCTGCTGGGATGCAGCGTTCCGCAGGACGCGTACACCGCCTCCAAGGGAGCGGTGCTGTCGCTGACCCGTTCGCTGGCCGTGCAGTTCGGCGGGCGGGGCGTCCGCTCGAATGCCATCTGTCCCGGCCCGATCGAGACGCCACTGCTGATGGACTGGCTGCTGAAGGACGAGGCTGCCAAGCAGCTCCGCCTGGCTCGGAACCCGACGGGACGCTTCGGCAAGCCCGAGGAGATCGTGAACGCCGCGATCTACCTGGCGTCCGACGAGTCGCGCTGGACGAATGGCGCGCACTTCGTGATCGACGGCGGCATCAGCGTCAACTACTTCTAGGTTGACCTCGATCCGCAGGCCCTAAGATCAGGCGGTGAACGACCGCCTCCGACGCGCGCTGGTGGCCGTTGCGGTCGCCTACCTGGCATTCGCGGGCTACATCCTCGGCCGTTTCGCGAACTCGGCCTTCCCGACCTTCTACCTGTTCCGTCCCCTGCTGCTGGTCATCCCGCTTGCCATCGTGGTGGGGCTCCTTGCCGCATGGCTGGCCCGATCGCACGCGCCGCTGGCTGCGGCTGCGGCCGTTGGCCTGATCTCCTTCTGGGTCACCTTCACCAGGCATTGGTGGCAGGTCGCGCTGGCGGTCGCCGGGTGGCTGCTGCTGGTGATGATCGCCAGGCGCATGGCCCGGCCGATCCCCGTGGTCCCGCGGACGGCCTCGACCGCGGCCATCGCATTCGTGCTCGTCTTCTTCGTTTCCGGGGTGGTGCGCGCGGTGTTCAGCGCCGAGGGACCGGTCACCCCGGTCGCCGCGACCCGCACCGCCACCGGCCCGAACGTCTACATCGTGCTGTTGGACGGCTACCCGCGGCGCGACACGCTGATGACGGACATGGGGATCGACAACGAGCCGTTCGAAAGCGATCTCGCGTCGCGCGGATTCGATGTCTACGACGACGCCAACACAGATCGGCGGTACACCGACCTGACACTGATGACGCTGCTGACCGGGACCACCGATGGGGTCCCGGTAGACACTGCTCCGGCCAGCCAGATCCAGTGGCGGGTGCGGAAGGCGCTGTCTGACGCAGCTCTTCCACGCGAGGCAGAGGCGGCGGGCTACGAGTGGGACGTAATCGACTCACCGGCAGGGCACGTGACCTTCTCCGCCGGACATCACTTCGAGCACGGCGGCGTGAACACGTTCGAGGACAACATGCTGGCCGAGTCGGCCCTCGGTCCGATCGTCAAGTCGTTCCTGCCGTACCTGCTGACGGACTCGCTGCGACAGCACTTCGAGCAGAGCATTGAAAGCCTGCTGTCGCTCGTAGATCCCGACGCGCACCGCCTCGTGCTGGCGCACCTCTTCCAGCCGCATCTGCCCTTCCTGTGGGACGCAGACGGCAATCCGGTCCCGGTCCCCTTCTTCTGGCCGAGGGTGAACATCTTCGCCGCGCAGATCGAGACGATGCGGATGCCACTATCCGACTACTCGGCCTCGATGAAGGGCGACCTGGCCACGCTCAACAAGAAGATCCTGGTCATGGTCGACCAGATCGTCGCAAAGGACCCAGGGGCGGTCGTCGTGCTGTTCAGCGACCATGGCTCGCGCTACAGCCTCGCCCTCAGGCAGACCGAGTGGTACCACTCGTTCCTGGCCGCCCGGACGCCGGGGCATCCGCGGCTGTTCGCCGACGAACCCAAGCCTGTGGCGCTGTTGCGCACGCTGCTCCCCGTGTACATGACCGGGTCTCCATGAGCTCGGCCTAGAATGGGCGCCCATGACGACTGAATCACGCGGCGCTGCGGAGCCGGCGCTCGGCAACGTGCAGATGATCATCGGCGGCGAGCAGGTGGACGCCGCCGACGGACAGACGTTCGACGTGCTCAATCCGGCCACGGGCGAGATCCTGGCGAGGGCCCCCCTGGGCGGGCCCGAGGATGTCAACCGCGCTGTCCAGGCCGCCCAGGCAGCCTTCGAGGGTCCGTGGTCCACATGGTCGGCGGCCAAGCGTGGACGCACCCTGCAGAAGTTCTCCGGACTGGTCAAGCAGCATCTCGAGGAGCTCGCCCAGCTGGAGAGCCGGAATGTCGGCAAGCCGATCTCCGGCGCCCGCGGCGAGGCGCTGGCGGTGAGCCTCGTGTTCGAGTACTACGCCGGCGCCGCGAACAAGCTCTTCGGCGAGACGATCCCGGTCTCCCGGCCAGGCCTGGACTTCACGCTACGCGAGCCGATCGGGGTGGTGGGCCTGATCGTGCCGTGGAACTTCCCGATGAACATGGCCAGCTGGAAGCTCGGCCCGGCGCTGGCTGCAGGCAACACCGCCATCCTCAAGCCGGCCAGCTATACGCCGCTGACCGCGCTGCGCCTTGGCGAGCTGGCCCTGGAGGCCGGCTTCCCGCCCGGCGTCGTGAACGTGATCACGGGTCCCGGAGGCACTGCCGGCGCCGCGTTGGCCGGCCATGCCGGCGTCGGCAAGGTCGCCTTCACCGGCGAGACCACGACGGGGCAGGAGATCATGCGGCTGGCGGCCAACAACGTGAAGAAGATCTCCCTCGAGCTGGGCGGCAAGAGCCCGAACATCGTCTTCGCCGATGCCGACCTGGAGAAATGGGCCGCAGAGTCGCCCTACTCCGTCTTCGACAACGCCGGCCAGGATTGCTGCGCGCGGAGCCGGATCTTCGTCGAGGCATCGATCCACGACAAGGCGGTGGAGCTGTTCACCGCGGCGACGCAGAAGGTGGTCGTGGGCGACCCGTCACTCGACGCCACCGAGATGGGCACCCTCATCAGCCAGCGCCAGCGCGAGCGTGTGAGCGACTACATCGGGATCGGCAAGGAAGAAGGTGCGGAGCTGGTCTACGGCGGCGAGGCGCCGACCGGCGAGCCGTTCGATATCGGCGCCTACCTGATGCCGACCATCTTCGACGCCTGCACCACGGAGATGCGCATCGTGCGCGAGGAGATCTTTGGACCGGTGGTGGCGATCATCCCCTTCACCGACGAGGCGGATGCGATCCAGCTCGCCAACGACACGCCGTACGGGCTGTCGGGCTCGATCTGGAGCCGCGACATCGGCAAGGCGCTGCGCGTGGCGAAGGCAGTCAAGGCTGGGGTGCTATCGGTCAATGCCAACAGCAGCGTGCACACCGAGGCGCCGTTCGGCGGCTACAAGATGAGCGGCATCGGGCGCGAGCTCGGGATGCATGCCCTGGAGCTCTACACCGAGGTCAAGAACGTCTTCGTCGACCTGACCTAGGGCGGGCGGCGTCGACGAAGGCGCGCCACAGACGCTCGAACTCCGGGCCGATGAACTCGGGGCGCTCCGGGTGGAACTGCACGCCGATCAGCCAGTCGCCGGGGTCCGCCGACTCGAGCGCCTCGACCAGCTCTCCCTCCTGGTGGGGCGCCGCCGCCGATACGACCAGCCCCGGAGCGAGGTCGGCGGCGCGGATAGCCTGGTGGTGGTAGCTGTTCACCTCCAAGCCGAGCAGCGGGTCCGACTCGCCCAGGATCGTGGCGAGGCGTGAGTCGGGATCGATGTGCAGCGGGTGGGGCTGCGGGGCATCGGTCGGGCTGTCGTGCCCGTCCAGGTGCTGGAGCAACGAGCCACCGGAGAAGACGTTGATCGCCTGGAAGCCTCGGCAGATGCCGAAGATCGGCACGCCGCTCGCCCGAGCTGCCGTCCAAGCCGCCAGCTCGAGGTCGTCGCGCACCACCTCGACGGCCACGGCCGGGTGCGGTTCCTCCCCATAGAGGGCGGGGTCGAGATCGGCTCCACCGGGCAGGAGCAGGCCGTCCATCCCCGCAAAGGCGGCCTTGCGCTCCTCCACGCTCATAAGGGGATCGACCGCGACCGGCTCGCCGCCGGCCCGACGCACCGCATCCAGGTAGCCATCAAAGCTGGCCCAGGTCGGCTCCTCGAGCGCTGCCTGCTCCGGCCCGTGCAGCGTGACCACGATGCGCGGGCGGTCGCTCATGAGCCGATGATAGGGGGCCGGCTTCTACAATCGGCCGCGTGAGCGAGTGCAAGGTGCGTTCCACCAGTTGGCCCGCACATCGGGTCACGGGGGTCGACGTATGGCCATTCCGGGGAGCTGGCGACGCCGTCGAATTCCTGCTGCTGCATCGGTCCGGGCGGGATGGCGTCCCGTTCTGGCAGGGTGTCTCGGGTTGGATCGAGCCCGACGAACCCCCGCATCACACTGCCCTCCGCGAGCTGCGCGAGGAGACCGGGTTCGAGGCGCTGGAGCTTTACTCCGTGGACTCCCCCTTTGACCTGTACGCCTGGCGTCGCGGAACAGTTGAGACGATCGTGCCGTTTGCTGCACTCGTGGCCGGCGACCTGGATCCGACGCTGTCCGAGGAGCACGACGACTGGCGCTGGGCTCCGCTCTCCCGGGCGATCGAACTCGTTCCGTACGAGCCACAGCGCATTGCCCTGCGGCGCATCGGTGAGGACCTGATCGCGAGGCCTGAACTCGCGGACCTCTACCGCATCAGGACGGCAATGCGGGCACCCGAAAAAAGTCGTTGACTCACCCGCCAGGCCGCTCCTATGCTGCCGCGCAGTCCGGCCAGTCGGTCGCCCAAATGATTGGCCTGCCGGTCTACGTGGTGCAGTCCCCTGTTCCCTGCACGGAGTCTCGCGCCCGCCGGGCGCGATGGAGAAGGAGGACCTGTCCTTGACCGCCAATCCCTCCCATGGTGAGCAGATCGAGCGCGACGACGCGCACCTGCGATCGCTCGGCATCAAGCCCGAACTGAGACGAACGCTCGGATTCCTCTCGAATTTCGCCGTCGCGTTCAGCTATATCAGCGTTTCAACCGGCACCTTCACTAACCAGGCAGTGGCATTTGGCGTCGGCGGGCCGGCGATCTTCTGGGCGTGGCCGTTGGTGATCCTCGGCCAGACGTTTGTCGCTTTGAACTTCGCGGAGCTGGCGAGCCACTTCCCGGTTGCTGGCTCGATCTATCAGTGGTCGAAGCGGCTCTCGAACAAGACGCTTGGCTGGTTCACGGGCTGGATCTACTTCTGGGCCGGGGTGGTGACGGTGGCCGCCGTAGCGGGGACCGTTCCGCTCGTCCTGTCAACGATCCAGGGCTGGAGTCTTTCCAGCGCGTCGCCGATCCCATTCCTCGACATGTGGCAGTTCGTCGGTCTTGCCGCGCTACTTACGACGACCCTCATCAATATCCAGGGGGTCCGCCTGCTTGCCTTGATAAACAACATCGGCGTGGCCGCTGAGATCATCGGCATGGTGGGGTTCGCACTGGTCCTGCTCATTTTTGCCCATCACCAGTCGCCGGCCATCCTGTTCGACACCTCTTTCACTAAGAACCTGTCCGACAGCGGCTACCTGCCAATCTTTCTTGTCGGCATGTTTATGGCGCTGTTCGTGGTTTATGGCTTCGACACGGCTGGGACCTTCGGTGAGGAGACGGTGGATGCCGGCCGCCAGGCGCCACGTGGCGTTTTGTCGGCGATCTGGCTCTCGGGCCTGGTTGGTGCCATCTTCCTTCTCGCCGTGACGTTGTCCTTCCAGGACGTTGGCGCCGCCGTGGCCAGCGGACAGGCCTTCGGCTTCCCAATCGCCGATACGATCAAACAGAACCTGACCTTCAGCTTCGGGTTCACCAATATGGGCGACCTCTACCTGATCTTGATCCTAGTAGCGGTCTATGTGTGCACTCTGGCCATCCAGGGAGCAACGGTGCGCCTGATGTTCTCCATGGGACGCGACCGGCGCATGCCGTTCGGCGGCGCGTGGGCTCACATCAGCCCTACCTTCCGGACTCCGGCCAACGCAGCGTTGGCGGTCGGCGTGCTCGGTGCTCTGCCGATGGTTGTGATGGGTGCGACCGGAACCCTCGTCCTCGCCATTGCGGCGACCGGGATGATCTATATCAGCTACTTCATGTGCAACCTCGGCGTATTCATGGCGAGGAGCAAGGGGTGGCCGCAGAAGGCCGCTTGGTTCAGCCTCAAAGGGTGGGGGACGATCATCAACGCCGTCGCCCTACTGTGGGGAGGGCTGATGGTCATCAACATCGGTCTCTGGACCAGCACAATCTTCGGGGCTTTCGGGAGCGACCTGCGCAGCACATGGTCGAATCCCTTCATCAACACCTTCCTGGCATTCGGCAAGAACGCCGATGGGACTGCCAATCTCCTGAGCGGGCTACCGGCATGGCCGGTGTTCGAGACGCTGGTTGGCGCCGTCGTCATCGTCGGAGCGGCCTACTACCTGCTCGTCCAGCGGGGCAGGGAGGATCGCGTCGACGCCGACATCTCGACCGGCGAGGCGATGATCGGCTAGCCACCACGATTCCGCACGCCTCCCGGCGAGCGGCCCTGCGGTCTGGCGCCGGGCCGTTCGCTATCGTCTGGGACTATCCCACCAGGAATCAGAGGACGTGACCGAACCTGACAACCAACTGCGAGGAGAGCTGCGCGACCAGCTGGTTGCCGCCCTGCAGCGCGTCCCGGAGACCGCTGGCCGCGAGCTGACTGTGACCGCGCTGAGCGGCGGCATCACCAACCGGAATTACCTCATCGCGGTCGCTCGCAGTCCGGAGCGCTACGTCATCCGCTTAGCCGGGAACGACACCCACCTGCTCGGCATCAGCAGGGAGGTCGAGCATGCCGCCACCGTGGCTGCCGCGGGGGTGGGTATCGGCCCGGAGGTGACCGCCTTCATCCGCCCGGAGGGCTACCTCGTCACGCGCTTCATCGAGGGCGAGCCGGTCACCCTCGAACAGGTGCACCAGCCGGAGACGGTGCGTCGCGTCGCCGATTCAATTCGCCGCATCCACGGGGGGCCGGCAATCCCCGGTCTCTTCGTCCCGCTGCGCATCGTCGAGGCCTACCTGGCGCTGGCGACCTCGCGCGGCGTCCCGACGCCCGCCCGGTGGGACGAGGCGCACGCCGTTGGGCGTCGTATCGAGCGAGCCCTGCTCGACGCGCCGATCGAGCTGCTGCCCTGTCACAACGACCTGCTGAACGCCAACTTCATCGACGACGGCGACAGAATTCGGATCGTCGACTGGGAGTACGCCGGCATGGGCGACCCGTTCTTCGACCTGGGCAACTTCAGCGTGAACCACGATTTCCCGCCGGACGAGGACGCGATTCTCCTGGAAGCCTATGAGGGCGAGGTACGCGCTCCACGTCTGGCGCGGCTGGCCCTGATGCGCATCGTGTCCGACTTTCGCGAGGCGATGTGGGGCGTTCTGCAGCAGGGGATCAGCACCCTGGACGTCGATTTCGTGGCCTATGCCGACGAGCATTTCGAGCGCCTGCTGCACAACGCCCGCGGCCCCGCCTTCGCGGAGCAGCTGCGCGAGGCGGCGCGTGGCTGATCGAGGGGCGGCGCTGCCGAGGCAGGCGCGCTGCGTGATTATCGGCGGCGGCGTCGGCGGCGCGGCGATTGCCTATCACCTGACCCTCCTTGGGTGGACCGATGTGGTCCTGCTCGATCGGTCCGAGCTGACCTCCGGCTCGACCTTCCATTCGGCCGGGCTGGTGGGGCAGCTGCGCTCGAGCCCGACCTTGACGCGGATGATGGTCGACAGCGTCGCCATCTATCGCGCGCTGGCGGCCGAGACGGGGGTCGACCCGGGCTGGCGCGAGGTCGGATCGCTGCGGCTGGCATCGTCCGCCGAGCGGATGGCGGAGCTGCGCCGCCAGGCGGGCTGGGCCAAGACCTACGGGCTGCCGATGGAGCTGGTGAGCGCACAGGAGGCCCAGGACCGCTTCCCGTTGATGGTCATCGAGGGCGTGCTCGGGGCTGCCTGGCTGCCGACCGACGGCTACCTCGACCCGAGCGGGCTGACCCAGGCGCTGGCCGCCGGGGCCCGCAGCCGCGGGGCGACGATCCTGCCTCGCACGCGAGTGACCGGGATCGGGGTCGAGCACGGGCGGGTGACGGGAGTAAGCACGGAGCGCGGGGAGATCGCCGCCGACGTGGTCGTGAACTCCGGGGGCATGTTCGCAGCGGAGATCGGGCGCATGGCAGGCGTGACGGTTCCGATCATTCCGTTTGCGCACCAGTACCTCGTCACCGAGCCGATCGAGGGCGTGAGCCCCGACCTGCCGCAGCTGCGCGACCCCGACAACCTGGTCTACTTCCGGCCCGAGGTGCGCGGACTGGTGATGGGCGGCTACGAGCGCAATCCCGCCGCCTGGTCGCTCGATGGCATCCCGCCCGACTTCAACGGAAAGCTGCTCCCGGAGGATTGGCCGCGCTTCGAGGAGATCAGTGCAGGCGCGGTTCGTCGCGTGCCGGCGATGCAGGACGCGGGCATCACCCGCCTCATCAACGGCCCCGAGGGCTTCACGCCGGACAACGAGTTCATCCTCGGCGAGTCGGCGGTGCGTGGCTTCTTCGTCGCGGCCGGCTTCAGCGCGCATGGCATCGCCGGGGCCGGAGGCCTCGGCCGACAGGTCGCGCAATGGATCGTCGATGGCGAGCCAGAGCTTGACCTGTGGAAGATGGATATCCGGCGATTCGGCGCCCAGTACCGCTCGCGCGCCTACACGCTCGCCCGCTCGTATGAGAACTACGCCACCTACTACGACATCCACTACCCCAACGAGGAGCGCCAGTCGGCGAGACCGCTGCGGCTCTCCCCGACGTACGAGCGGCTCCGCGCGCTCGGCTGCGCGTTCGGCGAGAAGTCGGGATGGGAGCGTCCCAACTGGTTCGAGTCGAATGCCGCGGCCGGCGACGAGTCGCTGCGGCCTCGCGGCTGGGCCGGGCAGCATTGGTCGCCGGCGAGCGGGGCTGAGTCGCTCGCCACCCGTCAAGCTGCAGCGCTGTTCGACGAGACCAGCTTCGCCAAGATCGAGGTCAGAGGTGCCGGGGCGCTGGCCTGCCTGCAGCACCTGTGCGACAACGAGATGGACCGCCCGCTGGGCCGGATCACGTACACCCAGATGCTGAACCGGCGGGGCGGGATCGAGTGCGATTTCACCGTCACTCGCCTGGCGGAGGATCGGTTCTTCATCGTGACCGGCACCGCCTTCGGCAAC
>JALYUB010000047.1 GCA_030853945.1 Chloroflexota bacterium
GCGGCCAGTGCGCCGATCAGCGCAAACGCCTCGTGGCTGCCGCCGCCATCTGGGCCGAGGGCCACGAAATGATCGAAGATCCACCCCGAATCGAAGACTGGGAGGGAGTCACCAAGCTCCCAGGTGGCCTTCAGGGTTGGCCAGTCGACGTTGGTCTGGGAGGTCTTGAAGCCAATGCGCATGCCCCGCCAGTCTAGCCCGGGTACGATGGCCACCATGGCGTCATCGATGAGCACCGCGACCACCATCACTCCGGAGATCCGCGCCTGGCTGATGGAGAAGCTGCGCTTTCCAGTGATGGCCACCATCGGCAAGAGCGGCATGCCGAGCCTCTCGGTGATCTGGTTCACCCTGGACCCCGAACGCGACGACGTCGTGCTGCTCAACACGCTCGCCGGCCGCGTCAAGGACCGCCACCTGCGTCGTGACCCGCGCGTGAGCCTCTGCTTCGAAGAGGGCACCGACTACGTCACCATCGAGGGGCGTGCCGAGCTGTCCGATGACCACGAAAAGGCGCTCGAGAATATCTGGGCGATGGCTCACCGTTACGGCCAGGGCGAGGGCTCCTTCGCGCTGGGCGATCGGGTCGACATCACGATCCATGTCGAGCGCGTGATCCGCCACCGTTGAGCGTCCCGATCAAGCTCGGCATGCTGGCCTGGAACCAGTACACCGATTGGCCGGCCATGCGCGCGGCGGCGGTCCGTGCCGACGAGCTGGGTTACGACGACCTGTGGACCTGGGATCACCTCTATCCGATCGTCGGGTCGCACGAGGGCCCGATCCTGGAGGGCTGGACGGTGCTCGGCGGCTGGGCCGGCGCAACGTCGCGCGCCCGAATCGGCCTGATGGTCGGCGCGAACACGATCCGCAACCCAGCACTCGTGGCGAAGATGGCCACCACGCTCGACCACGTCAGCGGCGGGCGCGTCATCCTGGGGATCGGTGGCGCGTGGTTCGAGACGGAGCACATCGCCTACGGCTTCGAGTTCGGCTCGTCCCCCGGGGAGCGGCTTCGCTGGCTCGACGAGGCGGCTCGGATCATGCGCGCCATGCTGCGCGGCGAGGAGCCGTCGGGCGAGACGTACTACAAGGCTTCGAGCGTGCGCAACGACCCGCCGCCGATCCAGGCCCACCTGCCGCTGCTGATCGGCGGAGGGGGCGAGCGACGGACATTGCGGACGGTGGCCACCTATGCCGACATGTGCAACCTGGGCGGCGGCTTCGAGAACGTCAAGCACAAGGACGAGGTGCTGCGCCGGCACTGCGCCGAGATCGGCCGTGACGAGGCCGAGATCGAGCGGACGGTGGGGATGGGGGTCTGCGTCATCCGCGACACCGAAGCGGAAGCGCGGCGCGTCAACGACAGCCTGTTCGAGACGCAGGGCCGGGCGAGGGTCTGGCCGAACCAGCACATCGGCACGCCGGAGCAGGTGGCCGAGATGATGCGGCCCTATGTGGGCATCGGCTTCCGGCACTTCATCTGCGGCTTTCCGGGGCCACACGATGCCGAGACGATGGAGCGCCTGATCACCGAGGTGAAGCCGATGGTCGAGGGCGGCTAGGACGGCTACGCTCCTCGCGTGAAGGTCACGCTGCTCGCGGGAGGCACCGGCGGCGCCAAGCTGGCACACGGATTCCAGGCGGTGCTGCCGCCGGGCGACCTGACCGTGATCGTCAACGTCGGCGACGACACCGAGCGATTCGGGCTCCTCGTCTGCCCGGACATCGACACCATCCTGTACACCCTCGCCGGCCTGTCGGACCCCGAGCAGGGCTGGGGCGTGGCTGCCGACACGTTCACCGCCATGGACCTGCTCTCGCTGTACGGCGAGGAGACCTGGTTCCGCATCGGTGACGCCGACCTGGCGACCCACGTCCGACGTGCCCACCTGCTGCGCGACGGCGCATCCCTGACCGATGCCACCGCCGGGATGTCTGCCGCCCTGGGCGTGCCCAGCCACCTGGTCCCCGCCACCGACGACCGGTTGCGCACGATGCTGCAGACCGATGCCGGCGAGCTGGACTTCCAGGCCTACTTCGTGCAGCGCGCACAGCGTGACGAGGTGAGCGCCGTGCGCTTCGACGGCGCCGAGGCCGCCCGACCCAGCCCGGCCGCGCTCGTGGCGCTGGCCAGCGCCGAGCTGCTGGTGATCGGTCCGTCCAACCCGATCGTCAGCATCGCCCCGATCCTGGCGGTGCCCGGCCTGCGCGAAGCGCTGCTTGCCTCGCCGGCTCCGCGGATCGGGGTGAGCGGCATCGTCGCCGGCAGAGCGCTCCGCGGACCGGCGGACAGGATGCTCACCTCCCTGGGCCAAGAGTCGAGCGCGCTGGGAGTGGCGCGCATCTACGCGGGGCTGGTGGAGCGCTTCGTGATCGACGAGGCCGACGCGTCGCTGGCACCGGTCATCGAGGCCGACGGAATGGCGGTCAGCGTGCTGCCGACGGTGATGCGCAACGACGAGGATCGGGCCGGCCTGGCGCGGGCGCTGCTGGCCCTGGCCGAGGGTATGCTCCGCCGGTGAGCGTCCGGATCATCGTGCCGCACCGCGGCCTGGCCGCGGCCAAGACCCGTCTCGCGCCGGTGCTCGACGACGCGGAGCGCGAGGCGCTCGCGCGGAGGCTCCTCGAGCGGGTGCTGCGCGTGGCGCACGAGGCCTGCGGCGACGTGGTGGTGATCACCCCGTCGGAGGCGCTTCAGGCCCAGGTCTCGGCCGCCGGTGCACGGCTGGTCGTGCAGCGCGGCATGGGTCTCAACGCCGGCCTGGAGCAGGCGCGCCGCGAGGCGCTTGGCGACGGCATCGACAGCCTGCTGGTGCTGCACGGGGACCTGCCGAACCTCGGCGCCGACGATATCGCGGCTCTCCTCGCGGCCGTGCCCCAGCCCGGGGGTGTGGCGATTGCTCCTGATCGGACAGGCAGCGGCACCAACGCGCTGGCGCTGCGACCGCCCGACGCCATCGGGTTTCGGTTCGGGGTCGGATCGTTCGATGCTCACCGAGCGGAGGCAGAGGCGGCAGGCGTCGCGCTGGCCGAGGTGCATCGGCCGGGGCTGGCCTTCGATCTGGACACGCCCGAGGACCTGGCCCGCTGGATCGAGCGTGGTGACGCAGCGTGATCTCGCTGGTGGCGGTGGACGGCATCCCGGAGGTGGTCCCCGGCGATGACCTCGCGGCGCTGATCGCGGCCGCGCTTTCTGCCGGGAGCATCGGGCTGCGGGACGACGACGTCATGGTCGTGACCCAGAAGGTCGTCAGCAAGGCGGAGGCGCGAGTGGTCGAGCTGACATCGGTCACCCCGCGGCAGGATGCGCTGGCCTGGGCCGCGCGGTGGGGCAAGGACGCGCGCCAGGTGGAGCTGGTGTTGCAGGAGAGTGCCGAGGTGCTGCGCATGGCGCCGGGTGGGCTGATCATCTCGCGCACGCGACACGGGTTTGTGTGCGCCAACGCGGGCGTCGACCTGTCCAACGTGGGAGGCGGCGAGCTCGCCACGCTGCTGCCCGTGGACCCGGATGCCTCCGCGCGCGCGCTGCGGGAGCGCCTGGGCGAGCTTGCCGGCGCCAGCCCGGCGGTGATCGTCAGCGACTCCTTCGGGCGACCATGGCGCAACGGGATCGTGAACGTGGCGATCGGCTGCGCCGGGCTGGAACCTCTGATCGACCTGCGCGGCGTTGCCGACGCCGACGGGCGCGTCATGCATTCCACCGTGATCGCGGCCGCGGACGAGCTGGCTTCGGCGGCCGACCTGGCCGGGGGAAAGGTGGCCGGGCGACCGGTGGTGCTGGTGCGCGGCTACGAGTACGCCGCCGGGGACGGCTCCGCGACCGCCCTGGTCATGGACCGCGAGCTGGACCTGTTTCCCTAGATCGGTTGCAGGAAGAGGCTCACGATATGGGCCCCTTCCACCCGGAAGTTGGCCTCCACGTGCAGCGATGGAGCGCCGGGCCGCATGACGGTCACATCGGCGATGTAGCTGGCGCCCATGCTGCGGCCGTCATTGGCGTACATCCGGAAGCCGTCGCCGGCCCGCACGAACCAGCCGCCCACCTTGTCGCGGCCGTGCAGGTTGGTGCGCTCGTCGCTGCCGGGGACGGAGATGCCCAGCACGGCGTGTTCCGCGAAGAGCGCGACGGCGTCCTCGCGACGGTCGTCATTGATCATCTCGAAGAATAGGTCGACGGTCTCGGTGGCACCCATTGGGCCAGTGTAGCGGCGGCACCGGGCTAGACTCCTCGGGCCATGGAGCGCCTGCGCATCGGCCTGATCGGATGGGGCACCGTCGGCGCCGCGCTCGGCGAGTTGATCGGCGGCGGACCGCTCCCCGTGGAGCTGGCGCGCCTGGCAGTCCGAGAGCCGGCGCACGAGCGGGCGACGGCGTTGCCGACCGAGGTCGAAATCGGCACGCCGGGAAACCTGACCGCAGCCGATGACCTGGATGCCATCGTCGAGCTGGCAGGTGGCATGGACGGACCGCTCGACTGGGCGCGCGACACGCTCGGCCGCGGACGACCGTACGTCACCGCCAACAAGGCGCTGCTGGCGACCCACGGCGCCGAGCTGACATCCATCGCAGGTGACAATCCCGGCGCTGCGCTGCTGGGCTCGGCCAGCGTGGGAGGAGGGGCGCCGATGATCGAAACGGTCGAGCACCTGGCCGCAACCGGCCAGGTGACCCGGCTGCGCGGCCTGCTGAACGCGACGACCACGTTCATCCTGTCGGCGATGGCGGCGGGCAGGGATTACGACGAGGCGCTGCAGGCGGCTCAGCGGGCCGGCTATGCCGAGGCCGACCCGTCGTTCGACGTCGAGGGCCGTGACGCCGCGCAGAAGCTCGCCATCCTGGCCTCGGTGGGCTGGGGCCGCTGGCGCCCTGAGCGCGACGTGGAGACGCGCGGTATCGTCGGGATCGACGTCGAGCCGGGCCGCATCGTGCGACTGGTCGCGGAGGCCGACGACGAGAACCTGCAGGTGCGGCCGATGGAGCTGCTGCCCGGCGTGGCGCTGGCATCGGCCTCGGGCGTGGAGGGCATGCTGGAGATCGAGGTGCGCGATGCGGGCACGTTCCGGGTGAGCGGCCCGGGCGCGGGCGGCGGCGTCACGGCTGCGGCCGTGTACGCCGACCTGGCTCGGCTGGTTGCCGGCGAGCGCCCGATCCTGTTCGCTCCGCGGCCGCGCAGCCGGTGAGCGACTGGCCGATCGTCGGCGTTGCCGGCGCGCGTGGCGTGGTCGGTGGCGTCTTCCTTTCGATCCTGGCCGATGCCGGGCTGCCGGCACTGCGCCTGCGGGCGTTCGGCACCGAGCCCGGCGACGTGTCGTACGACGGTGTCAGCCTCGCGGTGAGCAAACTGGACGCGGCCGCGGCAGGTGAGCTGGAGGTCCTGTTCCTGGCGACCGATGGCCCCGTCTCACGCGAGATCGTGGCCGGCCCCGGGCGCGGCGTGCCGCTGGTCGTCGACAACTCGAGCGCGTTCCGCCTCGATCCTGCGGTTCCGCTGGTCGTGCCGGAGGCGAATCGGGCCGCGCTGGCCGGATATCGCGGCAACCTGGTCGCGAATCCCAACTGCACCACCGCCGCGGTCGTCGTGGTGCTGGCTCCGATCCGGGACGCGGCCGGTCTCGCATCGATCGATCTCGCCTCATACCAGGCGGTCAGCGGCGCCGGCCGCGCCGGCCTCGAGGCCTTCGCAGCCGAGCGCGCCGCGGGCGGCGCCGATCGGGCGGAGTCGTCCCCGTTTCACGGCCGGATCGCGGACAGCGTGGTCCCGCAGATCGACGCCCTCGACACATCGGGCTGGTCCGGGGAGGAGCGCAAGATCATCGCCGAGATCCGCAAGATCCTGGACATGCCCGACCTGGACGTTGCCGCCACCGCGGTGCGGGTCCCGGTCGAGACCGGCCATTCGGCTGCGATCCACCTGACCACCGAGCGGGACGCAACGGTCGAGGAGCTCGAGGTCGCCCTTCGTGCCGCGCCGGGCCTGGAGTACCGGCCTGTTGACGGAAGTCAACGCCACCCCATGCCGCTCGACGCCGCGGGTCGCGATCCGGTGCTGGTCGGCCGCCTGCGCGCCATCCCGGGTCGCGCGCGGGGCTTCGCGCTGTTCCTCAGTTCAGATAACCTTCGCAAGGGCGCTGCCCTCAATGCCATCCAGGTTGCCGCCGCGGCCAACCCCGAACGATTCAGCCGGCTGGTGCCGGTCCCGCGCTGACGACCGAATCCAACATGTCCTGGAGACTGCCCGTGTCCTCCTTCTCCGACCTTGCCGCCGAGTTTCTGGCCGAGTACCACGCCGAGCACCCGGTGCAGGCCAGCGCGCTGGGCCTGGCCGCGTACGACGATCTGCTGGACGATCTCTCGGCGGCCGCCTTCGAGCGCCGCCGCGCATCGGATGACGGGTGGCTCACCCGCTTTCGGGAGGTCGATGCGGCGACGCTCAGCTTCGACGAGGAGATCGACCGTGACCTGCTGGTCGCGCGCCTGACCGAGCGGGCAATCTATGACGAGTGGGAGAGCTGGCGTCGCGACCCCGATGCCTACATGAACCCCGGCCTGGAGGGCGTCTTCACCCTGTTCCTGCACCGCCTCCGTCCCGAGGCCGACCTGGTGCGCAGCGCGATCGTCCGCCTGCGTGGCATCCCCGCCCAGCTGGATGCCGCCCGCGCCAACCTGCGCGCCGACCGGGTGCCTGCGCTGCTCCTGAAGCGAGCCGTCAACCAGGCCCGCGCCGGGGCGCACTACACCCGCGAGCTGCTGCCGGCCCAGGTCGGCGAGCCCAGCAGGGCCGAGCTGGCGGCGGCCGGCGCCGAGGCCGGTGAGGCGCTCGAGGGGTATGCGACCTTCCTGGAGGAGATGGAGCCGAACGCCACCGGCGACTGGGCCTTCGGCGAGGTGCGCTACGACGCAGTGCTCCGCGACGCCGAGCTGCTGGGAACGAACGCACGCGCGCTGCGCGAGCGCGCCCGGCGCGAGATCGCCACGCTCTCCGCCGACATGCGGGCGACCGCGCACCAGATCGCCGGCCACGAGGACTGGCACTCGCTGGTGCTCGAGCTGAACCACGACCGGCCGGCCGATCCCGAGGCGATGCGCGTCGGGTACGAGGACTGGACCGCGCGGGCACGCGCATTCCTGCAGGAGCGCGGCCTGGTCAGCTTCCCGCCGGGCGAGGAGTGCAGCGTCGAACCGTCGCCGCCATTCCAGCGCCCGGTGCTGGCCGTCGCGTCGTACCAGGATCCGCCACCCTTCTCCGACTCGATGCGCGGGCACTTCTTCGTGCCCTTCCCGCCCGACGGGGCGAGCGAGGAGGAGATCGCCAAGCGGCTGGAGTCGAACTCGTATCCGAGCATCCCGAGCACGTCGGTGCATGAGGCCTATCCGGGACATCACTGGCACCTGGTGATGGCCAAGCTCAACCCGTCGGCGGTGCGCCAGGTGTTCGGCACCAGCTACTTCGCCGAGGGCTGGGCCCTCTACGCCGAGCGGATGATGCGCGAGGCCGGCTTCTACGACGACCCGCG
>JALYUB010000038.1 GCA_030853945.1 Chloroflexota bacterium
TCGCTGACGGAGCACCTGCGCACCTACCAGAACGACAACCACTCGCGTCGCGGGCTGCTCAAGCTCGTCGGTCAGCGCCGCAGGCTGCTGGCCTACCTCGTCCGGAATGACGTGGATCGCTACCGCGCGGTGATCGGTCGGCTGGGACTGCGCCGCTAACCACGCACACGTCGTACACCCGACCCACCGGCCATCCCGGGCCTGGGTCACACCGATCCGGCCTTCCTGCGCCGGACCCCCGGGCGCCTGAGGCGCCCATCAACCACCAGCCATCCGCGTCCGCAAAGGCCGCCGCCCGCCACCTCGGTGATGCCGAGGTCCGTGTGCGGGCCGAGCGCCGGGCCGCATGGCAGAACCAAGACATCTGGAGGAATACGTGGCTATCAAAGTAGAGGCCGACATCGGCGGCCAGCCCTTCTCGCTCGAGGCGGGCAAGCTCGCCGAACAGGCCGATGGGGCAGTGCTGGTGCGCTATGGCGACACCGTGCTGCTGGCGACGGCGGTCTCCGCCGAACCGCGCGAGGGGATCGACTTCTTCCCCATGACCGTGGACTTCGAGGAGCGCATGTACGCCGCGGGCAAAATCCCCGGCGGCTTCATCAAGCGCGAGTCGCGCCCGTCAGAGAACGCCATCCTGGCGATGCGCCTCACCGACCGCCCGATCCGTCCACTCTTCCCGAAGGGCTACAAGCAGGACGTGCAGATCGTCCTCACCGTGCTCTCGACCGACCAGGAGAATGACCCGGACATCCTTGCCATCAACGGCGCCTCCGCGGCGCTGTCGATCAGCAGCATCCCGTTCATGGGTCCCATCGGTGCGGTCCGGGTCGGCTACATCGACGGCGCCTTCGTCACCAACCCCACCTACACCCAGCTCGCCGGCAGCTCGCTCGACCTCGTCGTGGCCGGCACCCGCGAAGCGGTGATGATGGTCGAGGCGGGTGCGAAGATCCTGCCCGAGTCGGTGATGGCCGATGCGATCGCCTACGCCCATGCCGAGCTGCAGCACAGCATCGACCTGCAGGAGAAGCTGGTGGCGACCGCCGGCAAGGCCAAGAAGATCCCGTTCCTGGGACCCAAGGCCGATTCGATCGTCAAGCTCGCCAAGGCACTCACCGACGAGAGCGCCGAGTTCGTAGTGCTCGACCTCGAGACGACCAGCATGAAGCCCGAGAATGGCTACATCGTCGACGTCGCGGCGCTCCGCGTGAAGGGCGGCAAGGTGGTCGACCGCTTCGAGTCGCTGGTCAATCCCGGCCGCTCGATCGTCGGGCATCAGATCCATGGCCTGGGCGACGCCGACGTGGACAAGTCGCCGTCGGCAGCCGAGGTGCTGACGAAGTTCGCGGCGTGGGTTGGGGAGACCCCGGTCGTCGCCCACAACACCAGCTTCGACCTGCCGTTCGTCCTGCGCCACATGCCCGCCGACGCCGGCTGGAAGCCGAGTGCGGTGTACGACACGCTCGAACTCGCCTACCAGCTCTACCCCGACGCCGGTAGCTACAAGCTCGGCGATCTGGTGCGCTTCGTCTTCGGACGCGACCACGCCGCCGCCCACCGCGCGATGCCCGACGCCGAGGCGACCGCCGAGCTGTTCATCGACCTGACCGCCGGGCTGCCGGAGCGGCTCGAGAAGATCCGGAGCGACATCGCGACGGAGATCCGCAACGCGCGGACCGACTACAACCGCGCCGGCCAGGGCGACTCGATGGAGGAGATCCGGCGCCAGCACGGCATCGGCTCGGCCCTGATGGACGTCCTCACCAAGGCGACCTCGCGGGAGCTCGTGCTCTCGGAGAACATTCGCATCGACGGGCGCGACACGACCACCATCCGGCCGATCAGCGTGGAGGTCGGGGTCCTCCCGCGCACCCACGGCTCCGGCCTCTTCACGCGCGGCCAGACGCAGGCGCTTTCGATCGCCACGCTGGGCCCCGGTTCGGACGTGCAGCGCCTCGACACGATCTCCCCGGAGACCGAGAAGCGCTACATGCATCACTACAACTTCCCGCCCTACTCCGTCGGCGAGGCACGCCCGATGCGTGGTCCGGGCCGACGCGAGATCGGCCACGGTGCGCTCGCGGAGCGGGCCCTGCTGCCGGTGCTTCCCTCCGCCGATGAGTTCCCCTACGCCATCCGCGTGGTGAGCGAGGTGGTCAGCAGCAACGGTTCGACCTCCATGGCCAGCACCTGCGGCTCGAGCCTGGCCCTGATGGACGCCGGCGTTCCGATCAAGGCCCCCGTCGCAGGCGCCGCGATGGGCCTCATCTCGGACTCCGCCACCGGTCGCCATGCCGTGCTGACCGATATCAGCGGCAAGGAGGACGCCTACGGGGACATGGACTTCAAGGTGGCCGGCACCGCCGAGGGCGTGACCGCCCTGCAGATGGACATCAAGGTCGGTGGCATCCCGATGGAGGTGATGCGTGACGCCCTGGAGCAGGCACGCGTGGCGCGCCTCTTCATCCTCGACAAGATGAACGCCGTGATCAGCGCCAGCCGCAGCGAGCTGTCGCCGTACGCGCCACGGATCACGACCATCAAGATCCCGATCGACAAGATCCGCGACGTGATCGGCTCGGGCGGCAAGGTGATCCGCCAGATCGTGGCGGAGACCGGCACCCAGATCAACGTCGAGGACGACGGCACGATCCAGATCGCGTCGGTTTCGGTGGAGGGCGCCAAGAAGGCGATCGCCTGGATCGAGGGCCTGACCAAGGACGTCGAGGTCGGCAAGGAGTACCTCGGCAAGGTCACCCGGATCATGAACTTCGGCGCGTTCGTCGAGATCATGCCGGGCAAGGAGGGGCTGGTCCACATCAGCCAGCTCGCCGACTACCGGGTCAACCAGGTCGAGGATGTGGTTGCCGTCGGCGACGAGCTGATGGTGGTCGTGACCGAGATCGATCGCATGGGCCGCGTGAACCTGAGCCGCCGCGCGGCGATGGAGCGGCACATGGCCAAGGCAGGCGTCAGCGAAGAGTCCTGACGCCGATGGGGGCCGAGGCGCTCCTCAGCGCGGTCGCGGCGGAGGTCAGCACCTGCACGCGCTGTCCGCTGCACGCCGGCCGTACGCGGACCGTCCCGGGCGAGGGAAACCCGATCAGCGACGTGCTGCTGGTGGGGGAGGGGCCGGGACAGCGCGAGGACGCCACCGGGCGCCCGTTCGTGGGCCCCGCCGGGCAGCTCCTCGATGAGCTGCTGCATGCGATCGGCTGGGCGCGTGAGCACGTGTTCATTGCCAACGTGGTGAAATGCCGGCCGCCCGGCAACCGCGACCCGGAGGCTGAGGAGATCGCGGCCTGCCGCCCCTATCTCGACCGCCAGGAAGCGGCGCTCGATCCCGCCGTGATCGTCACGCTGGGCCGGCACTCGCTGCGCCGCTACCTGCCCGATGCTCGCATCGGCGAAGTGCATGGCCGGCTGCGCCGATCGGGCGGCCGGTTCGTGTACCCGATGTACCATCCTGCTGCGGCACTTCACCAGGCCTCGTTGCGGGAGACGTTATTCGCGGATATCCGTGGCCTGCCGGCCGCATTGCTGGCCGCACGCCAGGCCATCGAGGCCGAGCGGACGGAATCGGTCCGGGAAGTCCTGGCCGAGCCGGCGCAATCGGCCCCGACGGCTGAGGCCGACGAGACCGAACAGATGACCCTCTTCTAGGAGCACCATGCCAGACACACTTCGCATCATCCCGCTCGGCGGGGTGGGCGAGGTCGGCAAGAACATCACCGTCATCGAGGCGGCCGGGGAGATCCTGGTCGTCGATTGTGGCCTTGCCTTCCCCGAGCAGGAAATGCTCGGGATCGACCTCGTCATCCCCGACGTGACCTACCTTCGCGAGAATCGCGAACGAGTGCGCGCGATCCTGCTGACACACGGGCACGAGGACCACACGGGCGGGCTGCCGTACGTGCTGCCCCAGATTCCGGGCACGCCGATCTACACCAGCCGCCTTACGGCCGGGCTGGTGACCGGCAAGCTGAAGGAGCACAAGCTTCTGGGGCAGACCCGCCTGGAGGTGGTCGAGCCGGCGGTCGAATTCCGAGTTGGCGCCTTTGCCATCACGCCATTCCGCGTCAACCACTCGATCCCCGACGGCATGGGCTTCGCAATCCGCACGCCGCTCGGGACGGTGGTGCACACCGGCGACTTCAAGTTCGACCACACGCCGCCTGATGGTCGCCGCGCCGACCTGGGGCTGATCGCCGAGATCGGCAACCACGGCGTCGAGTTCCTCCTCTCCGACTCGACGCGCGCCGAGCGCGAGGGCTACACCCTGTCCGAGATGACGGTCGGGGAGTCGCTCAAGCAGCTGGTCAGCGAGGCAACCGGGCGGGTGATCGTGGCCACGTTCGCGAGCAACATCGGCAGGGTCCAACAGGTGCTCGACGCCGCCTGGGCCAGCGGCCGAAAGATGGTCGCGCTGGGGCGCAGCATGGAGCAGAACATCGCCATCGCGCTGGAGCTCGGCTACCTCGACGGCCGCGACGGCACCCTGACCGGCAAGGACGCCCTGAACCGGCTGTCAAAGGACAATCTGGTGGTCATGACCACGGGCTCACAGGGCGAGCCGATGTCCGGCCTGACGCGGATGAGCAACCGGGATCACAGATCGATCACCATCGAACCGGGCGACAGCGTGATCATCTCGGCGTCGCCGATCCCCGGCAACGAGGAGGCGGTGGCAAAGACGATCGACAACCTCTTCAAGGAAGGGGCGATGGTGCACTACGAGCCGCTGGTGCATTGCCACGTCTCGGGGCATGGCTCGCGCGAGGAGCTGAAGCTGATGCTCGGGCTCGTCAAGCCGCGGAACTTCATCCCGATCCACGGCGAGTACCGGATGCTCGTGCAGCACGGCCTGCTGGCCGAGGGCGCCGGCGTGCCCGTGGACGGCATCTTCGTGCTCGAGAATGGCCAGGTGGTGGAGTTCGACGGGACGCGAGCCCGCCTGGCCGGCAGCGTGCAGGCCGGAGCGGTCCTGGTGGACGGCATCGCCGCCATCGACGGAGTGGACGGCGTGATCCTGCGCGACCGTCGCGCCCTCGCCTCCGACGGCGTGGTGATGGTGGCGCTCACCGTCGATCGCGCCACCGGGCAGGCCGTGTCGGGCCCGGACCTCGTGGGCCGTGGCTTCCTGTCAGATCCGGATGATCCGGTCATGGCGGCGGCGGCCAAGCATCTGGGCGAGGCGCTGTTGCAGCCGGTCTCGGACGCTCACGCGGCCGAGCTCGGCTACCTGAAGACGAAGATCCACGACACCCTGTCGCGATTCTTCTTCGAACGGACCAAGCGGCGCCCGATGATCCTGCCGATCGTGATGGAAGTGTGACGGGCTCGTGACGAGGCGCAGGTCGAACGGGTCGCGGCGCAGCAGCTCGCGACGGCGAAAGGCCAGCACCACGGTGACCATCAGCAGTCGCCTGGCGCGCGAGGCGCTGGCGCTGGTGCTGCTCGTGGCGGCGATCGTCAGTGCCATCTCCCTGTTCGCCCCCAATGCCGGGACGATCGTCGGGCCGTGGCACGCTTCCCTGCAGTTCCTGCTCGGCTGGGGAATCGCCTTCGCGCCGATCCTGCTGGCCGCGTTCGCTTTCATGCTGTGGCTGAAGACCATGCCGGCCGAGCGCTGGATGGCGGCGACCGGGGCGGCCGTGCTGGCGATCGGGCTGCTCGGCATGTTCCACCTCGCCGGCGGCAATGGATCGGACGGGCTGTCGACCGGTGTCGGCGGAGGCGCGATCGGATACGCGGCCTCTGCGCTGCTGAGCGGCGCGATCGGCGCGGCGGGCGCCTGGGTCGTGCTCGCGCTGCTGCTCGTGGTCGGGCTGCTGCTCTATTTCAACATGACTGTCGGCGACCTGGTTGCGGCATCCATGCGACGCCGTGAGGAGCGCGCGGAGCTGGCCGAGATCGAGGCCCGGCGGGGTGCCGCCGATCGCCGAGGCCGCCCGGAGCCGGTGCCGGAGCCCGCGCATGCGGATCAGCGCGGCCTGCTGGATCGGATGCGGTCCGCGTTCGGTGGGGGAGGGGATGCAGAGGACGCGCCGCTGATCCTGCGGCGCGCCCGCCCGCCGGAGGGCGCGGTTGCCGTGGCACCGCGCCCGCGCGACGTGGCGGTGCCGATCGGCGAGGGAGAGTCGCAGGCCGTGATGGCGCTCACCGCCGAGGGCCTGGAGAGCGAGGAGACCGCCCACCTGGCCGAGGTCGAGCCGCCCGCGGCATCGGATGCGGCCCTCGAGACGACGACGCGCACATGGGAGCTGCCGGAGGTTTCTCTGCTGGACGATGCACCGGCCAGCAGCGCGGCCCAGCTCGATCTGAGCGCCAAGGGCCAGCGCATCCGCGAGACGCTCGCCCACTTCGGGATCGGGGTCAAGGTGGCCAGGATCCAGGAGGGGCCGGTCGTGACCCAGTACGCACTCGACGTGGAACCGGGGATCAAGCTGTCCCGGATCGAGGGCCTGGCCGACAACCTGGCGCTGAACCTGGCCGCGCGCAGCATCCGGATCCAGGCGCCGATTCCCGGCGAGCCCTTCGTCGGGATCGAGATCCCGAACAACGCGTTCGACCTGGTCACGCTCAAGGAGGTGCTCAGCTCCCCGAACTTCGACCAGGCCGCCGCGCAGAGCAAGCTCGCATTCGCGCTGGGGCAGGACGTCGCTGGGCAGCCGTTCAGCGCCGACCTGTCGCGGATGCCGCACCTGCTGATCGCGGGGGCCACCGGATCGGGCAAGAGCGTGTGCGTCAACGCGATCATCTGCTCGCTGCTGATGCGCTCCTCGCCGAGCGAGGTGAAGCTGATCCTGATCGACCCCAAGCGCGTCGAGATGGCGCAGTACAAGGGCATCCCGCACCTGCTGACCGAGGTGATCGTCGACAACGACAAGTCGGTCAACGCCCTGAAGTGGACGGTCGGCACGATGGAGAGCCGGTACCACGAGTTCGCGCAGCGCGGGGTCCGCAACATCGCCGGCTACAACGACGCGCTCCGGCCGGGCGAGCCGCGGATGCCGTACATCGTGATCGTGATCGACGAGCTCGCCGACCTGATGATGGTCAGCGCCTACGAGGTCGAGGCAACCATCACGCGCATCGCGCAGCTCGCGCGCGCGACCGGCATCCACCTGGTGGTCGCAACGCAGCGCCCATCGGTGCAGGTCATCACCGGGCTGATCAAGGCCAACATCCCGTCGCGCATCGCGTTCGCGATGACCAGCGGCGTGGATTCGCGCACGATCCTGGACACCGTCGGCGCGGAGGATCTGCTGGGCCGCGGCGACATGCTGTACCAGCCGATCGACGCGCCACGCGCGGTGCGCCTGCAGGGCGTGCTGGTCACCGACCACGAGATCGAGACCGTGACGCGCCACTGGCGGGCACAGGGCGGGCCACAGTATCGGCCCGAGATCACCGCGGCCAAGCGCGGCGGCAAGGCGGGCGGAAGGCCGGAGGACGACGAGGACGATGGCGATGCGCTCCTCGCCTCGGCGGTCGACATCGTGCGACGCTCGGACAAGGCCTCTGCCTCGCTGCTGCAGCGCCGCCTGCGGATCGGATATGCCCGCGCGGCGCGCATCCTCGACCAGATGGAGGACCGCGGCATCGTCGGGCCGGCGGACGGCAGCCGCTTCCGCGAAGTCCTGGTCACGCCCGACGGCTGGGGAGGCGAGATCGGTCCCGACGAGGACGGGGAGTGACCGATCGGGAGACGACCAAGCTCGGTGAGGTGCTGCGCACCGCTCGGGAGGCGAGGTTCATCGATCTGGCACGAGTCGAGCGGGACACCAGGATCCGAAGGCGCTACCTGTCGGCGCTGGAGCTCGGTGACTACCGCGACCTTCCGCCGCCGGTGTACACCAAGGGCTTCCTGCGGAACTACGGCCTCTACCTGGGCCTCGACCCCGAATACCTGGTCGACCTGTATCGGCTGGAGTCCGGGACGACCGTCGACCGCCAGGCCGTCCCGCTTCCGCGACGGCCGGTCGCGGCGCGCCAGGGCCGCTCGCTGGTGATCACGTCGAACGTGGTTGCTGCGGCGATCCTGACGGTCATGGTGGTGGCGCTGGTCGTCTACCTGGTGAACCAGCTGATGACCTTCGGCCGCATCCCAGAGCTGCGCATCACCGATCCCGTCAGCGACGTGACGGGCTACTCCGGCACGGAATACACGATCCGGGGGCAGACAGAGCCGGAGTCCAAGGTGACCACCAGCGGGCTGCCCGAGAACCCGACCGCCACGGCCGATGCCACCGGTGCATTCAAGCTGCGCGTCGCGCTGCTGCCGGGCGCCAACGTGATCATCCTGACCGCCACGGACCCGCTGACCGACCGACGCAGTGCCGAGGTGCGGCGCACGATCACGGTGCTGGTGCAGGCCAGCCCGACGCCGAGCTCTGCGCCGAGCCTCGTCCCCTGAGCGCCTGCGGCAGACGGCACGAGCGCCGAGCGGCGAAGATAGGGGAGCGGGAGGGAGCAGGAGGGCCAGATGGCTGATTCGTCGTTCGATGTGGTCAGCGACTTCGACCAGCAGGAGCTGGTGAACGCGCTCGACCAGGTCCGCCGCGAGGTGGCGACGCGCTACGACTTCAAGGGCGCGAAGGTCTCCCTGGAGCTCGGCAAGGAGGAGATCACGCTTCACGCGGACGACGAGTTCAGGGCGGGATCGGTCAAGGACCTGGTCGAGACCAAGGCCGTGCGCCGAGGCCTGTCGCTCAAGGTCTTCGACTGGGGCAAGCTGGAGCCGGCCGCCGGCGGCACGGTGCGGCAGCGCATTGGGCTGCACCGCGGCCTGACCTCGGAACAGGCCAAGGAGATCGCCAAGATCGTGCGCGAGCGCTTCCCGAAGCTCAAGCCTGCGATCCAGGGCGATGCAGTTCGCGTCTCCGGCAAGAGCAAGGACGAGCTGCAGGGCGCGATCACCCACCTGCGCGGCCTCGAATACCCGGTGGCGCTGCAATTCATCAATTACCGATGAGGCCGCCAAGTGAGAGCGAGCTGGCAAGCGCCGGGGCAGCGCTGGGCGTGGCGCTCCGCGCCCGGGCCTGGCACCTGGCGACCGCCGAGTCATCCACGGGCGGCCTGATCGGTCACGCCATCACCATGACCCCGGGCGCGAGCGACTACTACGCCGGCGGCGTGATCTGCTACTCGAACCTGGCCAAGGAGATCGGCCTCGGGGTGCCGCACGAGATGCTCCAGGCGCACGGCGCGGTGTCGGAGGAGGTCGCCGCGGCCTTGGCGATCGGGGCCGCGCACCGCTTCGAGACCGAGCTGGGCCTGAGCGTGACGGGTATCGCCGGCCCGGATGGCGGCAGCCGGCGCAAGCCGCTTGGTACTCACTACCTGGGCGTCGTGCGTCGCGGCCAGCCGGCGCGCGTCGTGCACCGGGTCTTTCCGCACGATCGGGAGGGCAACCGGGCTGCGGCGGCCCTGGAAGCCCTGCAGCTCGCCCTCGACGAGGTCGGTGCGACGGGCTGATGCAGCCCGGCGAGCGGATCCACCTCATCGGGATCGCCGGCTCGGGAGCCGCCGGGGTGGCCCTGCTGCTGCGGCACGCGGGAGCGCGGATCGACGGCTGCGACCTTGACACGCCGTCGCCGTACACGCCGCCGCTCGAGGCCGCCGGCATTCGCGTGCTGACGGGCCACGATCCAGCGCACCTGGCAGACGTGGACCGGGTGGCGATCACGCCGGCCCTGCGGGCCAATCCCGACCTGCGGGAGCTGGTCGCTGCAGGCGCCGCGGGTCTCCCGGTCGTGACCTGGCAGGCCCTGCTGGGCGAGCTGATGAGTGCTGAAGGGCATCTCGGCCTGGCGGTGACCGGCACCCACGGCAAGTCGACCACCACGGCCCTGCTGGGGCACCTGCTGGAGACTGCGGGCCTGGACCCGACCGTCGAGGTTGGCGCCTTCATCCCTGCCTGGGGCGCGACCGTGCGTGCCGGCGCCGGCGTCCCGTTCCTGGTCGAGGCGGACGAGTTCGGCGACAACTTCCTCAACTACCACCCGGCCGGCGCGATCGTCACCAACGTGGAAATGGACCACCCCGACTACTTTGCCGACCGCGAGGCGGTTCTCAGCTCCATGGACCGGTTCGTGCGAGGCATGGCCGCCGATCCACGTCTCGGCGGGAGGCTCCTGCTGACGACGGCGGCCGACGGCGGCTCCCAGGCCCTCGTGGCGCGCCTGGAAGGCTGGGAAGGGCGGATCATGCGGTACGGGCCTGGCGGCGATGTCGAGGCGCGTGACGTGGCCTACGCGGGCGGGGGAGCGACGTTCAGCTTGTTCGAACACGCGTTCGAATCACCCCTGGCGGGGGAGCATAACGTCCTGAATGCGACCGCGGCCCTGATCATGGCCCGTGAGCTGGGCGTGCCGCTCGAGTCGCTGGCCGAGGGATTGAGGACGTTCGTCGGGGCCGGGCGGCGCATGGAGCTGATCGTCGATACTGCGGGCGTGATCGTCTATGACGACTACGGGCACCATCCGACAGAGGTGCGCGCCACGCTTGCGGCGATGCGGCAAAAGGTCGGCGATCGGCGCCTGTGGGCAGTCTTCGAGCCCCACATGTACTCGCGCACGTCGCTGTTCATCGACGAGTTCGCTCACGCCTTCACCGACGCGGACGAGGTCGTGATCGCCGACATCTTCGCCTCCCGTGACACCGAGGAGGCGATGCGCGCGACGTCAGCCGAAGCGCTGGCCGATGCCATCGAGCGCACGTCGGCCGTGTCCACGATGGCCGGCGGGGACGTCGACACGGTGACGACCTACGTGGCCGAGCACCTGCGCCCGGGCGACGCCGTGCTGGTCATGGGAGCCGGAAAGTCATACCGGATCGCCCAGGGGCTCAAGGCGTTGCTGGAAGGCGGCGTGCTGACCGAGGCACGCAGCTTCCCGAAGCCGTGAGCGGCGCTCGATCGACATTCCTCGGGGCCGTCCTGGCAGTCGGCGCGGCCGTCCTCGAGGAAGGACTCGTGCGACTCGTCGAGGCATCCGGCGCGCGAGACACGCCGGCGGTGGTGCTGGTGCTGCTGCTGGCGGCCTTCCTGGGCCTCCTTACCGCAGTGGTGATCCGCGCCATGCGCCTGCCAGGGGCAATCGCACCCACAGCGCTGGTCATGGGCTGGATCGTGGTGCCGCCGCTGCTGAGGGCCATCCCGTCGGCCGCCACGCAATATTTCGCATCCGACGCTGCGCTGACGGCACCGGACGCGGTGGCACTGGCGGTGGCCGTTCTGGCGGCCGCGGTCACGTTGGGAGTCCAGGCCGAGCGCTGAATCCTTGCCCCGGCCCCGTGACTGACGGAAGATGTCACCGTGTCAGACCCAGAGTCACCTGCTGGCGGCCCTGACCCGACGGCCTCCGCGACACCTGAGCCCGATTCCGTCACCCGCGGATTCCTGTTCTCCGATCTGCGCGGCTACACACACTTCGTAGAGACCCACGGAGCGGCGCCAGCGGCTGAGCTGCTCGTCCGCTATCGAGCGCTTGTGCGAGCCGCGATCGCCCGCTTCGGCGGCGCCGAGATCAAGACGGAGGGGGATAGCTTCTACGTCGTCTTCAGCTCGGTGAGCTCTGCTGTGCGCTGCGGCCTGGCCATTACGTCTGATGCGGCCGCCGCGTCTTCCGAGCATGCTGGCGAACCCATTCACGTCGGGGTCGGCATCCACGCCGGCGAGACGGTCGAGTCGGACGGCGGCTACGTCGGGTCGGCCGTCAACATTGCCGCCCGGATCTGCGCTCAGGCAGCATCGGGCGAGGTCCTCGTCAGTGAAACGGTCCGCGCCCTGACCAGGAGCCTGCTGGCAGTCCGATTCAAGGAACGCGGCCGGCGTCAGCTGAAGGGGATTGCCGACCCGATTGCCCTGTTTGCCGTCTTCGAGGCCGCGCCGGGCGCCGCCCCGGGGACGACCAGCGGCGGCCGACGCCTCCGTGGACGCCGGCTGATCGCCGCATCGCTTGGTGGCGCGGTCCTTGTGGCAGGTGGAGCAGCGTTCGGCTGGGTGGCCCTGCATCCTGCCGGGCTGCCACCGGGTGCGTGGAGGATCGGGCTGGACATGCCGCTATCCGGTCCTGCGGCCTTCCGCGGGAAGCCGATGCTGAACTCGGCGCAGCTGGCAATCGGTGACGCCAACAAGGGCGGTGGCGTCCTCGATTCGATGCTGACTCTGAAAAGCTACGACGACGGCGGCGTGCCCCCGAACAGCCAGGTCCCGGATCGCGGGGCTGCCAATGCTTCGACGATGATTGCCGACCCGCGAACGATAGCGATGATCGGTCCGAGCGGCTCGAACGTCGCGCGCGCGATCCTGCCGCTGACGAACCAGGCCGGCCTCTTCGAGTGCAGCCCTGCCAACACGTCCCCGGGACTGACGAAGCCACGCGATGGCGCGCTCGACCTGCGCTCCGCGCACCCTGACAAGATCAACTACGTGCGTCTCGCACCGTCTGATGATGTCCAGGCCCTGGCGCTGGCGTCATTCGCGTTCAGGGACCTCAAGGCGAGGGTGGCGCTGGTGATCGACGACGCGGGAGACGGTCGAGATATCGCCGATGGCTTCCAGCAGGAATACACCGCGCTGGGAGGCCTCGTCGTGCGTCGTGCGCTGAACAAGGGAGCTGATCCGATGACGGTGCTCGGCCTAGCGAGTGACGGCACGCAATCACCTCAAGTCGTCTTCTTCGGCGGCTTCACCGAGACGGGCGCCGCTCAGCTGCGCGCGGCCATGGGCGGCAGCGGGCTTGGCGCAGTTCCGTTCCTCAGCTGGGATGGCATCCTCGACGGGACCGCCGCCGATCCGGGCTCGTTCATCCAGCTGGCGGGATCGGCCGCCGTTGGCTCACATCTCGCCCATGCGTCTCTGGGACCGCACAAGGCGAGCTTCGCCGAGGCATACCGCGCCGCCTATGGAGAGGAGCCAGACGAGTACTCGGCGGCCGCGTACGCCTGCATGGAGATCATCGTCGCCTCGTTGCGCCAGGTCGCGACCCAGAGCCCCAGTGCCGAGAACCTGCGTGAGGCGCTTCGGGCCCACGCCACCGACACGAGCCATCAATTCGCGACCATCCTGGGCACCGTTGGCTTCGACACCAACGGCGACTCGACGCAGCAGTTCGTGACCTTCTACCGCGTCGATGCCGGTGACTGGGTCATCGACAAGCAACAGGACTTCGGACCTGCCCGCTAGAACACCTCAGGGCGATGCTGAGGTCAAGATCACATAACATCTCTTTGCGGAAGTGCTATCTGAGCTGGGGGTTAGTGCGAGGTATCAGGCCAGCGGCGCGACGTTGCCACCGGTGAGGATCAACGCGATCGCGCCGCGCGGCGGCTGCTGAAGCGCGGCGGCCCAGGCTGCACCCGCGCTCGGTTCGATCGCCAGTGGCAATGCCTCGGCCAGATGTTCGGTGGCGGCGACGATCGACGGGTCGTCCACGAGGAGCATCTGGTCGACCACCTCGAACATCACGGCCAGAGCCTCGGGCACCGGCACGCGCGCGGCGATGCCGTCTGCGATGGTGTCGGCGCGCTCCGTCTCTATCGCGCGCTTGGCCCGCCACGACAGGGTCATGGCTGGGGCGCCGGCTGCCTGGACGCCGACCACACGCGTTTCCGGGGCGGCGTGGCGCATCCAGGCGCCGATACCGGCGATCAAGGCGCCATTACCGACCGGCACGTATACGGAGCTGAGGGCGGGCAGCGAGCCGCGTTGCACGGCATCGGTCAGCTCGCAGGCCATCGATCCAGCTCCGAGGGCGATCCAGGGATCGGAGCCGTCGACCAGCAGCCGCCAGCCAGTCTCCACGGCATGCGACGCCGCGGCCCCCCGCGCCGCGTCGAAGTCCTCCCCCGCCAGGCGCACATCTGCCCCGAGGCGGACCATGGCGGCCACCTTCGCGCGGTTGGCGGTTTCGGCCGCGAACACGACCACCGGCACCCGCATCGCGCGCCCCGCATAGGCGACACCCTGGCCGAAGTTGCCGGCGGAGGCGACCACGATCCCCTGTCGCTCCCCTACTTCGCCGCGTGCCAACAGCTCGGACACTGCCAGCCAGGTTCCCCGCCCCTTGAAGCAGCCGATGGGGTTGGCAATCTCGACCTTGACCACGACCGGCACACCGAGCGTCTCGCTCAGCGGCTCACACACGAACTGTGCAGAGTCGCGGAACACGGCTGGGATGCGGTCCCGTGCCGCACGGATCCCGTCGCCGGTGACCGCAACCATCGACCGCGTTCGATCAGCCGCGTCGCCGACGGCCCGCGACCCGGCGGGTGTCGGGAGCGGCGCGTTGAACCTCGGCCGCGATGGCATCGGGAAGGTGACCCGAGAGACGAACCCCCGCCTCCGTATATCGCTCGGCGACATCGCCGGCCACCTTGGCCCGGGCCACCAGCTCGCCGCGAGACCACGGCACCACCGCGTCCACCGCCACCATCTGGTCGCGCAGCACGTTCGCCACGCGGT
>JALYUB010000052.1 GCA_030853945.1 Chloroflexota bacterium
ATTCTGGGTCCGCTTCCTGGCCTTCCTCATCGACGGGATCCTTCTCTCAGTCATCACCGCGCCGTTTGCCCCGGTCTGGGGTCCGCATTTCACCGCCGCGTCAACGAACTTCCAGGTCAACGCCCAGTTCGAGCCCATCGGCACCCTCATCGGGCTCGTGTATCTCGCTGGCATGTGGGCCTGGCGGGGGCAGACCATCGGGATGATGCCGTTCAACATGAAGGTCGTGAGCGTCGCCGATGGCAAGAACATCGATATCTTCCGCGCTCTCCTGCGCTACGTCGGCTTCATCATCGCGGCGATCCCGCTGCTCATCGGCCTCATCTGGGCAGCGTTCGACCCCCGCAAGCAGGGCTGGCACGACAAGATCGCGAGCACGGTGGTCATCCGGCCGAACTGAGCCCGGCTGAGCCTCCAACCAAACTGGCACTCCAGGCCGTGGAGTGCCAGTCGCTATAATCCGCGCTCGATGGCGACCAAGCGCGACTACTACGAGGTGCTGGGCGTTCCGCGCGATGCCTCCGACGAGGACATCAAGCGGTCGTACCGGCGGGCTGCGCAGCGCAATCATCCCGACATCGACGCGAGCGATGGAGCAGAGCAGCGCTTCAAGGAGCTGAGCGAGGCGTACCGCGTCCTGTCCGATCGACAGCGGCGGACCGCGTACGACATGTTCGGGCACGGCGGCGTCGACGGTGCGAGCACGGGGGGCTTCGAGGGCTTCGGGGGCGGCTTTGGGCCGTTCGGCGATATCTTCGACGCGTTCTTTGGCGGCTCGCCTGCCGGCACGCGCGGTCGTCGGCGCGTGGTCGCGGGAGCGGACCTGCGCTATGACCTGACCATCGAGTTCGCTGAGGCCGTCGCGGGGGTCACCCGCGAGATCAGCTTCCCGACCCTGGTGCGCTGCTCGGTCTGTGACGGGAGCGGCGCGGAGCCCGGCAGTGAGCCGGAGAAGTGCCCCGAGTGCAACGGCACCGGGGAGAAGCGGCGAGTCGCCCAGACGATCCTGGGCCAGATGGTCAACATCACCGCCTGCCCACGCTGCAACGGCGAGGGTCGCATCGTCTCCGTGCCGTGCAAGGTGTGTCACGGCGACGGCCGCGTCCGTGAGCAGCGGACCCTGAAGGTCGACGTGCCGGCGGGGATCGACTCCGGGCAGCGCATCGCGATCGAGGGGCAGGGCGAGGATGGTCCGCGGGGCGGGCCGGCCGGTGACCTGTACGTGGCGGTCACCGTGCGGGAGCACGCGCAGCTGCTGCGGCGAGGCACGGAGCTGTTCTACGAGCTGCCGGTCAGCTTTCCCCAGGCGGCCCTGGGCGCCAGCCTCGAGATTCCCACCGTGGAGGGCACTGAGCGAATGGAGGTCCCGGCCGGGACCCAGAGCGGCACCGAGATCCGATTGCGCGGCCGTGGCGTCCCCCGGCTCCAGGGCGTCGGTCGTGGCGACCTGCACGTGATCGTCACGGTCGTCGTGCCGCACAAGCCTTCGAAGCGCGAGCGGGAGCTGCTCACGGAGCTGGGCGAGGTGGGGGCGCCCGCCGTCCTGCCAAAGGGCGGCCCGAGCCTCGTCGATCGGCTCCGCGATCTCTTCAGCTAGCCGCGGCTGAGCCGAGCATGCGCTGGCTGGAACTGACGGTCACCTGCGACAACGAGGCAATCGAGGCGGTCAGCGAGATCTTCGGTCGGGTCGGGCAGGGCTCGGCGGTTCGACCAACGCGCCTCATCCGCGACCCGAACGACGAGCTCTCGGCCCGAGAGGATCCGAGGGCGCCGTACGAGATCACGGCGCACATTCCCGAGGATGAGGCGGCCCCTGCGGCGGTCGATGCGACCGAGCGAGCGCTCTGGCATCTGCAGGCGTTCGGCCTGCGCCCGGTCGGCGAGCTGCAGGTCCGCTCGGTCGACGACGCGGACTGGACCGATGCCTGGAAGGCCGGCTATGTCCCCCAGCGCATCGGCCGGGTGGTGATCGTGCCGTCCTGGCTGGAGGAACCGATCGGACCCGATGAGGTGGCCCTGCGCCTGGACCCCGGCATGGCCTTCGGCACCGGCCTGCACCCGACGACGCGCGGATGCCTGACGCTCCTCCAGGAGGTCTCGCCGATGCCCCCGGTCGTGCTGGATGTCGGCTCTGGCTCCGGCATCCTGGCGCTTGCGGCCCTGCGCCTGGGTGCCGAACACGTGGTCTGCTACGACACCGATCCACTGGCCGTCGAGGCGACGCTGGCCAACGCCGCGGCCAACGGGCTCGCCGATCGCGTCACCGCCAACCTCGGCTCGTTGCCGGCCGAGCACGGAGATGCCCATCCACTTGTTCTCGCCAATCTCGTCGCTGCGGTTCTCATCGACCTGGCCCTGCCACTCGCCGCCCACACGGCGCCTGACGGAACGCTGCTGGCCAGCGGCATCATCGAGACCCGCGCCGACGAGGTGCTGGCCGCGCTCGGAGCAGCAGGGTTCGTCGTCGAGAATCGCCGCGACGACGGTGAGTGGGTCTCGCTTCGGTTGCAGCGCCAGGGCGCTGCATAGCATCGGCCCAATGCACCGATTCTTCGTCGATCCCACCACCGTCGTCGGCGAGCGCTTCGCGCTACCCGCCAGCGTCGCCCATCAGGTAACGCAGGTTCTCCGGCTGCGAGACGGGGACCAGATCACGCTGCTGGATGGCCTGGGAGGCGAGCTGCGTTGCCGGCTCGAGGACGGCCAATGTGTCGTCGTTGAACGGGGCACCGCGGGTGGCGAGCCAGGCCATCAGCTCACCGTCTGGCAGGCGCTCCTGAAGGGCGACCATCTTGAGCCTGTCATTCGACACGGAACCGAGATCGGGATCGCGCGCTTCCGGCCCTTTGTCACTGAGCGATGTGTCGTGCGCGAGCTGACTCCCCGACGCCTGGAGCGGCTGAGAGCGGTCGCCCGCGAGGCGGCCGAACAATCGGAGCGGGGGATCGTGCCGCCGGTCGACGCTCCGATGTCATACGCAGAGGCGCTCGAAGCCGTCATGCCCGGATCCGTCCTGCTCTTTGAACGGCACGAGGCCAAGCGTCTGACCGAGTTGAGTCCGCCGACGAGCGTCTTCATCGGTCCGGAGGGTGGCTTCACTCCAGCCGAGGTTCAGGCCGCGGAACGGTCGGGGCTGGCGATCGCCGGACTGGGGCCACGCATCCTGCGCTCGGAGACCGTGGCCGTCGCGGTGGCGGCGGCCATCTTGTCGCGGACCGGCGACTTCGCCTAGGCTCCGCACATGGCCGAACGCGACCCCACCTACCAGGCGGACTGCCTCTTCTGCCGGATCGCGGCCGGGGAAATCCCGGCCGACCGCGTTTTCGAAGACGAGGCGGTGATCGTGTTCCGCGACATCAACCCAAAGGCGCCGACCCACGTCCTCGCCATCCCGCGCCGGCATCTCGACTCAGCGGCGGACCTGACAGATGCCGATGGCGACCTGCTGTCCGCCCTGTTCAGCGCGATGCGACGCGTCGCGAAGGACGGCGGCCTGGATGACTATCGAATCATCAGCAACGTGGGAGCGGAATCCGGCCAGAGCGTCTTCCATCTGCACTTCCACCTGCTCGGCGGCCGCGCCATGAGCTGGCCACCGGGATGAGCGCGCCGGGAAGTGCGTGCGCGTGACTTGGCGGCGTGGGCGATGCGCCACAATGGCGCCCCGCTCATCGGCCTCGATTGGAGATTGAACCCATGCGCATCTTCGTCTTCCTGCACGTCGCCGCCATGTTCACCGCCGTGGCGTTCTCGCTCGGACCGACCTTCGTGCTGCGACGCATCGGACAGAGCGGAGACGTGCCGGCCATCCGACGCAGCTTCGCCCTTTCTGCGCCGATCATCCGGGCGATCCCCGCCCTGTTCGGCATCGGCGCACTGCTCGGGATCATCGCCATCTTCGTGAACGGCTTCAACCCGTTCCAGCCGTTCCTGCTGATCGCCTACGCCTTGTTCATCCTCGCTTCCATCGTGGGTGCAGTCATCACAACGCCCTGGTTCAAGCAGGTCACCCAGCTGGCGGCCGAGAGCCCCGATGCCGTGCCATCTCCTCAGCTGCGAGCCGCGCTGGACGACCGACGCGCGGCCTTCACGGACTGGTTCGACCCGATCATCATCCTGGCCTTCCTGTTCGACATGATCGTGAAGCCATTCGGCTGATCGGCTGATGCTCAAGGTCCTGCGCCAGCGAAACTACGCACTGCTCTGGTTCGGGGGATTTGTCTCAAACCTCGGCGACTTCGTCCTCTTCGTCGGGCTTCCATACGAGATCTACCGACTCACCGGCTCGACCCTGGCCACCGCCGGGATGGTGCTGGCGCACCTTGTCCCCCACATCCTGCTCGGCTCGATTGCGGGGGTCTATGTAGACCGATGGGATCGGCGGCGTCTGATGATCGTCGTCAATCTGCTCCAGGCGCTCAGCCTGCTCCCGCTGCTGCTGGTCCCGCAGCTGGGACTGTGGGTGGTCTACGCCGTGCTGGTCATCGAGAGCAGCGTCTCGCAGCTGTTTAGCCCGGCGGAAACGGCGCTGATGCCCTCGTTGCTTGCGGGCGGCAAGGACGAGCTGCTGACGGCCAACGCGCTGAGCGGTGTGGGGCACCACCTGTCACGCCTGATCGGGCCGGCCATTGGCGGAGTGGTTGTGGCCGTCGGTGGGCTGTCTGCCGTGACGCTGGTCGATTCGGTCTCATTCGTCGCATCCGCCGGCATGCTGGCGCTGATACGGGTTGCGCCCACGACGCACCGGGCCACGGACTCGATCGAGCATGCCGCCGTGTCCGCATGGCGCCGGCTGGTCAGTGAATGGCGGGACGGGCTGCGCGTGGTGCTGCATCACCCGATCCTGCGCGCGCTGCTGGTCTTCGCCAGCATCACGGCCATCGGTGAGGGGCTGACCGCCGCCCTTTTCGTCGTCTGGGTGGTTGGACCGCTGCATTCCGACAGCACCGGCTGGGGCCTGGTCCTCTCGACCCAGGCGATCGGCGGCCTGGCCGGTGCGCTGGTCATCGCGCGCCTGGGCACCCGGTTGCGTGCGCTGCCGCTGCTCATCGGCGGGGCCGTTGCGTTCGGGGCGATCGACCTGGTGCTGTTCACCTATCCCGCCGTTTACCCGTACATCGGGCCGGCACTGGTCATGCTCGTGATCGTGGGCGTCCCCGGCGCCGCCATGGGCGCTGCCACGACGACCCTCCAGCAGACGCATACCGAGGACAGCCACCGTGGGCGGGTGGCGGGCGCCATTGGGGCGGTGGCCGGAATCGGGGCGCTGATCGGCGCCGTCGTCGCGGGCGTCCTGGGCGAGTTCGTGCCCGTGATCGCGTTGCTCGTCGTGCAGGGAAGCGGCTACCTGATCGCCGGGATCACGGTCTGGCTGATGGTCCGAGGTCGGGCTTTCCGAACCCCGTTGCCGGAAGCCGCTGCTAGGCTCAGCGAATGACCAGGGCGATCGTCCAGAAGAACCTGGATATCTATGGCAACGACCCGATTCCGTGGTCGCGGGCGTCGGAAGGGCTCGAGACGGCGACTCGGAACCTGGAAGTGGAGGGTCACGCCCCGATCACCTACTGGATGTCGACGGTCGGGCCGGATGGGACGCCGCACGTCGCCGGGGTGGGTGCGGTCTGGCTGGACGGCGCCGTCTACTTCACCAGCGGCGACGGCACGCGCAAGAGCAGGGACCTCGCCGCGAACCCGAAATGCGCCATCGCGGTCGCGCTCCCCGGCCTGGACGTGGTCCTGCACGGGACAGCCGCCAAGGTGGGCGACGAGGCGACGCTGCAGCGTCTTGCCAGGCTGTATGCCGCGCAGGGATGGCCGGCCAGCGTGCGCGACGGCGCCCTCACCGCGGCGTTCAGCGCGCCCAGCGCCGGCCCGCCCCCCTGGTACCTCTACGTCCTGAAGCCGCGGACGGCTTTTGGCGTTGCCACTGCCGAGCCGTGGGGCGCGATGCGCTGGCGTCTGGAGGACTGACCTAGCGCTGCTGCTGGTGGTCGATCGCCATCTTGGCGACCTTGACCGCGATGCTGCCGCCCGGCACCAGGAGGCCGACGGTGTCGGCCCCGATGTCGAACAGCGAGTCGCGTGTCACGGTGCGTGACAGTCTGGCCATCAGCGCCTGGCTGTTGCGCAGCTGACCCGTGACGGCGTCGAGCTCCACGACGCCCTTCTTGTCCTTGAGCTTCCAGTGGAACTCGAACGCCCACCACGGACGGTAGTAGAGGTCGATCTGCTCGAAGGTGATCGATTCCTCGTGGACGGTATCGGCCTGGAGGGGCTTGAGCATCCCCGTCAACAGCTGTCGCACCACGAACGAGGCACGCTGCTCCGGCGGCACCACGATGTCGCTCTCGGCTGCGAGCGCGTCGAGATCGGTGACCTCGTGCCGCGTACCGCCGACCAGGGTCGCAGCGTCGGCGACCGGTGCGCCGGTGACGCCGTCAAGGAACAGGGCCTGGCGATATTCCTCGCGGCTGTGCTCGATTGTTGAGACCACGAAGCTCCCGGCGTTGACCTTGTGCTCTTCGCCGTGGACCGAGACAGCCTGCACCTGGGCTCCGCTGACTGGCACGGTGTAGTCGTGGGATCGGTCATAGACGTAGAGGGCGCTGCAGCCAACGTGCCAGAAGGGCTCAAGCCGGCGCTGGCTGTCGACCAGCTCGATGTCGTCGGCCTTCGGTCGTGAGAAGAGGCTTTCCAGGCCGCCACCGAAGGCGCCGGTGCGCCGGTCCATGGCGCGCTGCCGGATCT
>JALYUB010000063.1 GCA_030853945.1 Chloroflexota bacterium
CCTCGGCGGCGCTGCCGTCCACGCCAGGATCTCCGGGGTCGCCGACCACGAGGCGCTCGACGACGAGCACGCCCTCGCCCTCGGTCGGCAGATCGTCGACAGCTTCGCCTGGCGCAAGCCAGAGCCACCCTGGCCGCGGCGCGAGCCTCGGCCGCCGGCGGTCGACCCCGAGGGCCTCGCCGGCGTCATCCCATCCGACAGTCGGCGCGGCTACGACGTCCGCGAGGTCATCTGTCGCCTGGTCGACGGGTCCGATTTCCACGAGTTCAAGGCCGGCTACGGCGAGACGCTGGTCACGGGCTTCGCCCACCTCGACGGCAACCCCGTCGGCATCCTCGCCAACAACGGCGTGCTGTTCAGCCAGTCCGCGCTCAAGGGCGCCCACTTCATCGAGCTTGCCTGCCAGCGGCGCGTGCCGCTGCTGTTCCTCCAGAACATCACCGGCTTCATGGTCGGCCGCGAGTACGAGGCGGGCGGAATCGCCAAGGACGGCGCCAAGCTGGTGAACGCGGTCGCCACCACCGCGGTGCCCAAGTTCACGGTGATCATCGGCGGCTCGTTCGGCGCCGGGAACTATGGGATGGCCGGTCGCGCCTATTCGCCGAGGCAGCTCTGGATGTGGCCGAATGCCAGGATCAGCGTGATGGGCGGGGCACAGGCCGCCCGCGTCCTGTCCACGGTCAGCGGCGACTTCCCGTCGGACGCCGAGCGGGATGCGTTCGAGGCCCGGATCCTGGCCGAATACGACCGCCAGGGGTCACCCTACTACTCGACTGCGCGGCTATGGGACGACGGGGTCATCGACCCGATGGACACTCGTCGCGTGCTGGCGATCGGGATCAGCGCTGCGTTGAACGCGGAGATCCCCGAGACGCGCTTCGGCGTCTTCAGGATGTGACGGTCGCAGCAGGGAGCGTCGCAGGGACGACCTCGATGTCGATCCCGCAGGCGGTGACGCTGTGCGGCTCGTCCACCTCCGCGCCGATGACGATGGTCGCCCTCGCTTCTCCGCTGATCAGCCGGATCGCCTGGCGCCCGATGGAACAGACCGCGACATCGCCGACGAGCCAGAACTGGAGGCCCAGGTCGCGGTAGCAGGCGGCCGCCAGTCCCTGCGGATCAGGCGTCGCGAGCTGCAGCTGCTCGATCACTGCCGGCGAGCCGATCGGGTGGCTGAAGGCTCGGCGGGCGGCCAATGCCTCGGCCCCCCATTCCGCGCCGGCGGGGAGGTGCTTGATCAGGAATGGCGGCCGATCCGGTCCCAGCTCCGGCGGCGTCGCGCTCCACCACTCGACCTGCTCGCCATCCGGGCGTTCGCGGCTGCGATGGACCACCGGCCCGATCGTGCTGCCGTTGGCCTGCAGACGGGCCACGCTGACGCGAATCGCGTCGTCGACAAGCGCGTACGTCGCGAACCCGCCGACGTGTTCGAGGACACGCATCGCGGCCGTGCCGACCGCCCAGCCCGCCGCCAGCGAAGCGTCCTCCACGCCGATCAGCTCGAGGTACGCGTCGCCCAGGAAGGCGATCCGGTTGAAGGTGCCAAGCCCGGGGTGGCTGCCCCCGGCGGTGAATTCCAGGCCGACCGCCTCGGTCAGCTCCGACGCCGCTGCGTCGGGATCTGCCACGGCGATGACGATGTGGTCGATCCCGCTGGCCATCGGATGCATCGTACCCCGGGCCCGGTGGTAGGCTGCCAAACATGGCCGTTGACCGTCCCGCCCCCGGCTCGCACGATCGTTCGATGCCGAGTGGCGCGCTCGAAGAGAGCTCGCTCGCCATCTTCGAGGCGATGCTGGCAGCGCGAGATGCCGAGGCCACCGGCGAGGGCGGTCGAGCCGCGCTGGATGCGTTCTATCGGACTCTGATGAGCGGAACCCTGCTGCTGCCGGTGCCGCCGGAGCACGGCGACGAGGCGAAGACGGCGCTGGACCGTGCCGTCAATGACGACGAGGAGGTCGAGGTCAGCGTGCTCCTCGCGGCCGATGCCGAGGGCAGGCCGACCAGCGTCTGCTTCGCGTCGGTGGCTGCACTGTCGGCCTGGTCGCCGCGCGGCACCGCCAGCCTGCCGCTCCCCGCCCGGATCGCGATCGGCAACATGGCCGCCGCGGGTGTGCCGGCCATCATGGATCCGGCCGGCCCGATCCCCTACCGCTTCGAGCCCGACGAGCTGGCCTCGCTGGCCGACGGCCGGCTGCCGGGCACCGACGAGCCGCTCGCGCCGCCATCGGTCAGCCGTTCGATCCGCCTGCGCCTGGCGGGACGCGAGGCCGTCGCGCTCGAGCCCCCGCTGCGCGACGCGCTGCGGGGTACAGCTGTCGAGGCTGCATGGCTGGTCGAATCGGAGAGCGACGGCACGCGTCGTCTGATGCTCGGCCTGCTCGGCGGGGAGAGCGCGACGGCAGTCGTCGACGTTCCCGACGGCACCGACGTGGTGTGGCTCGAGGAGCCCCTGCTCGCATCCGTGCGGGCCGTGAGCGAGCCGTTCTACCGCAAGAGTCGCCGATGACTGAGGTGCTGCACGTCCAGCGCTCCGGCGCGGTGGCACGGATCACGCTGGCCCGTCCGGAGGTCCGCAACGCATTCAATGCCGAGCTGATCGCGGCCCTGCGCGAGGCCTTCGATCGAATCAGTGTCGAGCCGCCCGACTCGCTTCGTGCGGTCGTGCTGGCCGGGGATGGGAAGGCCTTCTGCGCCGGCGCGGACATCGAGTGGCAGCGCGCCTCGATAGCCCTGTCGATGGAGGACAACGAGGCGGATGCACGACGGCTGCAGGAGATGCTGGGCGCGATCGACGCCTGTCCCGTGCCGGTGCTGGCAGCGGTCCAAGGCGCCGCACTCGGGGGCGGCATGGCCCTCTGCTGCGTCGCTGACATCACCATCGCCAGTGCCGACACTCTTTTCGGCTTCACCGAGGCGAAGCTCGGACTGATCCCGGCCGTGATCAGCCCATTCGTGCTCCCTCGCATCGGGGAGGGGCCGGCACGAGCGCTGTTCCTGAGCGGCGAGCGCTTCGGGTCGGCGCGAGCCCTGGCGATCGGGCTGGTGTCGGAAGTGGTGGCCGACGAGGGCGCGATCCCGGCACGCGTCGATGCCCTGCTGGAGGAGATCCTGTCGGCCGGACCACAGGCGTCGCGCAACGCCAAGGCGGTGATCCGCGAGCAGCGCGGCCTGTCGCGGGCGGAGGCGCTTGAGCTGACGGTGCGGTCGGCGGCTCGGCAGCGGGTCTCGCCCGAGGGGCAGGAGGGGCTCGGCGCGTTCCTGGAAAAGCGCCCGCCGTCCTGGCGCGAGGAGTAGCGCGGACCTCTCTGCGACAATCGCGACATGCCCGACGAGAGTCTGACCCCCCGCCAGGTGGCGGAGGAGCTGGGCGTCACGGTGCGTACCGTCCAGCGCTGGGTCGCCGAAGGGAGGCTGCCGGCCGTCCGGGTCGGCGGCAGGGTGCGAGTGGCGCGCTCATCCTTGGAGGCCGTTGCGGAGACGACGGCGCCGCAATCCGAACGGCCCTCGGGCTCGCCCATCCGGACGCTGCTGATCGCGAACCGCGGCGAGATCGTGACCCGAATCGCCCGAACCGCTCGGCAGCTGGGCATCCGGACCGTCGGCGTCCATGCGCCGGATGATCGGCTGCCGGATGACGTCGACCTTGCGCTCCAGGTCACCAGCTACCTGGACATCGGCGCGATCCTGGGCGCCGCACATCGCGCGGCCGCCGACGCAATCCATCCCGGTTACGGCTTCCTGGCGGAGAACGCCTCTGCCGCCGCGGCCGTCGAGCTGGCCGGGCTGATCTGGGTTGGCCCGCCGTCGGCCGCCATCGCGTTGATGGGCGACAAGGCCGCGGCGCGCCGAATTGCGGCGGCACATGGCGTTCCGGTCGTGGCCGGCTATGACGGCGAGGCCCAGGACGACGCGGCACTGTCGGCGGAGGCAATGCGCATCGGCTTCCCGATCCTGGTCAAGCCGTCCGCCGGCGGCGGCGGCAAGGGCATGCGGGTCGTGCGTGACCTCGCCGACCTGAGTGACGAGCTTGGCGCAGCCCGGCGCGAGGCACGGCGGGCGTTCGGCGACGATCGGCTGATCCTCGAACGCCTGCTCGAGGGCGTGCGCCACGTCGAGGTCCAGATCCTGTGTGACAGCCAGGGGCATGGCATCCATCTCGGCGAGCGAGACTGCTCCGCCCAGCGCCGCAACCAGAAGGTCGTCGAGGAGTCGCCTGCGCCGTCGGTCACGCCGGACCTGCGTGCGCGGATGGGGGCCGCGGCCCTCGCCGTCGCCGCCGCGGTCGGCTACGCCAATGCCGGAACCGTCGAATTCCTGCTGACCGATGCCGGCGAGTTCTTCTTCGTCGAGATGAACACGCGGCTGCAGGTCGAGCATCCGGTCACCGAGGCGGTGACCGGCCGCGACCTGGTCGCCGATCAGCTGCGCATCGCTGCCGGTGAGCCGCTTGGCATCGAGCAGGCGGCGGTCCGCTGGAATGGGCACGCGATCGAGGCACGCCTGTACGCCGAGGATCCGGACGCCGGCTTCCTGCCGGCCGCGGGTCGCATCCTTCGCCTGCGCTGGCCCGATGACGTGCGGGTTGATGCCGGGATCGGAGAGGGCGACGTCGTGTCCGACCGATACGACCCGCTGCTTGCCAAGCTGATCGCCCACGGGCGAACCAGGGGTGAGGCGCTGGCTCGGCTGAGCGCCGCCCTGGAGGAGACGCTCGTCCTTGGCGTTCGCACCAACCTTCGCTTCCTGCGATGGTTCGTCGATCAGCCGGTCGTGCGCGACGGCCAGGTCAGGACCGACACGCTTGCCAGCCTGCCCCTGCCTCCCCCCCCGCAGCCGAACGATGGTGCCTGGCGTACGGCCGCGGCTGCCCTGTTCGAAGGCCGTGCGGGTGGACCATGGAGCGGCGGGTGGCGCGCGGCCGCTCCTGCCGCGGTGCGGTTTCGATACGGAGACGAGGAGCGGCGCATCGAGCTCGGCACGAGGGGCGGCACCGAGGTCACGGTCCAGGGGGACGTGGCGCACGTCGATGTCGACGGGCAGTCGCTTGAGCTCTCGCTGGCTCCGCCACCCAGCATCGAGGAGGCGGTCAGGCATGCGGCCCAGGCCGGCGGGTCGGCGACCCTGGTAGCCCCGATGCCCGGCCGGGTGATCGCGGTGCATGCCCACGAGGGCGCATCGGTCGTGGCACACCAGGCGCTCGTGGTGATCGAGGCCATGAAGATGGAGCACGCGGTGGCCACGCCGCTGGCGGGCACACTGACGCGCGTGGCGGTCGCGGTTGGCCAGCAGGTCCAGCGCGGCGACCTGTTGGCGGAGGTATCGGCCTAAGATGACCGACCGATGAGCCGCCCCGAGGTTCGCATCTACGAGGTCGGGCCGCGCGACGGCCTGCAGGCCGAGGCCACGATCGTGGCGACCGAAGCCAAGCTGCGGTTCATCGCGATGCTGGCCGACGCCGGGCTGCGCGAGATCGAGGCGACGTCATTCGTCCGGCCCGACGCGATCCCGCAGCTGGCCGACGCCGATGAGCTGATGACGCAGCTGGAGCGCCGGCCGGGGGTCCGCTACCCCGTGCTGGTGCCAAACCAGCGCGGCATGGACCGTGCCGTGGCGGCCGGCGCCGATGCCATCTGCCTGTTCACGGCGGCCTCCGAGGCGTACGCGGCGGCGAACATCAGGATGACGATCGATGAGTCGCTGGCCGCCTTCGCGGCGTTCGTCGCGGCGGCGCGCCAACGGGGGATGTGGGTGCGTGCCTACGTCAGCGCCGCGTTCGGCTGCCCGTACAGCGGCGAGGTCCCCGAGGGAGCGGTCGTCGCGCTCAGCGATCGCCTGCTGCGGCTCGGCGTCGACGAGCTGTCCATCAGCGACACGGTCGGCGTGGCGACTCCGGTGGACGTGCGGCGGGTGCTCGGGGCACTCGGCACGGCCGGCATCGGGCCCGAGGTGCTGGCGCTGCACCTGCATGACACGCGGGGAACGGCACTTGCCAACGTGGTGACCGCGATGGAGCTCGGCATCCGCGCCTTTGATGCCTCGGCCGGCGGCACCGGCGGCTCGCCGTATGCGCCCGGCTCCGCCGGCAACCTGGCGACGGAGGATCTTGTCTACCTGCTCGATCGGGAGGGCGTGCCGAGCGGGGTCGACCTGGACGGGGTCCTGGCGGCAGCGCAGTTCATCGCGTCGCAGCTCGGCCGCGAGCTGGCCAGCAAGGTGGGGCGCGCCGGTGGCTGGCCGCGATAGCGGGGTAGGATGACCCCGATGCAGGCGCTCCCGCCCGATGCCGAGCCACGTCCGGTCATCCTGGATGTCGACACCGGGATCGACGACATGGTGGCGCTGCTCATTGCAGCGACGGCACCGGAGCTGAACCTGCGAGGCGTGACCTGCGTCGCCGGCAACGTCGAGATCCATCACGTGGCGCGCAACACCGGCAAGATCCTGCGCATGGCCGGACGCGGCGATGTGCCGGTCAGCGTGGGGGCCGCGCGGCCCCTGCACCGGAGGCTGCGGACCGCCCACGACACGCACGGGCCAACCGGTACGGGCTACGTTGAGCTCACTGGGGAGGATCCGGAGCTCGGATCGACCGATTTCACGCCAGTGCCGGCCGCGCGCTACCTGGGGGCGCACATCGATCGGCATCCGGGCGAGCTGACGGTGGTGGCCCTCGGCCCGCTGACCAACCTTGCTTCTGCGGCGCTGAATGGCGTCGACCTGCGCGGCGGCGCCCGACAGGTCGTCTGGATGGGTGGTGCGGTCGAGGAGCGCGGCAACACCACCGAGACCGGCGAATGGAATGCCTGCGTCGATCCCGAGGCCGCCGAAGCGTGCCTGGCTGCCGGCGGCCTGTCGGACATCTTCCCGCTGGATGCCACGCAGGACGTGATCTTCATGCTCGAGGACCTGGACGGCCTGCCGGACACCCACCTGGCGGCCGTCGTCCGCGACGCGGTCCGCTTCTACGTGGCGTTTCATCGCGAGGCGGAGGGACTCGATGGCTGCTACCTGCACGATCCGGTCGCGCTCATCGGCTCGCTGCTGCGACCAGACCTGGTGACCGAGTCCGTCAGCGAGGTGCTCGCCTGTGACACGGGCGGCGATCCCCACCTCGCCGGCAGCCTGTTCCGGTCCGATGATCAGGAGCGGCGGCCGGTCCAGATCGCGATGGCGATCGACCCCGAGCCGATGAAGGCCGAGCTGCTGACACGCCTGGCGCGCGCGGTCAATCCCGGGGGCTGAGTCCGCGCTCCCCCGCCTCAATCGCGCGAGTCACGAGGGCTCGATCGGTAGGGGTCGGGCCAAGGCCGAGCCGGGCGCCGATGCGAGCGGCCATCGGCGGCTCCAGGTAGGTCGACGCGAGCACCGGCCAGCCTGGCTCGGAGAAGATCGCGTCCGGCGTCCCATCGCCCACGATGCGTCCCGCGCGCATAACCACGATGCGCTCCGCGGTCTCGGCCACGAAGCGCATGTCATGGCTGATCACGACCACGGTCGTCCCGAGTGCCGCGAGCTCGCCGATGAGGCGCTCCACCCGTCGCACGCCTCGCGCGTCCTGCCCGGTGGTCGGTTCGTCGAGGACGATCATTGGCGCCCCCATCGCCACGACCGATGCGAGTGCCAGCAGCTTGCGCTGCGAGAAGCCGAGGTCGTACGGGTTGCCGCCACCGTGTCGCTCGAGTCCGACGGCCGTGAGCGCCGCGCCCACCCGCTCGTCGAGCGCCGCACCCCGCAGTCCGAGATTGCGCGGCCCGAATGCGACCTCGTCTCGTACGCGGCCGGCAAAGATCTGGCGGTCCGGGTTCTGAAACGCGATTGCCACCGTCCGTGCCAGCTCCGCGACGTGGCGCTTGCCGACCGGCTCAGCGCCGATGCGCACCTCGCCGGACGTCGCTCGCAGCAGGCCGACGAAGTGTCGGACCAGAGTCGATTTCCCCGAACCGTTCTGGCCGATGATGGCCAGCCGCTCGCCGGCCATGACCTGCAGGTCGATCCCGTCGAGCGCGCGAACGCCGCCTGGGTAGGTGAACACCAGCTGCCTGGTCTCGGCGATCGGCTCGCTCATGGCTGGGTCATGACCGCTGATAGGAGCGGCTCCTTGAGGCCGCCTGCCCGCGCGGCGCGGGCGATGCGGACTGCGGCCGGTGCCTCGACCCCCCAGTCCTCGAGGTGCGCGTCGCCGAGGACCGCGGCACACGGGCCTTCGGCCACGATGCGGCCGGCGGCGAGCGCGATGCACCGTCCCGCGATCGACGCCAGCAGATCGGTCTTGTGCTCGACCACCAGCAGTCCGACGCCGGTGTCGCGGGCCAGCCGTTGCAGCGCGTCCCCTACCAGCTGGGTGCCCTGCGGATCCAGCTGGCTCGTCGGCTCGTCCAGCACCAGGTAGGCCGGGCGCATGGCGAGGACCGCGGCGAGTGCCACCAGCTGGGCCTGCCCACCTGACAATCGGCTCGGCTCGCGCGGCGCCAGGGCGTCGATGCCGAGGGTGGCGAGCGCCCCCTCGGTCCTGTCCACCACCTCGCTCAGCGGCAGCGACAGATTGCGTGGCCCGAACGCCACCTCCTCCCAGACAGTGGCGGCCGTGCCGGACAGCTGGGTCTCGGCATTCTGGAACAGGATCCCGCACAGTTGCGCGAGCTCCGATGGTCGGGTCTCGCCCGTCGACAGGCCATTGATCTGAACAAGCCCGTCGACGTGGCCGCCGATGGTCGCTGGAGCCAGGCCTGCGGCCAGCAGGCAGAGGGTCGACTTGCCGGCCTCGTTGGCCCCCACGACGCCGGTCACCGAGCCGGGCGCGACCTCGAGCGAGATCTCACTCAGCGCCGGCTGCTTCATGCCCGCGTAGCGATACGTCACCGCCCTCAAGGTCAGCGTCATGGCCGGGCCTCGACGGTCATGGCAGGAATGCGAGCGCTCCTGCGACCGACAGCACAATGAGCAGCGCGGTCCCCAGGGTCAGACCCCAGCGCAGGCCGCGCTGACGGAGGTCGTCGGGAAAGGCACGCAACGGCGTGCGCCGCGCCGGCGCCGAGAATGCGCGGGCTTCCAGCGCCATCGTCTGCTCCTCGACCTCGTTGAGCGAGCCGAACACGAGCGGCGCGGCGAGCGGCAGGACCCCGCGTACGCGGCGCCAGATGCGGCCCTCGGTATCCAGACCGCGCGCCCGCTGGGCGTCGGTGATCTCCGCGGCGCGGTGCACCACGCGTGGAATGGTGCGGACGGTGGCCCCGATGACGAACGTGACTCCCCGAGGCGCACCGCGCTGCTCGAGGTCGGCCACCAGCTCATCGGGCCGCGTGGTGAGGACGAGCACGGCGACCGACATCGCGAATGCGACCACGCGCAGCGTGGCCTGCAGGGCCGCCTCCAGGCCCGTCCAGGTCGGCACGAACGGGCCAATCCTGACGATCGCATCGGTGGCGCCTGGAAACAGGAAGGTGTTGACCAGCAGGATCGAGGCGGTGATCGGGAGGGTGGCGATCAGGAACGGCAGCAGCCGGCGGCCGAGCCGTGCGACGGCCGCCGTCACCCCCAGCGCCAGCAGAATTGCCAGTGGCCCGGTCCAGCCGCGAACGGTGAATGCGACCAGCGCCTCGCAGACAGCGATGACCAGCTTGGTCGTCGGGTTCAGCGCGCGGTAAGCCCCCGTGGGCAGGGGTTGCACGAAGTCGGGAAGTTCGGGGCGCGAGTCACCCAGGCCGATGGTTCGCGCCGCTGTCGACACAGGCTCCCGTTGATGCTCAGGTGGGCGCGTCGGCTCGCACGATGCGCTCGCCGAGCGGGAAGCGGGCGATGACCCGTTCGGACAGGCTTGCCAGGATGATGAACACCACGAAGCTGGTGATGGTCTTGTCGATCGGATCGCTGAACAGGCCCTGGCCGAGCGACGCGTTGTAGACATCGGCGCCGCCCTGGCGGAGAGCCGCCACGATCAGGTCGGTCCCCGAACCCGTGACGCCGCCGAAGACGTAGGCGGCTATCGGCGCCGATAGGATGGCCGCCACGATCCCGGTCAGGGCACCTGCTGCAGCTACCCATGCGCCCGCGGCGTCCCGCCGCATCAGGATGAATGCCGCGACCCCCAGCGAGGCCACCACCGCGATCACGATCGCGGCCGTGAAGACCCAGTCGGGGTAGCCACCGACGTTCGGGTCGGTGTAGGCCGGGTTGTTGTAGATGCGCGAGGCCAGCAGCAGGATGATCGCAACGCCGATGACCACGGCTCCCCACAGGCGGGCGCCCGAGGCAGGCCGAGGCCGGTAGACACCCAGGTAGCCCCACAGCCCGGCCAGCAGCCCGATGACTGCCGCGACGATAGCGAACGGGCCGATGGTGCCGCCGCCGATGCCCGGAGCGTACTGCCAGATCAGGTTGGAGGCGGCGCCGGTTGCCGCGCCCGCGATCGGCCCGGCCAGGACGCCGACCAGGATGGTGCCGATCGAGTCGAGGTAGATCGGCAGCTTCAGCACCGTCTGGACGGTATAGCCGAGGACGATGTTGATGGCGATCGCGATCGGGATCAGCACCAGGACCCGGGTCGAGAACTGACGGGATAGCCACGACATGGCTCGCCTACCCTCCACTCGCCGCTACCGATCTGATGACGGTGCGGCTTCTGCGCCGTTACGTTGCCACACCCTGTCCAGTGGTCCGGCCTGCTGCCCGGGATTTTCTCTAGCCGGCTGGCGGCGGCAGAGGCCTTCCCTCCGCATCGACGCGCTCGTCGGGAGGCAGCTCGTCCCGGTGGCGGCGGCCGCCGGTCGGGCCGGGAATCGGCACCGCCATCACCGAGTGCGTGACCTCGTCGAGACGCTGCTCGATGCCGCGCAGCCCAAGATGCCGCAGCGCCGCACCGAAGCGATCGACGAACGCGGGATCGCGCAGCAGTGCGAACGCCAGCGAGGCGTGGGCGCGGATCAGCAGCTCGATTCCGCGGGCCGCTTCGGGCACGTTGACCTGGTTCAGCCCGAGCTGTGCGTCGAGCAGATCGAGCGCGCGATTTGCCTCGTGGCGGGCCCGCGTGGTGAAGTGCGGCGTGCGATTGACGAGCACCCGAGTGCGGTACAGGGCCGCGCGGGCCAGCGAGTCACGATCGGCAGGAGCGGGGAAGGCCATGGACCGAATCTTACGCGGCGAGGCGGGCTGGCAGGAAGCCATCGCCCATGCCCTGGCTGCGGCGACCAGGCCGATCTCGCCCGATCCGCGCTTCGCCCCTCGCAGCGTGCACCAGGGCACTGCCCCGCGGCGATACGATCGAACGACGTTCCCGCCCGCCCGTCCGGCGGCCACCCTGCTGCTCCTGTATCCGGCCGTCGATGGCGAGCTGACGCTGCCCCTCACCGTGCGCCATGCCGACCTGCGCTCGCACGCCGGCGAGATCTCGCTGCCCGGTGGGGCCACGGACGCGGCCGACGCATCCCGCGAGGCGACCGCGCTGCGCGAAACACAGGAGGAAATCGGCGTGGATCCGAAGGCGATCAGGATCGCCGGCGCCCTGGACGACATCTGGATCCCTGTCAGCAATTTCGAGCTGCGGCCGTTCGTGGGGACGGCAGCGGCTCGACCGGCCCTGGTGCCGCACACCGAGGAAGTGGCCGAGATCGTGGAGCTTCCCCTCCGTTACCTGCTCGCCGATGAGGTCGTGCTGGATGAGCTGATCGAGGGACCCGGCTGGCAGCTGCGGGCTGCCGTCTACCGCTACCTGGGCCACCGCATCTGGGGCGCCACGGCCCGGACACTGGCCATGTTCGCAACGGTGATGCGGGAGGCTGCGCTCGACCTCTAGCGGCGCGTCTCGACCGTGGTGCGCGCCGCCCGCAGCAGCTCGAGCAGGGTGGCCTGGTGCGGTTGTGGGGCCGCCACGATGCTCAGCCTCGGGCCGCGCTTCGTCGTGTTCCACCACGGCCCGCCGTGCAGGTCGGACACTGTCGCGCCCGCGCGCTCGGCGATCAGCCCGGCCGCCGCGATGTCCCACAGCGAGAGCCCTCCGTTCTGCACGAACGCGTCGAAGCGACCGGAGGCGACATAGGCCAGCGCCAGCGCGGCACTCCCCATCCGACGGCCGATCCTGATCTCGCCTGCGACGCGCCGTTCGCGGGCAATGCCGCTGCGCCCGATGATCGCCAGGCTGACCACGAAGTCGCCCAGCTGCTCCTTGTCGCCTGCCCGGACGGCGTCCCCGTTGAGGGTCGCCGCGCCGTCGGCCGTCGCCGCGTAGCAGTCCCCGCGCAACGGGTCGAGCACGACCCCGACGGCGGGCGCGCCGTCCTCGATCAGCCCGATCGAGACGCAGAAGAACGGGATGCCGTTCGCATAGTTCACCGTGCCATCGAGCGGGTCGACGACCCACGTCCGCCGGCTCCATCGGGCGCGATGTGGCCGGGCGGCGGGCTTCCCGTCGCTGTCGGCTCGCTCGTGGCGACCGGACTCCTCCGCCAGGATCGCGTCCCCCGGAAAGCGTTCCCTGATCGCCTTGATGACCAGCGCCTCGCTGGCGTAGTCCACGTCCGTCACCACGTCTCGCTTGCTCTTGCGATCTACCCTCGCGACACGCTCGTAGCTCGCCGTGAGCAGATCGCCCGCCCGTCCAGCCAGCTGCACCGCGAACTCGAGATCGGGAGCGTGCGAGCCAGCCATCGAGTGGATCGTAGCCGAGTCGAGGCGGAGCCCGGCCGGCCGTGCGCTACGCTATCGGGCATGCCGCAGATCCACCTCCGCGCCGAGCCGGGCGACTACGCCCCGCTGGTGCTGCTGCCGGGTGACCCGAACCGGGCGCGCAAGATCGCCGAGCGCTTCGACGGAGGATTGGCAAAGGCGCGGCAGGTGAACGAGCATCGTGCGCTGTTCGGCTGGACCGGCACCTACCAGGGCCACCCGGTGAGCGTACAGACCTCGGGTATGGGCACGCCCTCGTTCGCGATCGTGGGCGAGGAGCTGCTGCGCCTGGGCGCCAGACAGCTGATCCGGGTTGGCACCTGCGGCGGCATCGCGCCGGGGCTGCGCACCGGCGACCTGGTGGTCGCGCTGTCCGCCTGTCCGACTGACGGGGCCACCAACAGCTACCTGCATGGAGACCAATTCGCCCCGACCGCAGACTTCGCCCTGACCCACACCCTCGTCCATGCGGCCGAGCAGGCGGGGATCCCGGTCCGGGTCGGGTCGGTGGCATCGGTCGATGTCTTCTACAACACCGACGCCGACTACTTCAGCAAGTGGCGCGAGCGCGGTGTGCTCGCCTTCGAGATGGAGGCATCGGTCCTGTTCTACCTCGCGGCGCGAGCCGGGGTGCAGGCCGCCTGCCTGCTGACGGTCAGCGACGTGCTGAACGAGCAGGAGGGGACCGATGAGACCTACATGTCGCTCGAGGACCTGGATGCCGCCGTCGAACGCATGATCGAGGTGGCGCTGACAGCCGCCGTACAATCAGGCGCATGACCGATACCCTTGCCCGCCCCGCCGCCGGCGATGCGGCGGTCGACTTCCTCCCATTGAAGGGGATCGACCACGTCGAATTCTGGGTAGGGAACGCCAAGCAGGCCGCCGCCTACTACCGCGCCCTGTGGGGCTTCACCCCGGTCGCCTACGCCGGCCTCGAGACGGGAGTCCGAGACAGATCGTCATTCGTCATGGTCCAGAACGACATCCGGTTCGTCTTCACCGCCCCGCTGACCGACTCCGGTGAGCTCGCTGACCACGTCCGCCGCCACGGCGACGGGGTGCATGACATCGCCTTTGCGGTCGACGACGTGGCATCGGCCTGGCGCGAGACGACTGCGCGGGGGGCGAAGAGCGCCCTGGAGCCGACCGACATCCCCGGCGAGAAGGGCATCCTCCGCCGATCCGCGATCCACACCTATGGCGAGGTGCTCCACTCGTTCATCGACCGCAGCGACTACCAGGGCACCTTTGCGCCGGGCTACCACCGCACCGCGAAGCCCGCCGCGGCGGCGACCGGGCAGCAGCTGCTCGAGGTCGACCACTGCGTCGGGAACGTGGCGCTGGGCGACATGAATCGGTTCGTCGACTTCTACCGCGACGTGATGGGCTTCAGCCAGCTGATCCACTACGACGACAAGGTGATCCACACCGAGTACAGCGCCCTGATGAGCAAGGTCATGCAGTCGGGCAACGGGCGGATCAAGTTCCCGATCAACGAGCCGGCCGATGGCAAGCGCAAGAGCCAGATCCAGGAGTTCCTGGACTACTACCTCGAGGCAGGGACGCAGCACATCGCCCTGCGCACCGAGGACATCGTCGGCACGGTGCGTGCCCTGCGCTCACGGGGAGTCGAGTTCCTGGGGCTGCCGCACGAGTACTACGCCAACCTCCCGGAGCGCGTCGGGGACGTCGGCATCCCGATGGAGATCCTCGAGGAGCTGGGGATCGAGGCCGACCGCGACGAGGAGGGCTACCTCCTCCAGATCTTCACCAAGCCGGTGCAGGACCGGCCGACCTTCTTCTTCGAGATCATCGAGCGGCATGGGTCGCGCGGCTTCGGGGTCGGCAACTTCAAGGCCCTCTTCGAGGCGATCGAGCGCGAGCAGGAGAAGCGCGGCAACCTCTAGCCGACAAGCGCGAAGATCTCGCGCTCGCCTTCGATTCCCTTGAGCGGATGCCGGCCCCGTGACTCGAAGCGGAGCCCGGACCCTGCCAGCAGGTCGTTCGTCACGCCGGACACGAGCACCTCCCCGGCACCTGCCAGACCCATGATCCGCGCGGCCAGGTGAACCGCCACTCCGCGCACGCCGCCGGCAGTCAGCTCCACCTCACCGGTATGCAGGCCGCACCGGATCTCGATACCAAGGCCACGCACACGTCGGACGATCGAGGCCGCACATTCCACCGCCCGAGCGGGGCCGTCGAAGAGCGCCACCACGCCGTCTCCCGTCTTGTCGATCTCCCGGCCCCGATATCGGTCCAGCTCAAACTGCACGAGCTCGTTGTGCTGAGCCAGCATGTCGCGCCATGCCGCGTCGCCGACCCGCTCAAGCGTCGCCGTCGAGCCGACGATATCGGTAAAGAGGATGGTGGCCAAGATGCGGTCCGTGCGATCCGCCACCGCCCGGGCGTACGACCGCGCCCCACGGAAGTCGATCGCCACCCAGCTCTCGTCGCCGACGACCTCCGCATCATGGCCGGGCGGGATCTCGTACATCTCCTCCGGACCGATCGTCGCCTCCGATCCGTCGGCGTACGAGACGTGGAGCTTGCCGGAGACGACATAGCCGAGGTGGTGGTACATGCACCGATCGGTCCCGGCGATTGGCTGCACGTCCTTCCGCCAGGTCCAGCTTGGCTCCATGATCATGCGACCGATGACGAAGTCGTCGAGGTCGAAGATCTCGAGCGCACCGTGGCCGATGGGACGCACCTCGTCCGGCTTGCCGACCGCCTTGTGCTGCAGCTTGGCCATCGGTTGCCGTCGCCTAGCGCCAGCCGAGGGCCGGGGCAATGTGGCCCAGGACGCTCTCGATGACGTGCGCGTTGTAGTCCACGCCCAGCTGGTTCGGGACCGTAAGGAGCAACGTATCGGCGGCGGCGATCGCGGTGTCCTCCGCCAGCTGCCTGACGAGTAGCTCGGGCTCGGCGGCATAGGTGCGGCCGAAGACCGCTCGCGTCGTCTCGTCCAGGTAGCCGATCTGGTCGCCTCCCTGTTGCGCGTGCCCGAAGTAGGCGCGGTCGCGATCGTCGACCAGCGGGAAGATGCTGCGGCTCACCGAGACGCGCGGCTCGCGAGCGTGGCCGGCCTCGCGCCAGGCGGTCCGAAATGCGTCGATCTGCTCCGCCTGCTGGAGATGCAATGGCTGGCCGCTCTCGTCGAACTTCAGGGTTGACGTCTGCATGTTCATTCCCAGCGTCGCCGCCCAGGCGGCGGTCGCGTTCGTGGCGGCGCCCCACCAGATCCGGTCGCGCAGTCCTGGGGAATGCGGCTCGAGGCGCAGCAGGCCTGGGGGATTCGGGAACATCGGCCGTGGATTGGGCTCCGCGAAGCCGTTGCCTGAGAGGAGCTCCAGAAACACCTGGGCCTGCCGGCGGGCCATGGCTCCGTCATCCTCGCCCTCGGCCGGGGCGTGGCCGAAGTGGCGGTAGCCATCAATGACCTGCTCCGGCGATCCGCGGCTGATCCCAAGCTGCAGGCGACCGCCGGCAATCAGGTCAGCCGCACCTGCGTCCTCGGCCATGTAGTACGGGTTCTCGTAGCGCATGTCGATGACCGCCGTCCCGATCTCGATACGGCTTGTGCGCGCGCCGATCGCGGCCAGCAGCGGGAAGGGCGATGCGAGCTGCCGCGCGAAGTGGTGCACCCGGAAATAGGCGCCGTCCGCGCCGAGCTCTTCGGCGGCGACCGCCAGCTCGATGGACTGCAGGAGCGCATCAGACGCTGATCGCGTGCTCGAGGACGGCGCATTGGTCCAATGGCCGAACGACAGGAATCCGATGCGTTTCACTGCGCCCGATTCTACCCACCGGTCGGGAATGGGTCGGACGCTAGACTCGGCACGATGAAGATCGCCCACGTCCGCGAGACGGACGCGCCGATCGGGACGCCCTGGCGCCTGGCGGCGGCACTTGATGCCGGGGACGCCCCCGCGCGATGGCTGGACCTGGAGCCGATGCGACGGTCGCAGGTCCAGGCCGATCCGCGCCTGCCGCACAACTCGGTGCTCCACCGGCAGCCGCTGACGACTCTCGACGCGTTCCTGCGAAATGGCCTGCGCGTGCAGGCACTCGGCGATCTGGTGGAAGCGGGAGACGGCGAGGAGGCACTCGACGCCAAAGACCTGGAGTTCGGGCCACCCATCCTGCAACCGCCATCGCTGCGCGACTTCTATGCCTTCGAGGGCCACGTGAAGACGATGTGGGAGCGCCGCGGCGGGACGGTGCCCGAGACCTGGTATCGGCTCCCGATCTTCTACTTCTCGAACGTATCCGAGATCCGCGGGCCGGGGGAGCCGGTCTGGCGCCCGGCCGCCTCCGAGGAGCTCGACTACGAGCTCGAGGTGGCCGCGCTGATCGACACGCCGGTGCACGATCTCGCGGCCGAGCGCGGCGAGGAGGCGATCGGCGGGTACCTGGTCTTCAACGACTGGAGCGCCCGCGACCTGCAACGCGAGGAGACGACTGTCCGGCTGGGGCCCGCCAAGGGGAAGGATTTCGCCTCCTCCATCGGTCCGTGGCTGGTCACGCCCGACGAGCTCGCCGGGGCGCGCAAAGGCAAGGGCTACGATCTGGCAATGACGGCCACGGTCAACGGCGTCGAGCTCTCCCGCGGGTCGTGGGCCGACGCTCACTTCAGCTTCGGCGAGATGGTGGCGCGCGCCAGCGCCGATGCACGCCTTCGCGCCGGGGACCTGATCGGCTCGGGAACCGTCGGCACCGGCTGCCTGCTGGAGGTCAGGGACGAGATCCTGAAGCGCTATCTCGAGCCGGGCGACGAGGTGACGCTGGCTGTCGAGCGGCTCGGGGCGCTGACCACGCCCATCGTCGAACGGCCCGTGGACCGGTGAGCAGCGAGCCGGTCAGCGGATACCCCGCGCGCCTTGGCGCGGCGCAGCGGCGGCTTGCCGAACACGCCGCGAGACCACTGCCACCCGGCCTGACGGACCCGGATCCGGGAGCCTCGGAGCGCTGGGAGGCCGGACAGGTCTGGGCGCACCTGGCCGAGTTTCCCGGCTATTGGCTGCAGCAGATCCGCGCCATTCTGGCTGCGCGCGCGGGCGGCGCCACATACCCCGTGCCGTTCGGACGCATGAAGACCGATGCCAGCCGAACCGAGCCCATCGAGCGTGAGCGCCGAACTGCGCCGGCCGCCCTCCTGCAACGCGTCACCGATCAGCTCGCCGAGCTGTCGACCACGTTGGCCGGCCTCCCGGAAGAGAGCTGGAGCGCGACCGGCGCCCACCCCACGCTGGGGGACATGACCCTGGCCCAGATCGTGGATCGGTTCGCGGTCAGCCATCTGGAGGAGCACGCCGATCAGCTCGATCTGCTGGAGCTGGTGACACTGGACGAGATCCGGGCGGCGGCCGATCGGATCCGGGGAGTGGCGCTGCACCCGCCTCTCCTGCAATGGGACGACCGAACCTGGCTCAAGCCGGAGAGCCTGCAGCCTGTCGGCGCGTTCAAGATGCGGGGGGCGTACAACGCAGTGGCCTCGCTGACCGACGCCGAACGCGGCCGGGGCGTGGTCACCTATTCGAGCGGCAACCACGCGCAGGCGGTGGCACGCGCCGCGCGGCTGCTAGGCGCGCACGCGACCATCGTGATGCCCGAGGATGCCCCGCCGGTCAAGGTCGCCGGGGTCCGGCGCGATGGCGCCGAGATCGTGCTCGCCGGCCGGACAGGCGAGGAACGGCACGCGATTGCGCTCGAGATGGTTGCTCGGGACGGCCGGGTCATGATCGAGCCATATGACGATCGCCGCATCATCGCCGGGCAGGGCACCTGCGGCCTGGAGATCGCCGAGGACATGCCCAAAGTGACCAGCGTCCTGATCCCGGTCAGCGGCGGCGGGCTGTCGGCGGGGATCGCAACCGCGGTCGAGGCGCTGGCGCCGAGTGCCCGGGTGATCGGCGTCGAGCCGGAGCTGGCCGCCGATGCGCGCGAGTCACTCGCAGCCGGCGAGATCGTGCGCTGGGATGGATCGCTCACGGCCCGGACCATGGCCGACGGGCTGCGTGTCGAGAAGCTCGGCTGGCTCCCCTTCCTGCACCTGCGCCGCTTCATGGACGAGATCGTCACGGTCAGCGAGGAGGAGATGGCCGAGGCGATGCGCCAGCTCGCGGCTCGTGCCCGGCTGGTGGTCGAGGCCTCCGGCGCCGCGGGCATGGCCGCGCACCTTTCCGGGGCAGCGCCGCAGGGCGACGGTGACCACCATCGGGTCATCGTGATCAGCGGCGGCAACGTGGATCCCGCCGCCTTCGCCGCGATCCTGCGCGGTTAGCGTTCTCTCGTGAGCCAGGACGTCGAGGATCTGAACCGGCGCCTGCTGCGCGCCCGCGACGCGATGGATCGCTCCTACGCCGAGCCGCTCGACATTCGTGCCGTGGCCGCCGTGGCATGTCTCTCCGACGCCCACTTCATCCGCACCTTCCGCTCCCTGTTCGGGGAGACGCCGCACCGTTACCTGCAGCGGCGACGGGTGGAGCGTTCCATGTTCCTGCTGCGCGAGACCGACCGCAGCGTCACCGACATCTGCCTCGACGTCGGCTTCACGAGCCTGGGGACGTTCAGCCGCATGTTTCGCGAGATCGTCGGCGAGACGCCGTCTGGCTACCGGATGGGCCATGGCCCGATCGTCGCGCCCAACTGCGTCCAGCTGACGGCCATGCGACCGCTGCGCGCGGCGGACTGAGGATGCAATCGAGCAGTTTCGGAGAAGCCGGGGCCGCGGCGGCTGCCTAGGATCAACGTCACGCCAATCGATTTCGAACCTGAGAGGAGAGGAGATCTCGTGATCACCAGGCTGAGCGTCGCTTCGATCTATGTGCTCGACAAGGAGGAGGCGCTCGACTTTTACGTCAACAAGCTCGGGCTCGAGGTGGGCAATGACGTCAAGCAGGGTGACTACCGCTGGCTGACCGTCCGCGTCCCCGGCGAGGGAGCAACCGAGGTCAACCTGGAGCAGCCGGGTCCGCCGCTCCATGACGAGGCGACCGCCGCGCAGCTCCGCGAGCTGATCACCAAGGGCGCCCTGGGTGGGCTCGTCTTCATCACCGACGACGCCAAGGGCCTGTACGAGACCCTCAAGTCGCGCGGCGTCACAGACTTCACCCAGGAGCCGACCGAGCACTTCTACGGCACCGACATGGGGGTCCGGGATCCCTTCGGCAACCACATCCGGATCCTGCAGCAGGGAAAGGTCGCGCAGCCCGCAAAGGCCTAGCTCCGCGCGGGTCCCTGCGCGACGCGGCGCGCGCCGACAAGCAGCACGGCGGCGAGCCCCGCCACTGCCAGACCCATGGCCGCCACGCTGCCGTAGCCGAGCCCGAAGCCACCCGACTGGGCCACCGCGCCCGCCACAAACGGACCGATCCCCAGGCCCGCCGAGAGCGCGGTCGAGTAGCCGCCCAGGCCGGTCGCCCGCAGCTCGGCGGGGGCACGCTCGCTGATCACGACCTGGATCATCATCAACGTGAACGCCAGCGCCAGGATCCCGGTCATGAAGACCGCGGCGATCCCGAACGGTCCTGTCTGCAGCCCGAGCAATGCGCTGATGCCGGCGTAGGCGGCGCAGCCCGCTGCGGTTGCCAGCGGTGGCACGGCGCGACGATCGATCAGCCTGCCGAGCGGTACCCGTGACAGCCCGTTCGTGATGGATTGGAGCGCCAGCAACAGGCCGATGGAGCCGGCCGCCAGCCCGATGGAGGTGCCGAACAGGGGGAACAGCCCGCTCACCGCGCCCCACGGCAGCCCGATCCCGAGCGCTGCCATCCAGCACCCGACCACCACCCGATCGCGTGCAAGCGCGCCGACCATTGCCGGCAGTCCGCGGACGTCGATCCGGGTGCGGACCGCGCTGCTCATCAGGATCGGTCCGAGCAGGGCGACCAGCGCCAGGCCGGTGGCGACCAGATAGGTCTCGAATATGCCGAGGTGCTGCCAGGCGAGGCCCCCGACCGCCGGGCCTAGGGCAATCCCGCTGTGGGTGCCGAGCGTCATCCAGCCGAAGGCCGACCCCCGCCGCGACTCGGGGGCACTGCCAGCCACGTAGGCTCCGATCGCCGGCAGGAAGAGCGACGAGGTGAGCCCTGAAAGGATCGCCCAGGCATAGAGCGGGGCGATGCTCCCGGTCGTCTGAGCGAGGATCGGGACGAGGTTCACCGCGGCGCTGCCGAGCACGGCCACGATCACGGTGCGCCGCGTCCCCCATGCATCGGCAACGGCGCCGAACGGCAGGCTGAAGACGGCGCCCAGGCCAAAGCGAATGGCCGCAATCGTGCCTGCCTCGGTGAGCGAGCCGCCGAGCGACTGGACGTGGAGCGGGATGGCGACCCCGGACGCCCATTGGCCCAGGGTGAAGGTGAAAGTCGCCAGGTAGGCCGGCCACAGGGCCCGGCCGTGCGGGCGCCCGGTCACGCGCCTCGCAGGCCGGTCAGCAGGCCGAGCGCGTTCGCGCCGAGCGCGTCGACGGCGTAGCCACCTTCCTGCAGGACGACCACCGGGACGCCGAGACCGCCGATCAGGCGCCCGATCTCCTCGTAGTCGGCCGTCCGCAGCGCGAGATCGCCGATCGGGTCGCGCTCGAAGGTGTCGAAGCCTGCCGAGATGACCAGCGGCGCATCGGGCGCAAAGGCCACCACCATGCGCAGTGCTTCGGCCAGCGTGGTGGCGTAGGCGTCGAGCCCGGTCAGTGGTGGAAGGGGCCAGTTGCGAGTGAAGCTGGCGCCAGTCGCGCCGCCGACTTCGCTCGCATAGCCGGAGTAGTACGGATAGGCGCGCGCCGGATCGGCATGCAGCGAGAGGTACAGGACGTCGCTCCGCTCCCAGAAGATCTGCTGCGTCCCGTTGCCGTGGTGATAGTCGATGTCCAGGATCGCGACCCGCTGGGCGCCGGCCTCGCGTCGCAGCCACTCCGCCACGATCGCCGCGTTGTTGAAGTAGCAATACCCGCCAAGCATGCCGCGAGCGGCGTGGTGTCCTGGCGGCCGGCACAGGGCATAGGCCAGTGGAGCCCCGCCCACCACTCGCTCGGCTGCGGTCAGCGCGACGTCAACGGCGATCAGCGCAGCATTCCAGGTGCCCGCCACGATAGGGGTCGCGGTGTCGAACAAGTAGGCGCCCAGCCGGACATGGCGTCGGGTCGGCAGGCCTCCCGTCGTCATCGGTCCGCGATAGGCGGCAAGCAGGAACGTGTCGGGGATCCAGGGCCGCGAGCCGTCGGTTCCGCCAGCGGACAGCGCATCGGCCCATGCGTGCTCGAAGACCTCGACCATGTCGGCATCGTGGACCGCCAGGATCGGCTCGCGACCGTGTTCCGATGGCTCCTCGAATGCGAAGCTGCCCGCTTCCCGCAGGGAGGCCTCGATGGCGATCGCTCGCTCGGGCGACTCCCAGTACGGAATCTCACGCCCGCCGGACAGCTCGATCAGCCCGGTGTGGGCGAGGTGCGCGTCGGACCGGATGACCGGTGTGAGGGCGGACACAGCGCAGGGAGTGTACCGATGCGCCCCTACTGGACGGCGCCCTTGGTTCCCCAGCGGTCCAGCTCAGCCTCCATGTCGAGGGGAAGCACGACGCCAGAGTCGGCGTACTCGCCCCACACCTCGCGCGGGACCTGCCACATGATCTCGAACTCGTTGCCATCCGGGTCGCGGCCGTACAGCGACTTGCTCACGCCGTGGTCGCTGGCGCCGCCGAGCGCCCCGGCCTCCGACAGTGCCTTCGCCGCGGTGGCCAGGTCCTCGATCGTCCCGACCTCCCAGGCCAGGTGGTAGAGGCCCACCGAACCGCGTGGCGGACGGGGCGCGGCCGCTCCGACCTCGAACAGCCCGAGGTCGTGGTGGTTGCCGCCGGTAGGTGAGCGCATGAAGGCGGCGCGCATGCCCTGTGGCCGCTCGAGCTCCTCGAAGCCAAAGACTCTGTGATAGAACTCGGCCGCCTTGTCCGCGTCGCGGACCCAGAGGACGGCATGGTTCAGGCGAGTGACGTTGAACATCGGTCCTTGGTCTCCTGGCAAAACCGCAACGGCATCACGATCGTTGCTGACGCAACTAAGTGTAGCATCGGCCGAGGACGCTGCTGCACGGCCCTAGAATGCCCCCACCGTGTTCTACATGCAGCGCGGCCAGGTGCCGCACAAGCGCCACACCCAGTTCCGCAAGCCCGATGGCGGCCTGTACGCCGAGGAGCTGTTCGGCGTCGAGGGCTTCTCGGGCAAGGCGAGCCTCCTCTACCACCATACCCCGCCGACCCAGACCAACCGGATCGAGAAGGTCCGCGACATCGCGCTCGAGCCCTGGACGGATGACGAGGACGGCCCCCACCGACATCACCTCGTCAACTCGGCGGGCGTGCCGGTCGCCGGCGACGCAATCGGCGGTCGCATCCCGCTCTTCTACAACTCGGACGTCACCTTCGGCGTGGTCCGCCCTGCCGCCGCCATGGAGCATTTCTATCGGAACGGCGAGATGGACGAGTTGTTCTACGTCCATGAGGGGCACGGGACCCTCGAGACCGTGTTCGGGCCGATCGAGTACGGCCCCGGCGACTACCTGGTGATCCCGATCGGCACCACCTACCGCGTCGTCCCGGGTGGCGACGAGCAGCGGATGCTGTGGCTCGAGTGCCCGTCGCACATCGAGCCGCCAAAGCGCTACCGGAACGAGTACGGCCAGATGCTGGAGCACGCGCCGTACTGCGAGCGCGACATCCGGCCACCGGCCGAGATGGAGGCCCATCACGACACCGGCGACTTCGTGGTTGAGGTCAAGAAGGGCGGGCGCCTGACCGCCTACCACTACGCGTTTCATCCGTTCGACCTGGTCGGCTGGGACGGCTACCTGTACCCGTACGCGTTCAATATCGGCGACTTCGAGCCGATCACCGGGCGGATCCACCAGCCTCCTCCGGTGCACCTGACGTTCCAGCCACGGAACTTCGTGGTCTGCTCATTCGTGCCGCGCAAGTTCGACTACCACCCGCTGTCCATTCCTGCGCCCTACAACCACTCGAACATCAATTCCGACGAGGTCATCTATTACGTCGCCGGCAACTTCATGAGCCGGCGCGGGGTGGAGATCAGCTCCTTCACCGTCCATCCGGCCGGGATCCCGCACGGGCCCCATCCCGGCACGGTGGAGGCCAGCATCGGCAAAGAAGCGACCGAGGAACTGGCGGTGATGATCGACACGTTCCACCCGCTGCGCCTGACTCGCCAGGCCGGCGAGCTCGACGACAATCGGTACCCCTACTCCTGGCTCCCACCTACCGATGCCGACGCCGCGTCAGACGCCCGCGAGCTCGCCGACCGCGGCCCTGAAGCCTTCCCCGACTGAAAGATCCGGACGCCACCGGCTTGACCCTGTACTTCATGCGTCACGGTGAGGCCGGACACCATTCCGCGGCAGCCGATGACGACGAACGCCCCCTGACAGCACCCGGTGTCGAAGCCCTGCGCGCGGCCGCGCCGATCTGGCGACGCTTGAACCTGCGCCCCGACATCGTCATCTCATCACCGCTCCCTCGCGCCCGCCAGACCGCCGACCTTCTCGCCGCCGGGATCGGTCTCACCCGACCCGTCGAGCAGGACGACCGCCTGCGTCCGGGTGCACGCTGGAGCGACCTGGCGCCAGCCGTGGCCGCCCATCCCGACAGCCGTCGTGTGATGTTTGTCGGCCACGAGCCGGACCTGTCGAGCGCGGTGAGCCTCCTGACCGGGGCGTCCTCGATCCGGATGCGGAAGGGCGGGATCGCCTGCGTCGAGTTCCCAGGCGTACCCGAACCGGGTGCCGGCGAGCTGGCATGGCTGCTCGACCCGGACCTGTACAGCAGCGGATCGCCCGGACAGGTGACCCGGGTGGCGGCCTATGCCCTGTGTCTCGACGAGGCTGGGCGGATCCTTCTCACCCGCCTGGCGCACATCGAGGCGAGGCCCGGACACTGGACGCTGCCCGGCGGTGGCCTCGACTTTGGCGAGGCGCCGGCTGATGCAGTGCTCCGGGAGCTGACCGAGGAGACCGGCCTGACCGGAGAGATCCTGTCGCTGGCCGGCGTGGAGTCGTGGGTACGGCGCGGCCGCGTTACCGGCAGCGCGGCAGACGAATTCCAGGCGATCCAGATCATCTACCGCGTCGCGGTGACCGGGGGATCGCTCCGGGACGAGGTCGACGGCTCGACCGATGCCGCCGCCTGGTTCACCCGGGCGGAGCTGGCATCGCAGCCGATCGTCGAGCTGGTCGAGGCCGCCCTGGGCCTCCTCGACGCTTCCTGACACCGGCAACCGCGAGCCTATACTCCCGCCCGTGGCCGATCCGCGCCTGGAGCTGCACAGCCTGGTCATCTGCGACTACGCCATGACCGCCCAGGACGGCAAGATCAGCGCCATCGGCATCTTCGGAGGGATCACGGTGAGCGGCCTGCCGTCGGTCCATGGGCGCTTCTTCATCGTTGCCGTGCTGGAGGCCGACCCCGGCAACCACGAGCTGACCCTGCAGGTCATCGCTCCCTCCGGACAGCCGTTGCTTCCCCTTCCGCCGACGATGCGGCTGGACGTGCCGCCGAACACCACCACCGCCAACATCGTGGCGAACATGGAGGGGCTGCAGGTGCATGAGCTGGGCCGCCACCGGGTCGAGCTGCGGGCCGGCGATCGAGTCCTCGGCACCACCCCGTTCGACGTCAACCTGGCATGGAACCAGCCGCAGTCGGGTCAGGCGTAGAGCCCCAAGGATGGCTTGGACCTCACGAAATCCGCGACAGGAGCGTTTCCTAGACATGCAACCTTCGTCATCAGCCGCCACGGAGCGTGCCGTCGTTGCCGTCGCCACGACAGGCATCTTCTGTCGCGCCGGGTGCCCTGCCCCGGCACCCACGCCTGAGAACGTCACGCGTCACGCGTCGGCCCGAGCCGCCCTCTTTGCCGGGTACCGCGCCTGCCTCCGCTGCCACCCGCTGGGCGACGCGCGCCCGTTGGTGACCGATGCGGAGCTTCAACGCGCGACCGGCCTGCGTCCGATCCTCGCCGCAGCTCGGCGCGTTCGCCGTCGTCGGCTGGGAGCGGACGCTGTCGTGACGACGATGGTGGATACCCCCCTCGGACCGATGCTGACGGGAGCCACCGACGATGGGATCTGCCTGCTGGAGTTCACCGATCGCCCGATGCTGCCTACCCAGCTGCAGACGCTGCGGCATCGCCTCGGACGGCCAATCGTCGCGGGCCGCCACCCGCTCCTCGACCGGCTGGAGACGGAGCTCGGCGAGTACTTCGCCGGCTCACGGCACACCTTCGACCTGCCACTCGTCGCGCCTGGCAGCCCGTTCCAGGAGCGCACCTGGGCCGAGCTGCGGCGCATCCCCGCCGGCTCGCGGCTCAGCTACGAGGAGCTGGCCGAACGGGTCGGGCGGCCGATGGCCCAGAGGGCGGTCGGAACCGCCAACGGCGCGAATCGGATCGCGGTCGTGATCCCCTGCCACCGGGTCGTGCGCAAAAGCGGAGAGACCGGCAACTATGGCGGCGGACGTTGGCGCAAGGAGTGGCTGTTGCAGCACGAGGCTGCCTGGGCGACCGCCTAGCGGCGGATATCGGTCCCCATCGCGTGATAGCCGCCGTCCACGTGGATCAGCTCCCCCGAGGTCATCGCCGACCAGTCCGACAGCAGGAAGCAGCACATCTGGCCGACCGCGGTCGCGTCGTTAATGTCCCAGCCCAGCGGGGCGCGCTTGAGCCAGGTGTCAGCGATCTGGTCGAAGCCGGGAATGCTCTTGCCAGCCATGGTCCGGATCGGGCCGGCCGAGACGGTATTGACCCGGATCCGGAACTCGCCCAGGTCCCGCGCCAGGTAGCGGGTGGTCGCCTCGAGGCCCGCCTTGGCAACTCCCATCCAGTCGTAGATCGGCCAGGCGTAGCGCCCGTCGAAGGTCAGGCTGACGACCGATGCCTTGCCGGCCGCCTTCATCGGCTCCAGCAGGCCGGCGCTCATCGCCTTCAGCGAAAAAGCCGAGGTCTGGAAGCCAAGCGCCACGCTCTCCCAGGGGGTGTTCAGGAAGTTGCCGCCCAGCCCGTCCTGCGGCATGAATCCGATCGCATGCACCGCCCCGTCGAGCCGCCCCCAGCGCTTCATCACCTCGGCCGCCACCGCCTCGATCTGCTCGGCGCTGTTGACGTCCATCTCCATGACGTCAGGTGTGGTCGGGAGCTTTCTGGCGACGCGCTGGGTCAGGCTCATGCCCCGTCCCACGCCGGTCAACAGGATCTCGGCGCCCGCCTCCTGCGCCACCCTGGCGATGCTGAAGGCGATGCTGTCGTCGGTGAGGACGCCCGTGATTAGCAGCTTCTTGCCGTCGAGCAACATGCGAGCGAGTGGCTCCTCCTGGTTCCGGACCGACGGCGCCACGGCGCCTCGGAGACTGCGGCCGATTGTAGCCGCCTCACTCAGCACTACGGCATGACCTGCCCCATGTCCGCAATACTGGGCAGCGTGACAACCGCACCCGGTGAGCTGTTTCGACACAATCGATGGGCGAACGAGCGGATGCTCGAAGCCTGCCGCGACCTTGGCCGGGAGCAGCTGGCGCGACCGGTCGAGGGGACCTTCGGCGACTTCGCTCGATGAACCGATGATGGTGCACCTCTACGACTACGAGGTCCCGGTGGCTGATCCCACGGCCGGGATCCCGGCCCTCCGCGGCGCCCTCGCTGGCCTGGCCGCCGAGGACCGCAAGGCTCTCCTCGGCGGCCTGTTCAGGCAGGAGCGCATGCCAGGCACCATGGAGCGCCTGTCGACCCTGGTCACCGACCTCGATGCCAGCTTCGGTGACCTGCTGACCGTGCTCGACAACGCCGCGCGACCACGCCTTTTCGTAGCGATCGACGAGGCGAAGGCCGTCCTGGACCGATTCCTCCCACCCACGGCGATCGCCGGCACGCATGACTGGGACGTCGCTCGCCTGCACGAGCCGTACGGCGACGGCACGTACCACGGCAAGCTGCTGAAGCGGGTGCGCAAGCAGTTGCGCAGCGTCGGCACCCGAGAGGCATTGACCACGCCCTTCCTGCTTCGACGCGAGTGGGGACGCTGAGCCGATGAGCCGCCGCACGACGCGCCGCGGCCGTCCCTACCAGCCACTCCCCGAGCGGCGCGCGAACTGGGGTGCCCGCCTGGTCGTGATCTTCGTTGCGTTCATCCTGGTGGCCGGCTTCGCGATCCTGACGTTTTCCCACTGACCGTCAGCCGGTCTCCTCAGCCACCCAGGTGAAGGGTGACCTGCACCACGCCCTGTGAGCGGCTGCGATCGGTGATGGCGGCCCAGGCCTCGGGCGAAAGATCGGCGACCTTCTGGTTGGCGGTGCCCCAGAAGCAGCCGCAGTAGTCGACGATCGGGAGCACCGCGCAGCGATCGGCGCAGACCGTCACGAAATGGCTGGCCGGCGGTGCGTAGTAGTGGCCACCCAGCGCGCCCGGCAGCGCAACCACGGCCTGGCCGCGCCAGCCGAGGGAGCAGCAGTACCAGGTCGCCTTGCCACTGATCGCGTTGTCGCTTGGCGGGGGGGGCGGGCTCTTGGCGGCGCTGGAGCGGCGGTAGAGGGTCGCCTCCATCGGCGCGCTGGGCGGATTTGCCAGGGCGGGGTTGTCGCCGAGCGTCTCGGGCCCGATGGGCGGCTGCAGGGACGAAAGGGACTGAGTGGCGGATCGTTCGCGGCCCTCGGTGTCAGCCCGGTCCGTGACGGAGAGTGGCTGGTCGGCGGCAGCCAGCAGGCGCATCGACTCGACCGAGATCGGAGTCGCGGAACGCGTGGTCAGCGGAGCCAGCAGGCCGATCGCGACGGAGCTGACGATCGTCAGCAGCGCGACACGGCGCAGAAGGTCCGGCAATAGAATCCTCGCGCTAGCGGTTTGAGTTCGGGTCCAGCCCAGGCGACGGCCGATGTGGGCGGCGTCGCGACCCGCACGAAACGAGGCGTCACCCTACCATCCGATGCCAGACCTGTCGAGCACATGAGGTGGCCAATGGCCAGGACACGAAACCAGGCGCACCGCAGCGGCGCCGTGGTCATGCGGGGCGCGGAGAAACGACCCACAGAGGACCAGCAGCTCCTCGAGGAAGGAGCTGACGCATCGTTCCTGAAAACCGATACGTGGCGGGCGCTGCGGATCATGGGCGAGTTCGTCGAGGGCTTCGACGCGCTCGCCGGCATCGGTCCCGCAGTCAGCGTGTTCGGTTCAGCGCGTGTCGGGCGCAGCGACCCCGGCTACAAGATGGCTCGCACCCTCGCTCGCAAGCTCGCCAAGCACGGCTACGCGATCATCACTGGCGGCGGCCCCGGCATCATGGAGGCGGCGAACCGAGGCGCACGAGAGGCCGGCGGCGTCTCGGTCGGGTGCAACATCGAGCTCCCCTTCGAGCAGGGGCTGAACGAGTTCGTCACGCTGGGCATGGAGTTCCGCTACTTCTTCGTGCGCAAGACGATGTTCGTGAAGTACGCGGAAGCCTTCTGCATCTTCCCCGGTGGCTTCGGCACGCTCGACGAGCTGTTCGAGTCCTTGACGCTGATCCAGACCGGCAAGGTGCAGCACTTCCCCGTCGTCCTGTTCGGCACCGGCTACTGGAGCGGGATGCTCGACTGGATGCGCGCAACGGTGCTTGCCGACGGCAAGATCAGCCCGGATGACCTGACGATCTTCACCATCACCGACGACATCGACGAAGCCGTCGACGTGATCCTGGCCCATCATCAGATGCACCTGGCGGCACGAGCCGGCGAACAGGCGGTATGAGCTCCGCAGCCGCAGCAAGGCTTAGGTCGCGGGGCAGGAATGGCGGGCCCGACCGGATTCGAACCGGCGATCTCCAGCGTGACAGGCTGGCATGTTGGGCCGCTACACCACGGGCCCGCAGGAGCGACGGTGGCGGAGTATAGCAGGGCGTCGGGCAGCCTCAGACAGACGCCTTCCGGCCACCGATGATCGCGACCGTGGCTGCAGAGTAGCCGACGACTGCACCGCCCAGGCCGATCGCCGCGGGCAGCATGACGATCGCCTCCGCAGCGCCAGACGCGACGCTCACCAGCGCCGCGATCGCAAACCCGAGCGAGAGCACCGCCATGGTCGCAGCCAGTACGACACCGGCCGTCGAGGCGGCGCCGATTCTCCGCCGCAGCGCCAGCGCGGTGCCCAGGTGGGCAAGCCCCAGCAGCCCTGTGCCGACCCCCAGCGCGACCGCCGCGCCGCCCACCGCCGGTGCGTCGATGACTGCCTCGGGCGGCAGCCGATCGCTGATCAGGTGCGGGTTCAGCAAGCCCACCGCCGCCGCCGCCGCGGCACTGGCACACAGGGCGATGCCGGCGACCAGCAAGAACACGACTGGCAGCCCGGGAGGGCGCGCCATCGCGGCGCTCGCCGGGCTACTGCCGCAGTCGCGCCAGGACGAACGCCGCGCCGCCAAAGGCGACCACGGCCACGCCCAGGGCCGCGAGGAGTACCGCATCTCGCCGGTTGGCACCGATCAGCAGCACGAAGCCGGACGCGGCCAGCAGGGCGGTGACCGCCGAGACCCCCGTCACCAGCATGCGGCTGCGCGGCAGGTCGGCGAGGAGCGCGCCGGCGCTGGTCACGATCAGGACGCTGAGAATCAGCAGGGCGACTCCACCCGCCACCTGGCCGATCCCGAGCTGCCCGACGTTGGGCGGAGGCGAACCTCCGCCGTACCGTCCCGGCAGCGTCAGCCCCTCGACCGTCATGGCCACTGCCGCGATGAACAGGGCCATGCCACCGATCGCGGCGACCAGCGCCGCGGCGGCGCCGCGCTCCCCGAGATGCTCTGGCGCGAGCGAGTGTCCGCGGTGCCTGGGCGCAACACTGCGGGGCGCGGGCCTGCTGACCTTTGGACTAGCCACGGCCCCGGATTGTAGGGGACCGATCTCGAAGGCACCACCGTATACTCCGCCCCGTGCCGTTCGAGCCGCCACCCGACCCGCGCCATCGGCGTCGCACGGCGATCTGGCGCTGGGTCTCCTTCGCGATGGCACTGGTCCTCGTCCTGGCCGTCGTCTACCTCATCTATGTCGGCTATCGAGGATCCCAGGTGTTCGCGGCGCACGACCGCGCGGGGGACTGCCGCACGCCCGCATCGGCCTTCGGCTGGCCGTATGAGGCCGTCAACTACGACATCGCCACGGATGGCGACCTGAAGGCGTTCGGCGACCAGACGACCTGCCCGAGGCAGGGGGAGCCGGCCGGAACCGAGCTGACCGCGAGCGACGGGACCCGGATCGCGGGCTGGTACATCCCGGCGGCGAACGGCGGCGGGCCGACGGCTGCGACCGTGGTGCTCGCCCACGCCGAGGGCATGGACAAGAGCGAGATGCTCGCCTGGGCAGCGCCGCTGCACTCGTCATACAACCTCGTGATGTTCGATTTCCGGAACCATGGCCAGAGCTCGGGCGACGTCACCACCCTCGGGGTGCGCGAGGTCAATGACCTCCGCGCCGTGATCGGCTGGATCCAGCAGAAGAAGGGGGCGGCCGCGACGGCGGTGCTGGGTGTCGGCATGGGAGGAGCCGCAGCGATCGACGAGGCTGCATCCGATCCGCGCGCTGTGGCGGTGATCCTGGACTCCACGCATGCCACCCTGGCCAACGCTCTCCAAGCTCAGCTCCAGCACGATCGCTTCCCGCTCGCCCTGCCGGGCGCCTGGTCGATCCTGCTCGGCGGCCTGCTGCGTACCGGCGAGGACATGAGCTCAGCAGACCCGGTCCAGGCGATCGCCCGCTACGGCTCCCGTCCGCTGCTGATCGTGGCGGCAGGGCATGACGACCTGGTCGGACCGAACGATCCGGCCGACATGCTGACGGCCGCGCGTGGCGACGGAGCCAGCGTCGAGCTGGAGACATGCCCGGCCGCCGACCACGGCCGGTCCATCGAGACGTGCCCGACCGAATATGCAGGCTGGGTGCTCGCATTCCTCGACCGCGCGTTCCACCCTGCGCCGTGATGCGGGGCATCGCCCGCCGCGCTGCCGTCTCGCTCACGGTGATGTTGGTCGGCTGTGGCGTCCTGCCGGCGCCAAGCGTCGACCTGGCCGCGTGCCCAAAGGCGGCACCGACGGCAGCCGAAGCGACCACGATCCTCTCCCACGTCGGGCGGGCCGTGGTGCAGACCACCATGGGCTCGTTCACCGTCGAGCTGTTCCCGCAAACGGCCCCGATCGCCACGGCCAGCTTCGTGGCGCTGGCGCGCTGCGGCTTCTATGCACAGATCAGCTTCCACCGGGTCCTGGCGGGCTACCTCGTCCAGGCTGGTGATCCGCAGACGAGATCCGACCACGGCGCCTTCGCCAAGCTTGGCTCCGGCGGGCCCGGCTACCGATTCAAGGTGGAGCTTCCGGACGCAGGCGTGGCGTACGACCGGTACACGGTGTCGTTGGCCAACGCCATCCAGTACGAAGCCGTGACCGGCGAGATCCAGGGCGGGACCGACACGAATGGCAGCCAGTTCTTCATCGCCCTGGACAGTCTGGTCGGCCGGCTGCGCCCGTACTACACCATCCTCGGGAAGGTGGTGGACGGAACGGATGTCGTCGACGCGATCGGCGCCGTGGCGGTGAACAACCCGCAGGACGGGGTCCCGCTGGAGCCGGTGATCATCCAGTCAGTGACCATCCAGTGAGCTCGCTCTGGGGGCAAATCGGCCTCGCGAGCGCTTTGGAATGTAAACGAATCTTAGTTCTCGACCGTTGACCGAATGCCGACCTCTGGCGTATCCTTTCGGGGCTGTTCGCACAGCGATTCACCACTGATCGCAAGGCCATGGGTAGGTTTGGGTAAGGGTAGAGCGGGAAACCGCTCGTGAAAGATGCCCTTGCGGTTAGCGAATCCGGCAGCAACGGAAGGCCCCTCTTCGGAGGGGCCTTCTCCTTG
>JALYUB010000020.1 GCA_030853945.1 Chloroflexota bacterium
GGGCGGGGTCGATGCCGGCCGCCGCGAGGAGCCGGTCGACGCTGGGCGACGTCGCCACGCCCCGGGCGCTCATCCGCCGGTCGGAGCGGCGGCGAACTGCGGATCGATCCAGGTGCCCGCACGATCGCGGACCTCGGTCAGCCAGCGGTCGAACCCGGTCTGTCGCACCGTGTCGAGCTGGCTGGCAGGCACGAAGCGGGCCGGCGAGCTGGCGATCAGCTTGAAGATGTAGAGGCCGCTCGTCGTCTGGACCGGGTCGCTGATCTGGCCAGGGGTCGTCATCGCGAAGACCGCGTCGCTGCGGGCCTTCTCGAGCTGGTAGCGGATCACCCAGCCGAGATCCCCGCCCTGCGGGGCGGTTGTCGCATCCTCGCTCTGCCCCTTTGCCAGCTGGGCGAACTGATCCGGATGCTGGCGAAGGGTCGTCACCAGCTTCTTGGCCTGGTCGTCAGGCGACTGGCGTGAGGCGGTGATCTCGATGATGTGGTAGCCGAACTGCGTCTTCACCGGCTGGCTGATCTGGTTCATGGTGAGCGCGGCGATGGCCGATTTGAACTCCGGCACGAACTGGGACGAGGCCGCGTCATACCAGCCCAGGTCCCCGCCGTGGGTCGCGCTGCCGGTGTCGTCGCTGGTCGCCGCGAGCGTGTTCCAGTCGGCATTGGGCTTGATCGCCTCCGCGCGGAAGGCCTCTGCCCGCGCCAGTGCAGCGGCCCATTCCGCAGCAGTGGCAACCGTCTGATCGGTCTTGCCGGGGAGTGGCTGGGCCAGGAAGTGGCGAACCCGCTGCTGCGGGACCGGGACGCCCTGCTGGGCGGCGATGAGGATCTGCGACACCTCGCGCGCGGGCTGATAGGTGGTCATCACGGTCGACGAGAAGTAGGCGTTGAACGCGTTCTTCAGCAGGGCGCCGCGGACGTAGGCGCGGTACTGCGCGTCGCTCACGCCGACCTGCGAGAGGAGGGTCTTCAGGTCCGTGTTCGGGCCTGCCGACTTCCGATCCTCGAGCCGCAGGATGTGGTACCCGGTGTCGTCCTTGATCGGGCCGACCAGGGCACCCTTGGCCGAGGCATGCGCCTCCTTGAAGTAGGTGGCGTAGGTCTGGTCGTCGGCCTGGATCCATCCCAGCAATCCCCCACCGGCAGCCGACGAGTCGGAGCTCTTGTCCTTGGCGACCGTGGCGAAATCGGCCCCGCCCTGGAGCTGCTTCAGGATGTCTTTGCTGTCGTTCTGCGCCCTGGACCAGTCGGCATCGGTCGGCTTGGCGCCGGCCGGCGCATCCTTGGGCAGCGCGGCAACGGTGATGACCGACAGCTTCAACCGCTCGCTGAGGGTCTGTCGTTTCGTCACGTCGGCGCTGACCGCGGCGTCCGTCACGCTGATGCCGTAGCGGCCCGCCGTTTCGGCAAGGACCCGCCACTCCACGAGGTTGTCCGCAGCAGTCGAGACGAGCGCGTTGAGCGCGGTGTTGATCGACTGCTGCCGCTGCTGGATCAGGGGATCGCGGACGCCCCCGAGCTGCCCCTGCAGGTCAAAGTACTGCGCCTGCAGCTCGGAGCCGATGATGTCCATGCGGGCGTTCAGGTCGTCCACGTTGTAGGTCACGTCCCCCACAACGGCGACCGGTCGCAGGTGCGCCTGGTAGTGGTCGCTCCAGGCCGAGGCAGCGAAGATCCCGATGGCGACGGCGATGGCGATCGCGAAGCCGGTCACGATCAGCTGCTGGGTTCGCAGCTCGTCCTGCCAGCGAGGGCGATGCTTCCGGTCGAGGACCGGACGGTTCCGAAACGACATCTAGTGGGTGGTTCTCCGCAGGGCGGAAGAAGGACATCTCCGACGGTGGGCGAGGCGCCATGCTAGCCGATGAGCCACGCTCGTGCCACTGCGCAGGAGGCTCACTCCGACCGGCGAAACGCTTCGCGGATCGCCTCCAACCTGAGGCGCAGGACCAGTCCCAGCGCTTCGCGAATGATGCCCCCCGTCATCTTGGAGTAGCCGGCCACGCGCTCGCGAAAGATGATCGGGACCTGTGTCACCACGGCCCGTCGCCGATGCGCCCACCAGGTCGTCTCGATCTGGAAGCCGTAGCCGCTGGCGCTGGCCTGTCGCATCCGGATCGCGTCCAGCAGGTCTCTCCGCCATGCCTTGAAGCCGCCGGTCAGGTCGCGGTAGGGCAGCAGCAGGGTGGCTCGTGCGAAGGCGGTCCCGGCTCGACTCACCAGCTGTCGGCGCATCGGCCATCCGACCGTCCCTCCACCCCGCATGTAGCGCGTCCCCAGCACCAGGTCGGAGCCGGTCATCAGCGGGGCCAGGAGCCGCGGCAGGTCGCGGGGATCGTGGCTGAAGTCGGCGTCCATCTGCACCACGGCCCGGGTATCGGGCCGATCCAGCGCCCACCGGAACGCGTCGCGGTAGGCGGCTCCCAGGCCCTGCTTGCCGGGGCGATGGAGGACGTGCACCCGTCCTTCGCGGGTGGCGAGCGTGTCAGCCAGCGCTCCCGTGCCGTCCGGGGAGTTGTCGTCCACCACCAGCAGGATCGCCTCGGGCAGCGCGGCCAGGATGGCGATGGCGATCGGCTCGAGGTTCTCGCGCTCGTTGTACGTCGGCAACGTCACCACCACCCCGCGCCCGGCGGCGAGGCCCACGTGCGGTGTTTCCGCAGGGCGCATTGCTCAGCGACCGATGCCGACGTAGGCGACGCCTGCCGCCGCGACTGTCGCCGGATCGAGCGCATTTCGGCCGTCGACGAGCAGCTCCAGGCCGGGGATGGCAGACAGCTCGATCGACCGATAGGCAGCGTGCGCCGCCTGCAGGATCGCGGCCTGCACGGGCCGCGGCTGGGCCAGGTCGTACGGCTCGAATCCGAGTCCGCGCAGATGGTCGTCATCGAAGTAGGGGTCGTGACCGTGGATCACGGCACCTGCTGCGGCGAGCTCGTCGCGAAGGCGGAAGGCAGAGCTGAAGGCGTCCTCGCGGACGTCTGCCCGGTAGGCGATGCCCAGGACCAGGACCCCGACGCCATCCAGCGGACCCAGCCTCTTCTGGAGCAGCGAGACGGCGAACGCCGCCATCTCCTCGTTGATCTCGCGCGCCGCCGGAGGCAGCCGCAGGTCGGGCTCGGCGTTGAAGAGGAAGTGCGGGTAGACCGGGATGCAATGGCCCCCGACCCCGACGCCGGGCGCATGGATGTGGCTGTAGGGCTGGGAGTTGGCGGCGTCGATCACCTCGACGATGTCGATTCCGCGCTTGTCCGCGTATCGGGCGTACTCATTGGCGAGCGCGATGTTCACGTCGCGGTAGGTCGTCTCTGCGAGCTTGGTCATCTCGGCGGCCTCGGCATTGGCCATCGCCCGGACCTCGGTCCCGTCATCCAGCGCAGCCCGATAGAACTCGACCGCCCGACGGGTGCTCTCCGGACTGACCCCACCCACGATCTTGGGGTAGCGCCGCAGGTCGAGCAGCACGCGGCCCACCAGCACGCGCTCCGGCGAGAACGCCAGGAACAGGTCGCGATCGATCTTCAGGCCGCTGCCCGACTCGAGCATCGGGCCGAAGCGGTCCCGCGTGGTGCCGACCGGCAGGGTGGTCTCGTACACCACCAGCGTCCCCGGCTGAAGTCCACGGGCGATGTCCCGCGTGGCGGCGTCGATGGCGGCGAAGTCGATCTGGCGCTGCGCGTCCACGGCGACCGGCACGATCACGACCACCACCTCGGCGGCCCGCACCCCCTCCGCGTCATCGCCGGTTGCGCGCAGCCGCCCGGCGCGAGCCAACTCCGGAACAAGCTCGATCAGCGCAGGCTCGTCATCGTGCGGCGAGCTGCCCGCGTTCACGGCGGCCACGATCCGGGCATCCACGTCGCAGCCGACCACGTCGTGGCCGCGACTGGCGTACTGGACAGCCAGGGGCAGGCCGATATGTCCCAGCCCGACGACCGCGATCTTCACCTCAGCACTCGGGCCAATGCGTCGCCCGCGATCACGGCGCCGGTGCGGGCCGACTCGACCATGGCGCGTGCCAGGAGGAGCGCCACCATCGCCTCGTGCGCATCCACCGGCGGGCGACCGCCGTTCCGAGCGGCCCGCGCGAACTCGTCCAGCTCGATCGCCAGCGGCTCGCGTCGCTCGATCTCGCGCTCCACCCGCTCCCCCTCGCGGACCGATCCGTCGCGTGCGGGATTCGGATAGAACACCAGCTGTTGGGTCAGGTAGTCGGCGGTGTACATGCCCCGTTCGCCGGTCACGGTCAGCGTCCGCTGCTTGGTCGGCGTCAGCCAGTTGATGTCGAGCACGCCCACCGCTCCGTTGGCGAACTTCAGCAGGCCGACGAACAGGTCCTCGTGGTCGGTATGGATCCGCTGCTCGGTCTCGGCATACAACCGCACGGGATCGGATCCGAGCAGGTAGCGCATCACATCCAGGTCATGCGGAGCCAGGTCGACCACGACCCCGACGTCGCGAATGCGCGCCGGGAACGGGCCGAGCCGCGTGGCCCTGATCTGGAAGATCCGTCCCAGCTCGCCGTCGGCCAGCCGCCGGCGCAGCTCGCGGATCGCCGGGTTGAAGCGCTCGATGTGCCCGACGGTCAGCATCCGGCCCGCACGCCGAGCGGCATCGATCATCTGCTCGGCCTCTCCGCGGCTGGCCGCGATCGGCTTCTCGACCAGGACATGGGCGCCCGCCGCCAGCGCCGCCAGGGTGGTCGGCAGATGGAGCGAGGTCGGGACCACGACGCTGACCAGGTCGAGCGCCTCGCCGTCGAGCATGGAGGCGGCGTCGCCGTAGCCGTGCACGCCCCGAGACTGGGCCATCTCGCGCAGCACCTTCGGATCTGAGTCGGCCACGGCCACCAGCTCAACGCCATCGACCATTTCGGCCCAGACCCGGACGTGAGCGCTGCCCATCATTCCCAGGCCGATGACCCCGGCGCGCAGGGGGCGGCCTGCGTCCGTCATGCGGGTGCCTCGACCCGGACCGGACCGAGCTCCGCGGCCACCACGTTGACGGCCGAGATCACCCTGCCCACCTCGTCGTCGGTCAGCGACGGGTGCACCGGGATCGAGACGACCTCGCGGCACAGCCGCTCCGACACCGGATAGCGCTGCTCCCCGTACCCGAGCGCGACGAACGGCTTCTGCTGATGCACGGGGATCGGGTAGTAGATACCGGTCCCCACGCCACGCTGCCGGAGCAGCTCCACGAACTCGTCGCGGCGGTTCACCCGGATCGTGTACTGGTGGTAGACGTGGGTCACGCCAGGGGTCACCGCCGGCGTGACGACGCCGTCAAGCTGCGTGTCATAGCGGGCCGCGATCTGCCGGCGGCGAGCGTTGTAGCCGGGGAGCTTCGTCAGCTGGGCGAGGCCGATGCTGGCATGGATATCGGTCATCCGGAAGTTGAAGCCAACCGACTCATGGTGATATCGGACCCGCATCCCGTGCTCGCGCGAGAGGCGGACGCGATCGGCCAGCTCGGGGTCGACGGTGGTCACCATGCCGCCCTCGCCGGTGGTCATGTTCTTGGTCGGGTAGAAGCTGAAGCAGCCGGCACCCCAGGTGCCGGATCGGCGTTCGCCGCTGGCCGAGCCGTGGCTCTGCGCGGCATCCTCGACCAGCGCCAGGCCGTGCCGCTCCGCGATCTCGGCGATCGCCGGCATGTCCGCGACCTGTCCGTACAGGCTGACCGGCATGATGGCGCGGGTGCGCGGGGTGATCGCCGCCTCGATCTGACCGACGTCGATGTTGAAGCTCGACTCATCCACGTCAACGAAGACCGGACGCGCTCCCGTGAACAGGACGCTGTTGGCGCTGGCGATGAAGGTGAACGGCACGGTGATCACCTCGTCCCCCGGCCCCACCCCCGACGCGAGCAGGGCCAGGTGCAGCGCCGCCGTCCCGGAGCTCGTGGCAACCGCGTGCGGCACCCCGATGAAGTCGGCGAACCGCTCCTCCAGCTCCCGCACGCGGGCCCCCTGGGCCAGGGCGCCGGAGCTCAGCGCGCTCCAGACAAGCTCCTTCTCCTCTTCGCCCATCTGCGGGCGTGCAATCGGAATCATGGCAATCAGACCTCCGCCGGTTCGGCTGTCAGCGACCGCGACTGGGTCGCGTCTTGTTTGAGCTGGTGGGCCTCGAGGGCGGCCACGATCCGCTCGGCCGCGCGCCCGTCGCCGAACAGGGTCGGCCGCGGACGCGAGCGGTCCATGAAGGCAGCATCGTGGAGAGCGGACTGGATCGCACCCCGATCGGCCCCGACCAGACGGTTCCAGCCGTTGTCAACGGTCTCGATCCATTCCGTCTCCCCGCGCAATGTGATGCATGGCACGCCGGCGAGGTACGCCTCCTTCTGAACGCCGCCTGAGTCGGTCGCGATGACTGCGGCATGACGCTCCAGCGCGACCATGGCCAGGTAGCCGACAGGGCCGATCGCTCGCACGTTCGGGGGCGGTTCGAGGCCGGCCCGCTGCATCGCGCTCAGCGTGCGGGGGTGCATCGGGAAGATGACCGGCCGATCCAGCTCCAGCATCGCCAGCAGGGTCGCCAGGCTCCGCGGGTCGTCCACGTTCTCGGCGCGGTGCAGCGTCACCAGCAGGTATCCCGGCAGCTGGGCGGCGACCTCCGGCAGATGGGCGTCGGCACGTGGCTCGGCCCAGCGAAACGTGTCGACCATGACATCGCCGACGAGCTCGCTGCGCCCTGCCAGGCCCTCGCGAGCGAGGTTGTCGACCGCGGTCGGCGTCGGCGCCAGCAGCAGGTCCGCGAGGTGATCCGCCACGATCCGGTTCCGCTCCTCGGGCATCGCCGGGTTGAACGACCGCACGCCCGCCTCGACATGCGCCAGCCACGGTCGCCGAGCGTCGGGGTAGGCCACCTTGCACGCGACGATCGCTCCCACCAGGGTGGAGTTGGTGTCGCCGTAGATCAGCACCCCGTCGGGCTCCTGCTCGATGATCACCGGCTCGAGCCGTCGGATCATCTCGGCCGTCTGCGCTCCGTGCGGGCCGCTGCCGACCTCCAGGTTCAGGTCGGGGGCGGGGATCTCCAGCTCGCGAAAGAACGCCGCGCTCATGGCATCGTCGTAATGCTGCCCGGTGTGGACGAGAACCTCCTGGTGCTCACGGCGCAGCGAGCGACTCACGAAGGCCGCCTTCACGAACTGCGGCCGGGCACCGACCACGGTGAGGACCTTCACGCAGCATCCTCGCCGGGAGCGGGCGGAACGTGCCTGCCACAGCGCGGGCAGGTCCCATCGAACTCGGTCCCATCCCCAGGATCGGGCAGCGGCTGCCCGCACGGGCAGGCGCTTCCGACGCGGCGGGCAGGGTTGCCGACCACGAGCTCGTAGTCCGCCACGTCGTGGGTCACCACGCTGCCCGAGCCGACCATGGCCCAGCGACCGATGCGGACGCCCGGCAGGATCGTGCTGTTCGCTCCCAGCGCGGCGCCGAAGCGGACGAGGGTTGGGCTCACCTCCCAGTCGGCATCGGACTTGGGGCTGCCGTCGCGATTCACCGCGCGCGGCGTCTTGTCGTTGGTGAAGCAGACATGCGGCCCGATGAACACGCCGCTCTCGATCGTCACCCCGTGATAGAGGCTGACGTTGTTCTGAACCTTTACCCGATCCCCGATGACCACGCCGAAATCGACGTATGCGTTCTTGCCGATCACGCAGTCGGCGCCGATCCGGGCATCCTCGCGCACCTGGGCCTGGTTCCAGATGCTGGTGCCGGCGCCGATGGTCGCGCTGCCGGCGACCTCGGCCGTGGGATGGATGCGGGCAGGCTGGTCGTTCACGCAGGCTCCTCGGGGGGTTGCATTGTATCGGCGCTCCGTCCAGCCTGCGGCGCCGCCCCATCCCCGAGCAGCTCGCGCAGACGGGGCAGGGCCGCGGCCACAGCCTGACCGCGGTGCGAGACAGCGTCCTTCTCCGCCTCGGGCAGCTCGGCAGTGGTCAGGCCGCCAGGGAGCACGAAGATGGGGTCGTATCCGAACCCTCCGTGACCGCGCTGCTCGTGGGCGATCGTTCCCTCCATCACCCCGCTGAAGAGCTCGACTCGGGGTGAGCGCGTCGTCCCGTCAGGCGCATCGCCCGGAACCGCCAGCGCGAGCCAGCAGACCATGCGGGCGCGCCGATCGGTGGCATCACCCAGCGTCTCCAGGATCAGGGCAGCGCGGTCGGCAACATCGGGACCGCCATACCGGGCCGACCGTGTGCCCGGACCCCAATCGAGCGCGGCGACCTCCAGGCCGGAATCATCGGCGAGCGATGGCAGGCCGGATGCCAGGCTGTAGGCGGAGGCCTTGGCCGTGGCGTTCTCGGCATACGTCATGTGCGGTTCAGGCACATCCAGCTGCAGGCCGATCTGCTGGGGCATCAGCAGCTGCCCCGGCAGCGCCCGCAACAGCCGGCTGAACTCTCGCTGCTTGCCCGGGTTGGCGGAGGCCAGCAGCAGATCGCTCACTCTGAAGCGGGCGCCCCGATCGCGGCGGCCTGCACCTCGAACAGCTGCCGGATCCCGGCGGCAGCGAGGTCCAGCATCTGGTTCATCTGGTCACGGGAGAAGGAGCGCTGCTCGGCAGTCCCCTGCACCTCGATGAAGCGATCGTCATCCGTCATCACCACGTTGAAGTCGACCTCGGCCGTGGAATCCTCGGCGTAGTTCAGGTCCAGGAGCGTCTGTCCGGCCGAGACCCCGACGCTCACCGCTGCAACCTTTGCGACCAGGAGATGTCCCATCCCGAACTTGTTCAGGGCGCGCGCCAGCGCCACGTACGCGCCGGTGATGCTCGCCGTCCGCGTGCCTCCATCGGCCTGGACCACGTCGCAGTCGAGCGTGACCGTCCGTTCCCCGAGCCTGGGCAGGTCGACACACGTCCGCAGCGACCGTCCGATCAGGCGCTGGATCTCGTGCGTCCGGCCGCCGACGCGGCCGGTGCTCGCTTCGCGCTGGCTGCGCTCGGTGCCGGCGCGCGGCAGCATCGAATACTCGGCCGTGACCCAGCCGGCGCCCTTGCCCCGCATCCAGCCCGGCACGCGATCCTCGATCGTGGCTGCGCAGATCACCCGCGTATCGCCGACGCGGATGAGGACCGATCCCTCGGCGAATTTCAGGTAGTCGTGGACGATCTTCACCGGTCGAAGCTGGTTGGCAGTACGGCCGTCGGAACGACGTGCCTGGGCGATCGAGGTCATCTCGGCCGATTCTACGCGGGCGCCGGCACAAACGCGCTTTCCACCGCCGGCGGGGATGCGCTACCGTCCGGACGATGCGTCTGCTGGTCGTCTCCGCCCGGTATCCGACGCCTGACCGTCCCTCCGCCGGTACATTCGTGCGAGATCGGCTGCGCGACCCCTCCCTGCGTGCAACGGTGGTGGCCCCGACGCGGTACGACCTGCCGGGCTGGCGGCGATATCTCTCGCTCCTGTGGAGAGCAGTGACCGCCAGGGGGCCGTTCGACGGCGTCGAAGGTCACTTCGTGCTTCCGTCCGGTCCGATCGCCCTGCTCGCGGCACGACTGCGCCGGCTCCCGCTGGTGGTGTACGCCCACGGCGGCGACGTGCGCGAGATGGCCCAACGGAATCGCCTCATGCGCCTTGCCGCCAGGACCGTGGTGCGAGGAGCGAACGCGGTCGTGACCAATTCGCACGAAACCGCCGGGCTCCTGTCGCAGCTGGGAGCCACGGCAACGGTCGTCCCACCGGGCATCGACCTGGGCCGCTTCGACGTCCAGCCCCGTCCGGCAGAGCGCCGTGTGCTCTACCTGGGCGGTGACTTCGAGCACAAGGGGGTCGATGTCGCCCGCGAGCTGGCCGATACCCTCGTCGGTCCGGGAATCCGGGAGCTCGACCCGGACGAGATCCCGGGCCTGATGGCCGCGCACAGCGCCGTGCTCGTGCCGTCCCGCGCCGAGCCGTTCGGCCTGGTGGCTGCCGAGGCGATCGCCAGTGGCCGCTGGGTCGTCGCGCGGGCGGTGGGGGGTCTGGTCGACATCGTGACCGATGGGGTGAACGGGACCCTTGTCCGCGACGGTGACTTCGCAGGAGCCCTGGCGCGCGTGCCCGATTACGACCCCGCGACGGTGGCCTCGACTGCGCGGCGCTTCAGTGTCGAGGAGCATCGGCAGGGAATGGCCGAGATCTGGAGCCGCGTCCTCGAGGGCCCAGGTCAGCCGGCGAAGAAGTAGCCGGTCACGTCGAACACGAAGTCGGTACTGCCCGCCGGCGCCAGGTAGGTGGCGCTCAGGCTGCCGCCGGAGCCGAGGGCCAGGGTCACGCCGTTGGCCCGGTTGTCGCTGACCGGGAAGTTGAGGGTCGACGTGCTGGGACTGGCCGTGGGATCGGGTCCCAGGAACGCGGCCCCGGCGGCGGTCTGGTTCGTGACCGTGAAGTTGCCGGTCACCGCCAGGGCGTTGGCCGGCACGCCGCCCCGCCCGCTGACCTGGAACGTTCGGGGTCCGTTGGCGCCGAACTTGCCGGACAGCCCGTTGCCGAAGCGGCTGTCGAGGAGGCGCACAGGAGTCAGTGGCAGGTAGGTCGCACCGCTCTGGTCCGGCAGGAAGTAGCCGGTCACGTCGAACACGAAGTCAGCCGTGCCGCTGACGGCCAGGTAGGTGGCGCTGAGCGTGCCTCCACTTCCGAGGGCCAGCGTCACCCCATTCGCCCGGTTGTCACCCCTGGGGAAATTGAGTGTGGAGGTGGACGGGCTGGAGGTCGAGTTTGGCCCCAGGAAGGCGGCCCCGGCAGCGGTCTGGTTGGTGACGGTGAAGTTGCCGGTGACGGCCACCGCGTTGGCGGGAACGCCACCTCGGCCGGTGACCTGGAAGGTGCGCGGCGCGTTGGCGCTGAACTTGCCTGACAGCCCGTTGCCGTAGCGGCTGTCGAGCAGGCGGGCGGGGGTCAACGGCACGTAGCTGGCCCCACCCTGGCCCGGCACGAAGTAGCCGGTCACGTCGAATATGAAGTCGGCGCTGCCGCCCGCCGCCAGGTAGGTGGCGTACAGGGCACCACCGGCACCCAGCGCCAGGGTCACCCCGTTGGCCCGGTTGTCGCCGACCGGGAAGTTGAGGGTCGAGGTGCTGGGGCTGACGCTCGGGTACGGGCCCAGGAAGGCGGCCCCGGCTGCGGTCTGGTTCGTGACCGTCAGGTTGCCGGTGACCGCCACTGCGTTGGCCGGCACGCCCCCGCGCCCGGTGACCTGGAAGCTGCGCGGAGTGTTGGCGCTGAACTTGCCTGACAGCCCGTTGCCGTAGCGGCTGTCGAGCAGGCGGGCGGGGGTCAACGGCACGTAGGTCGAGGGCAGCGGCACCGGCACCTGGAACTTGGCTGCGAGCAGATCCCACAGCGCGCCATCGCCCTTGTCCATCAACAGGGTCCACATCCCGGCGCCGGCGAACCCCTTCTCGTTCACCAGGTCGAACTTCGCCGCCAGGGACTCCGCATCGTCGTAGTAGCCCTCGACCCAGGTGGCGTTGGCCGTGTCGTAGTAGACGAACCACGGCACCTGTCCGAGCGCATCCCAGAGCCGACCGTAGGTGGCGGCCAGAGCCCGAGCGCTGGTATAGGGATAGGCCCTGGAAGCCCCGGAGGCGCCCGGGCGCGTCGACGCGTTGAGATCGGCGCTCGTCGTCTGCCAGATGCGCCCGTAGTACGGCACGCCCCAGATGATCTTGCCGGCCGGGATGGTGGCGAGGTAGTCGTGCACCGAATCGCTGATGTCGAGCATGTAGGTCGACTTCATCGGCGCGACGGCACCGGCCTTCGTCGACCCGGACCAGCTGTAGTCGTAGCCCATCACGAAGGCGGCGTCCGCGGCTCCCGTGGCGGTCAGGCCGGCCAGGTCGTAGCCACTGGCCCATGTGGCGGCACCCGCCATCGTGTCGACGGTCAGGTACGAGCCCGCCCCGGCTGCGACGAGCGCTGCCTTGAGCTGGCGGACGAAGCTGGTGTACTGGTCTCGCTGGGGCGTGGCGACCGGTTCGAAATCGAGGTTGACTCCATCGGCGGCGCGATTGCCGACGGCTGCGGTGATGGCGTTGACCAGCGTCGCGCGGGCCGTGTCACTCCCCAGCAGAGCCGCCTGGCCCGCGCCGCCGTCCCAGGCCATCATCGTGATCGTCAGGACCACCCGAACGCCGCGCGCATGAGCGGCATTGATCACCCCGGTCATCGCGCTCGAATTCCATCCGCTCCAACCGGTACTCGTCGTCGCGAGCGTCCCATCCGACTGGGCCGCGACTCCGAAGTAGGCGATCGTGGAGACGAGGTCGTAGCGCATCCACTGCAGCGATCCAGCGTCGAGCAGCCAGTACGGCAGGAATCCCAGGACCTGCTTGTGCAGGCTGTTCGGCAGGGCGCCCACCGCGGCGAGCGTCGCCGGTGGGGCCGATGCTCGAGCGAGCCCGAGCGGCACGATCCGGGAGCTGGCGCCCGAGGAGAGGCCGAGGGTCGCGTCGGGCGCCTCGATCGCCTGCGGCACGGCGCCCGGAGTGAACGTCATTCGGTCGCCTGCGTGGGCCGCCAGCATCTCGGCCTGGACCGATGACTCCGGCACCGATGCCGGCTCAACCGGCAGGACGCGTCCGTCGGGCAGCACCACGGGGCCGTCGCTCAAGAGGGGTGGAACGACCACCCGCGGGCCATCCGCGAGCGCCGCGCCGGGCAGCGACAGCGTTCCGGCGGAGGTGGCCAACAGCGCCACGAGGACGAGAAAACGACGCATCACGCGGATCGGGCACCTGCTGGCTTGAGTCCGGCGCGGTCGCGGGAGGCCGGCGACCGCTTGCCCAGGAACCATACCGACCGGCGGGCCGCAGGGCCAATGGTACGTATGACCCCGCTCGATGGTCCGCAGCACGAATCGTGCTGAGAGAGAGCTCGAAGGCGGGCCTGTTGGCGCGCCGCGCCAGTCGCCGCGCTCGTCGCCGCGCGCCGGGCTGTCAGGGGTCCTTCGATGGCCCCGCTAGGGCGTCATGTGGGTGGCGCTCAGGGTGCCGCCCGACCCGAGTGCCAGGGTCACGCCGTTGGCCCGATTGTCGCCGACCGGGAAGTTGAGAGTCGAGGTGGTGGGGTCGGCGGTCGAGTTCGGCCCGAGGAATGCAGCACCCGCCGTGTTCTGGTTGGTGACCGTGAGGTTGCCGGTGATGCCCACCGCGCTCGAGGGGACACCGCCCCGGCCGCTGACCTGGAAGGTGCGCGGCACGTAGCCGACGAACTTGCCCGACAGGCCGTTGCCGTAGCGGCTGTCGAGCAGGCGTGCCGGCGTCAGCGGCACATAGGTGGCGCCGCTCTGATCCGGCAGGAAGTAGCCGGTCACATCGAATATGAAGTCCGAGCTCCCGCCCGACGCCATGTACGTGGCGCTGAGCGTGCCGCCCGACCCGAGCGACAGGGTCACGCCGTTGGCGCGGCTGTCGCCGACCGGGAAGTTGATGGTCGAGGTGCTCGGGGTCGGGGTCGAATTCGGTCCCAGGAAGGCGGCGCCTGACCCGGTCTGGTTGGTGACCGTGAAGTTGCCAGTGACCGCCACCGCCGCCGACGGCACCCCGCCACGGCCGCTCACCTGGAAGGTGCGGGGCATGTTGGCGCTGAACGCTCCGGACAGGCCATTGCCGAAGCGACTGTCGAGCAGCCGAGCAGGGGTCAGCGGCAGGTAGGTCGAGCCGCCAGCCGGCACGAAGTAGCCGGTCACGTCGAACACGAAGTCGGTGGTGCCCGATGACGCCATGTAGGTGGCGCTGAGGCTCCCGCCCGAGCCGAGTGCGAGCGTCACGCCGTTGGCTCGATTGTCGCCGACCGGGAAGTTGATCGTCGAGGTGCTCGGGCTGGCGGTCGAGTTGGGACCCAGGAACGCCGCGCCGGCGGCGGTCTGGTTGGTGACCGTGAAGTTGCCGGTGACCGCCACCGCGTTGCCCGGCACGCCGCCACGACCGCTCACCTGGAAGGTGCGCGGGGCATTGGCGGCGAACTTGCCGGAGAGCCCGTTGCCGAGGCGGCTGTCGAGCAGGCGGGCAGGGGTCACCGGCACATAGGTGGCGCCGCTCTGGGATGACGAGAAGTAGCCGGTCACGTCGAACACGAAGTCAGTGGTCCCGGCCGGCTTGGGCTCGACGTAGGCGACAGTCGAGCCCGACGGGGTCAGCGTCAGACGGCCGGCGTAGGCGAGCCGGTAGGCGCCGCTGGTCGGAGCGCCGCTGTTCTGGATCCAGATCCGGTAGCCGCCGAGATCAGGATGGTCGAAGTGTCGCTGCTGCGAGATGTCGTAGCCGTTTGCGCTCTCGGCGATCGCCCCGAACGGCATCTCGGGGTTGCGAAGGATGGTGTCGATCAGTCCCGACGCGCCCATGTCGGTGGCGAAGTAGGCGCCGGCCCCGAGCATGAGGTTGGGGTAGCTGTAGTTGCGGACCCGCTGCAGCGCGACTGCCTCCGTCGCCGGGACATCGAACCCCTCGCTCGCGCCGGGCGCGTAGCAGGCGTTCGAGTAGATCATCACCCAGTTCGGCGCGGGCGTGATCCCGTCGGTGTTCGTGCTCCCGCCGCAGTAGGCCCACTGCGCCGCGCTGGCCGATGTGAGGGTGCCGAGCAGCGCCTTTTCACCGCAGTAGACCATCGCGTTCGACCAGTTGTCCGAGTCGCCACCGGTTGTCGTCCGGTTCAGGCCCCAGCCGTTGGTGCGGTCGGTGAGCTCGCTGCTGCCGTACGGGTTCGGATACCCGTTGCCGTGCCCGAGGTAGATCACGATGTTGGCGCCGTCGACCGACGCCTTGACGTTTGCCCAGGTTGCGTTCGGCGAGTACACCTTGACGACCGTTGCACCCGCTGCCGTGGCAGTTGCCTCATAGGCGTCGCCCCGCTGGCGGTAGTCGTCGGTCTGCGCTCCGGTGGGGCCGACGATGATGACCACCTTCTGGGGAGCCGCGGCGGTGACCGACGCGATGGCGAGCTGCGACGAGATGAGGGTCAGGCTGGCGATCAGCGCGGCGCGGATGCGGTAGGGCAATGGACTCTCCTGGCGGGTGGCTGCCGGCCGCGCTGCTGGCCAGCTGTTGTGATCTGCTCACCACGCTACCCACTGGCCGAGATCGCGGACATGCCCCGTTGGTCCGCGCGGGGCACGGCGATGGGGCCATGTGCGCCCGCGCAACCCCCCTAGTCCTGGGCGAAGTTGCGCACCACCAGGAGCCGATCCACAGTCGCGAATTCGACGGCCGGACGCACGAATGCGGTCCGGGTGAGCCCGTCCGGATCCAGCTGGATGGCCTGGATCTGCCCGAGCAGCAGCCCCTTCGGGTACGGGCTGCGCCCGACTTTCGCACCGGCCGCATCGGTCAACGTCAGGCCTGCACTGACGACCGTGTCCCCCACGGCGACCTGGTCGGTGGCAGGCAGTTGGACCATCACCAGCTGACCGCCGAGCTGGCCCTGGACCAGCCCCAGCGCGCGCGTCTGCTGGTCGATCGCGACCACGCTGGCCCGCGCGTCGACCACCAGTCGAACCGTGGCCGAGTCGGGCCCGACCGCCACGATGGTCCCGGCAAGGGCACCGACGCCGTCAGCCGCGGCCACCACCGGCATGCCGACCCGGACGCCGTCGGCGGTTCCCGCGTCGATCCCCACCTCCCAGGTGTAGTTGCTCGGGTCGCGCGCCAGAATGCGGACCGGCAGCAGGTCCATCTGCAGGGAGGTGGTGAGGCCCAGCAGACCGCGCAGCTGGGCGTTCTCGGCGGCTGCCTCCCGCAGCTCGGCGAGGCGGGCCTCGGCGCTCGCCAGCTCGCGGCGCAGCCGGTCGTTCTCGGACCGCAGGCGGTCGATCTCCCCTATCACCGTGAACACGCCCGAGATGCCCGACCCGAGGCCGGCAATCGCGCTCCGCACCGGGTCGAGAGCGCGCGCGGTGGCCTCCTGCAGGGTCAGCGCCGGCGCTGTCCGCGAGGCGAGGAGCAGCACCAGCGAGATCACCGTGGCGGCGGCGAACCACAGGCCGGCGCGTGACCGTCGATGGGGGCTGCCGTCGAGCATGGCGACGCGGTGCTCCCGCTAACGCGGTGCGCGCGTGAACTGCTCGCTGACCATGACGCGCTCCAGGGTGTCGAGCTCCTCGAGCACCTTGCCACAGCCCCGCACGACGCAGGTGAGCGGATCGTCGGCCACGTGGACAGGCATCTGGGTCGCCTCGGCCACCCGCTTGTCCAGCCCGATCAGCAGCGCACCCCCGCCGGCCAGCACGATGCCCTGGTCCATGATGTCGGCCACCAGCTCCGGTGGAGTCTCTTCGATCGTCTCCTTGATGGCATCGATGATCTGTGCCACCGAGGGCTCCAGGGCCTCGCGGATCTGATCGCTGCCCACCTCGACCCCCCGCGGCAGGCCGGTAAGCAGGTCGCGCCCGCGGAACGTGACCGTCCGCGGATTCGGCATCGGGTAGGCCGAGCCGACCGCGATCTTGATCTCCTCGGCAGTGCGCTCGCCCATCAGCAGGTTGTATTCGCGACGGGCGAAGCTGACGATATCCACGTCCATCTCGTCGCCGCCGATCCGGATCGATCGGCTCACCACGATCCCTCCCAGGCTGATGACCGCGACCTCGGTCGTGCCGCCACCGATATCCACGATCAGGGAACCGGTCGGCTCGCTGACCGGCAGGCCGGCTCCGATGGCGGCCGCCATCGGCTCCTCGATCAGCCGGGCCCAGCGTGCTCCGGCGTTCAGGGTGGCGTCGCGCACCGCCCGCTTCTCGACCTCGGTCACGCCCGAAGGGATGCCCACCAGGACCCGCGGCCGGGGGATGCGGGCGTACCGGTCGTGCACCTTCTGGATGAAGTACCGGATCATCTGCTCGGTCACGTCGAAGTCGCTGATCACCCCGTCGCGCAGCGGCCGGATCGCGACGATGTTGGCCGGGGTGCGGCCCACCATCCGCTTGGCCTCGGCGCCGATGGCCAGCACGCGCCTGGTTCGCGTGTCCATCGCCACGACGCTGGGCTCGGATATGACGATTCCCCGATGGCGCACGGTGACCAGCGTGTTGGCCGTGCCGAGGTCAATCCCGACATCGTGCGAGAGCAACCCGAGCAGGCCGTCGAAGATGCCCAAGGTGCCTCCGGCTGGGACAGGAGATGACGAGCGATGGGGGACTCCAGCGGGGCGGCTGGGGCTTGGTGAGTGTGACGGATCGGCCAGCCGCGGGCAATGCGCAGTGGCACGGCGGGGGGTTCGCTAAGGTGTGGCGCGATGGGCGATGACGACCTCCGCCTGCTGGCAAACGGGTCGCATCCCCGACCCTGGCAGGTCCTCGGCGCCCACCGGCGACAGGTCGACGGCACCGATGGCGTGGCGTTCGCGGTCTGGGCCCCGAACGCGGTCGGCGTCAACGTGACCGGCGACTTCAGCAACTGGCATGACTCGGCCTGGCCGATGACCATGCTGCCGGGGACGGGGATCTGGCAGCGGTTCGTGCCCGGAGCGATGCCCGGCCTGCGCTACCGGTATGTCGTCCAGGGCGCCGACGGTCGAACGCGGCACAAGGCCGATCCCTACGGCCTGGCCATGGATGAGCCGCCTGGCACGGCGTCTCGAGTCCTGGACGACCCCGGGTTCGCGTGGTCGGACGCGACGTGGCTGGCGGAGCGCGGCGCTCGGGATCCCCAGCGCTCGCCGATGCGGATCTACGAGGTTCACCTCGGCTCCTGGCGTCGCGGGCCCGGCGGCGAGCGGCTGGGCTACCAGGAGCTTGGCCCGATGCTCGCGGAGCATTGCGTACGGCATGGCTTCACCCACCTGGAGCTGCTGCCGATCGCCGAGCACCCGTTCCGCGGCTCGTGGGGCTACCAGGTCAGTGGCTTCTACGCACCGACGGCGCGCTACGGGACACCAGCGCAGCTGCGGGGCATGATCGACCTCCTGCACCAGGCCGGGATCGGCGTCATCCTCGATTGGGTCCCCGCCCACTTCGCACGCGACGAGCACGCGCTGGCCCGCTTCGACGGCACTCCGCTGTATGAGCACGGCGACCGGATGCGGGGCGAGCATCCGGACTGGGGGACGCTGATCTTCGACTTCGGTCGCGCCGAGGTGCGCAACTTCCTGATCGGCAACGCGCGCTACTGGCTGGAGGAGTTCCACGTCGACGGACTGCGCGTCGATGCCGTGGCCTCGATGCTGTACCTGGACTACTCGCGCAAGGCCGGGGAGTGGAAGCCGAACATCCTGGGCGGCAACCACAACCTGGAGGCGATTGCGTTCCTGCAGGAGCTCAACCGGCTGTGCCACGAGGCGCTGCCGGGCGTGATCACGATTGCCGAGGAGTCGACGTCCTTCCTCGGGGTCAGCCGGGCCGTGTCCGAGGGCGGACTCGGCTTCGACTTCAAGTGGGACCTGGGGTGGATGCACGACACCCTGGACTACTTCGCTCGACGACCCGACCGCCGCTGGCGCCACCGTCGCAAGCTCACCTTCCGCGGCTTCTACCTCGACAGCGAGCGATGGATCCTGCCCCTGTCGCACGACGAGGTCGTGCACCTGAAGCGCTCGCTGCTCGGAAAGATGCTCGGCACCCGCGCCCAGCAGTTCGCGAGCCTGCGCTCGCTGCTGGCCAACCAGGTCGGGCAGCCGGGGAAGAAGCTGCTGTTCATGGGCTCGGAGATCGCGCCGGCCGGCGAATGGAATCACGACCTGCCCATCCCGTGGGAGGTGGCCATCGGAGATCCGCTGCGCGTTGCATTTGGGCGACTGGTCGACGACCTGGGGACCCTGTATCGCAGGTCGCCGGCGCTGTGGGCCGGCGATCCGGACCCAGAAGGCTTCGCCTGGATCGATGGCGAGGGGACCAGCGACGCCTCGGTGGTGGCCTGGCTGCGCCGCGGACCAGCGCCCGGCCTGCCGGACGAGCAGATGGTCGTCGTCCAGAACGGGGCGTCGACGCTGCGCCGGGGATATCGCCTCGGCCTGCCCCTGCCCGGCATCTGGGAAGAGGTGCTGAACACCGACTCCGAGCACTACGGCGGCACGAACGTGGGGAACGGTGGCCAGATCGTGGCCGACGGGTCGCCCTGGGGCGGCCAGCCTGCCTCGGCGACGGTGACCGTGCCGCCGCTCGGGACGCTGTTCCTGAGGCCGGCTGCTCCCTAGTCCGGCGTCGCGGCCGGAAGCGCCAGCAGAGCCACGCTCCTGGAGCCGAGCTCATACTCCTCGCCGGCCAGCTCCGATCGATCCGGCCCGGCCTCCGCATCGGCGTCCCTGGCCGTATCCAGCAACACGGCCCACCTGCCGCCTCCGCCCGCCGGCAGCTTCAGCCGGGCCGGCAGATCGGCCTGGTTCATGGCCAGCAGGAGGGCTCCGTCCGGGCCGGCCTCGCCGGCCTCGGCGGTCAGCAGCAGCGCCAGCGGAAGCTCCCCGAGGACGATGGGCCGACCGTGCCGCAGCAGGGGATGGTCGCGTCGAAGGCCGACCAGCATGCGAACGAACGGCAGGAGGGCGGCGTCACGCGGTCCGGGCTTCCAGTTCAGCCAGCTGACCTTGTTGTCCTGGCTGTACGCATTGTTGTTGCCGCGCTGCGTCCGTCCGATCTCGTCGCCTGCCAGCAGCATCACGGCGCCGCGTGAGCACAGCAGCGTGGCCAGCAGCGCACGTCGCTGGCGATCGCGGAGATCGAGAACCAGCGGATCGTCGGTGTCGCCCTCGACGCCGAAATTCACCGAGCTGTTGTCGTCCTCTCCATCGCGATTGGCCTCGCCATTCGCCTCGTTGTGCTTCGCCGCGTAGCTCACCATGTCCCGCAGCGTGAACCCGTCGTGTGAGGTCACGAAATTCACCGATGCCGCAGGCCCACGCGGCACCTCGAACAGATCCGGCGATCCCCCGACGCGAAGAGCCAGCTCCTGGGGGCGTGATGTCCTCCCGGCCCAGAATCGCCGGATCGAGTCTCGATAGCGGCCATTCCACTCGCTCCAGCCGACCGGAAACTGGCCGAGCCGGTAGCCGCGCGTGCCGAGATCCCAGGGCTCGGCAATCAGCTTCAGCTGACGCAGCCCGGGGTCTGCCGCGATAGCCTCGAAGAGCGGCGCCTTTGCAGAGAAGCCGCGGTCGTTGCGACCGAGTGACGTCGCCAGGTCGAACCGGTAGCCGTCGGCGCCGAACTCGTCGGCAAAGACGTGGAGGCTGTCGAGGATCATCCGCACGACCGCGGGATGGGTGGCGTTGAGCGTGTTGCCCGTGCCGGCATCGTTCCGATACCGCTCGAGGCGGGTCGGCTTGAGCCGGTAGTACGCCTCGTTGTCGATTCCCCGGAAGGCAATCGTCGGCCCGTGCTCGTCGCCCTCGCCGGTGTGGTTGTAGACCACGTCCAGGAGGACCTCGATGCCGGCGTCATGCAGCGCACGGATCGTTGCGCGCAGCTCGGCACGCGGGTCGGGCGTGGCCGCCAGCCGCGGATCGGGCGCCATGAAGGCGATTGTGTTGTAGCCCCAGTAGTCCACCAGGCCGCGCTCGACCAGGAAGCGGCCGGTGAGCTGCTGCTGGACCGGAAGGAGCTCCACCGCCGTCACTCCCAGGTTGCGCAGGTAGGCGATCGCCGCGGGGTGCGCCAGCCCGGCGTACGTGCCGCGCAGGGGTTCGGGGATCTCGGGATGTTGACGCGTGAAGCCCTTGACATGCAGCTCGTAGATGACCGAGTCGGCGGTCGGTATCCGCGGTCGTTCCGCCTCGTCGATGGCCGGCAGCGGCGCCGCGACGACGCTCTTCGGCATGAATGGAGCGGAGTCGCGGACATCGGCGCCTCGACCTGCATGGCCCTCGCCATCCAGGTGCGTGAAGTGTTCCTCGCGCAGCAGGATCGGTCCCTCCAGGCGCCGCGCGTAGGGGTCGAGCAACAGCTTGGCGGCGTTGAAGCGCTTGCCGCGATCGGGCTCGAAGGGTCCATGCACCCGATACCCGTAGCGCTGGCCTTCGCCGATCCCCGGCACGCTGGCGTTCCAGACCCCGCCGGAGTCCCGGATCAGCTCGATGCGTCGCTCCGAGCCCGCCGAATCGAACAGGCAGAGCTCCACGCCATCGGCGTGCTCGCTCCACAGGCGGAACGTGGTGCCGGCGGCGTCGGGAGAGGCGCCCAGTGGGGCGGCGAGGTCAGCCCTCACGCGCCGGCTGCACCGGCGATCGGGCGAATCGTGAAGATGCGGTACGGCAGTCGCGCAGGCTCGAGCTCGACGGCGATGTCCGCCCCCCGCCTCTGCCGCGACCGGCCGGTGAGCAGATCGATCATGCGATAGGGCTCGTCCCAGCCGATGCCGATCGCAGGCAGGTCGGGATGCAGGACCGCTCGCTCGGCACGGGTCGGGTCACAGTTCACGGCCACGTAGACCGGATCCCGCCAGCGACCCGGGAATCCGGTGAGGGGATCGACTGTCCCATCGGGAAGCGCCTTCCGGTAGAAGAGGGCCCGCGCGCCCGTGACGTTCTCGAAGCGCAGGTTGTCGTACAGCTGCAGCGCGCGCCACTCGCGCCGCAGGCGATTCAGGCCGCCGATGAGCGTCCTGATGTTGCCGGGCGCATCCCAGTCGCGCGCCCGGATCTCGTACTTCTCGCTGTGGCGGTATTCCTCGCGGTCGTCCAGCCGACCCTGCTCGCACAGCTCGAAGCCCGAATAGATTCCCCACGACGACGAGAGCGTGGCAGCCAGCACCGCCCGGACGATGAACGCCGGGCGGCCCGCGTCGAGATGGTGGGGGTTGATGTCCGGCGTGTTCGGCCACAGGTTGCCGCGGAAGTACTCGCGCATCTCGGTCTGGGTCAGCTCGGTCAGGTACTCGCGCAGCTCCTGCGCCGTCTCGCGCCAGACGAAGTAGGTGTAGCTCTGGCTGAAGCCTGCGCGGGCCAGCGCTCGCATCCGCTTCGGCCTGGTGAACGCCTCGGACAAGAAGATCACCTCGGGATGGCTGCGCTGCACCTCGGCGATCAGCCAATGCCAGAAGGCAATCGGCTTGGTGTGGGGATTGTCGACGCGAAAGATGCGTACGCCGCGCTCGACCCAGGTCAGGACGACCTCGAGCCAGGCTCGCCACAGCGCCTCGCGATCGCCAGCATCGGCCCCGGCGAAGTCGAACGGGTAGATGTCCTCGTATTTCTTCGGGGGATTCTCCGCGTACTTGATCGATCCGTCCGGGGCATGGCTGAACCACTCGGGGTGCTCGTCGACCCAGGGGTGGTCGGGAGAGGCCTGCAGGGCCAGGTCGAGAGCCACTTCGAGGCCGCGGGCTTCGGCGGCCCGCCGGAAGTGCTCGAAGGCGGCGATCCCGCCGAGCTCGGAGGCGACCGCAGTGTGACCACCGCCGTCCCGACCGATCGCCCATGGCGAGCCCGGATCTGCCCGGCGGGCGGTGGTCGAGTTGTTGCGACCCTTGCGATTGGTGCGGCCGATGGGATGGACCGGCGGCAGGTACACGACGTCGAAGCCCATCGCTGAGATCTGCGGCAGTCGCCACTCGGCGTCGCGCAGGGTGGTCGCGGTCGGTCGCGCCGGGTCACGGCCCTGCGATCGCGGAAACAGCTCGTACCAGGCGGAGAACCGAGCCCGCTCCCGGTCGACGGTGAGTGGCAGCTCGAGCCGATAGCGAGTGGCCGCGCCGCGGTCCGGGTGCCGCCGCGCGGCCTGGATGGCATCCATCCGTCCGAGGGCCGCGGCCCGGGTCCGTTCCGTGCGTGCGCGACCCTCGCGAGCAAGCGCATCCGCAATGAGCCGCGCATCCGACCCTCGCGATCGCGCCAGCGCGGCCTCCAGCAGCGCACGGCCTTCCGTCAGCTCGGTGGCGACCGGCTGAGCCGCGGCCAGCTTCTTGGTGATCGCCTCGTGCCACGTTCCGATCGCGTCGCGCCAGGCCTCGATCGTGTAGCGATGCGCCCCGGTTCGCGTCAACCGGACCGTGCCGCTCCAGCGGTCGTTGTCGATCAGCCGCACGGGCGCCTCGGTCCAGGCCGATTGCTCCTCTCCCCGGAGCAGCAGGACCCCGTCCAGGAGGTCATGACCGTCGGCAAAGATGTCGGCCGTCACACGCAGGTCGTCGCCGACCACCCGCTTGACCGGGTACTGCCCGCAGTCCAGCTCCGGATCGACGGCCTCGATCACGATCGCACGACGCGTGCCGATCGCATCGGGCGTCGGCTCGAGGGCGGAGGGTGCCGCGCCGGCAGCGCGCTTGAGGTTCGATCGGGCGGTCGTCATCGGTCTCGGGCGCAACCGTACCGCATCCGGCAGCGGTCGCGCGATCCGGAGGCGGTTCGAGCATCCGGGCCATGTCGGGGTAGTCTGTCGCGACATGGTCGCCTCGCCCCAGCCGATCAGCCGTATTGCTGCGGCAGCCTTGACCGCTGTCATTCTGGCTGCCTGCAGCTCGCCCACCGGCAGCCCGAGCGCCTCCTCGACGACCTCTGCATCCGCCTCTGCGTCCACCTCCGCGACGCCGTCCGATGCCTCGCCCTCAGCGTCGCCGACCGCCTCTCCGTCGCCGACCGCTACGGCGACGGCATCGCCGACACCGATCCCGACTCGCGTGATCACGCCTGCCCCCCGCCCGACCGCGACCCCGGCGCCGGTCGTCGGCGGCCCGAACCAGCTCGGCGTCGCGCTGTTCGCATCCGGCTTCATCGATCCCACCGGCGTCACGAATGCGGGCGATGGCAGCGGTCGGCTGTTCGTCATCCAGCGCGCGGGCCAGATACGGGTCGTCGATGCCAATGGCAGCGTCGGCCCGGCGCCATTCGTGGACCTGTCAGCCAGGATCAAGGCAGGCGGCGAGCAGGGCCTGCTGGGGCTTGCCTTCCACCCCGGCTTCGCCTCGAACGGGCGGATGTTCGTCGACTACACCCGCGCTGGCGATGGCGCGACGATCATCTCGGAACTGACGGCGGCTCCGGATCACGCCAGCGCGAACCCCGCCAGCGAGCGGATCCTGCTGACCATCAGCCAGCCGTATTCGAACCACAATGGCGGCCAGCTGGCGTTCGGGCCAAATGGGTTCCTGTACATCGGGATGGGAGATGGCGGCTCGGGTGGCGATCCGCAGGGGAACGGCCAGAATCGCCAGGCGCTGCTGGGCAAGATCCTGCGGATCAACGTGGATGGGCCGCCGGCGCCCGGCAAGGCGTACGCCATCCCGAACGGCAATCCCTACGCTCCCGGCGGGGTCGCGCCGGGTGGCGGGCTGCCCGAGATCTGGGCGTACGGCCTACGCAACCCGTGGCGCTTCAGCTTCGATCGTGGCACGGGCGATCTCTACATCGGCGATGTCGGGCAGAACGCATGGGAGGAGGTAGATCGCCAGCCGGGCGGCTCCCGCGGCGGCGAGAACTACGGCTGGAATGCGTTCGAGGGGACGCACTGCTACGCCGTCTGCGGCGGGGTGGTGGCCGTGCCGCCGATCGCCGAGTACAGCCACAGCATCGGATGCTCCGTGACGGGTGGCTTCGTGTATCGGGGAGCCCGTCAGCCCGGGTTGCAGGGAATCTACGTGTTCGGCGACTACTGCTCCGGCACGATCTTCACGGTGCCCGCCGGGGTCGGCTCCGCGACGCCCAAGCCCGTCGCCGCCTCCGGGCTCAACATCTCCTCCTTCGGGGAGGGGCAGGATGGCGAGGTCTACGTGGTCGACCTGGGCGGCGGTGTGTACCGGGTGGTGGTCGCCGGCTGATCCGGCGCCTACAACGCGCCCAGCGCACGCAGGCTGACCCACCGGCCGTGGCCGATCACGAGGTGATCGAGGAGCTCGATGTCGAGCAGGCGTCCCGCTTCGGCCAGCTCGCGCGTGATGCGAAGATCCTCGGCCGATGGCGACGGATCGCCCGACGGATGGTTGTGCACCACCACCAATGCCGCCGCCTGGCGGCGCACCGCATCGCGAAACACCTCCCCTACCCGGACCGATGACCCGGACAGATTGCCGGCGTAGATGGTGACCATGCCGATCACCGCGTTCTTGGTGTTCACCAGCACCGATCGCAGCTCCTCGCGCTCGAGGTGTCCCATTGCCGGCATCAGCCGCTCGGCAAGGTCGGCCGGTGTGCGGATCTTCCAGCCGGCCGCCGGCCATGCGGTCGCGACGCGACGGCCGAGCTCGATCGCGGCCAGCAGACAGGCGGCGCGGCGCTGCCCGACCGGCAGCAGCTCGGCGAACTCGACCGTGGCCAGCCCGGCCAGGCCATCGGGTTCGAGCACCGCCCGTGCCGCGACGCTCGCCCCGGGGCCTCCCAGCAGCACGGCAACCAGCTCGTCGTCACGCAGTGCGCCCACGCCGATGCGGGCGAGCCTGGTGTTGGCGGAGGTGACCGCGGCGGAACGAGGACGCGGGCCGCTTGCGGGCATCGATCGCAACACGGCGGACATGAAACCGGAGGCTAGCCGTCGCGCCTCATCGGTCCATTACCGCGGGCTTATGCGGTCAGTTGGGCAGGGACAGGATGCCGGCGCGTGCCAGGAGGGCGATCCCCACCGAGATGGCATTGAACCCGGCGTGCATGGCCATCGAGGCGGGGAGGCTGCGCGTCGAGCGATACACCAGGGCCAGGGCCACGCCCAGGACGAAGATCGGCACGAGGGAGTACAGGCTGGCGTGGATCGCCGCGAATAGGGCGGCCGACCCGACGACGGCCGCGCGGGGCCCGCGCTCGCGCAGCCAGGCGTTGTAGACCACGCCGCGGAAGAACAGCTCCTCGGCCACCGGCGCCACCAGCACGAAGGCGACCACGATCACCGTCGGATCGGCATTGTTCAGGAACGTGTCCAGGATCAGGTTGTCTGGCTTGACCCCGATCGCCTCGAGCGCGAGCGAGGCCAGATAGGCAAGCACGTTGGCGCCGATCCAGGCCGGAACCGCCATCCCGACGCCGATCAGGATGCTCCTGCCGAGGCCGGATGGCGGCGTCACCCGAAGGCCCGCCAGCGCTCCCGGCGCCAGGACCAGGCCGCCGGCGACCACCGCCAGCCCGATCTGGGTCGAGGTCAGCAGGAGCAGCGTTCCGCCTGGCGACAGCGGATCGCCGTTTGTCAATGCGAGCGCGGTGCCGGCCGCCCCCAGCGACACGATCGTGCCGAGGATGACCGCCAGCAGGAGGAGCACGAAGATCGCCGGGCCGCGATAGCGCTTCGGCGGAAGCGCGGCCCGGACGATCAGCGCGCGCACCGCATTGATGACCAGGCCGACGATCAGCAGCAGCCCGCCGAGGGCCAGCAGCAGGAGCGGCAGGAGCAGCCGCTGGACATCCCCCAGATCCTGGGCGCTCGACAGCATGCGTGGATTGCTGGCCAGGACCGCCAGGGGCAGCGCCAGACCTGCCGCGATCATGGCGACCGAGATCAGCTGCAGGACGCGATACCGGCCCAGGATCTGGCTGTCGTCCGCGCTCGGGGCCTCGTCTGGCCGGGGGTCGTCCACCGGCGGCCGGGGATCAGGGATTGGAGACGGGACGGAGGCCAGGCTCGGCACCAAGGTCGGCGGCGCGCTCAGCTGGCCGCGCAACCGGTGCGGGACGCTCGATCACCCGCTCGACAGGGCGTGCCGCGGCGCGCTGGAATTCGTGCCCGCAATAGGCGCACAGCGACCACTCGGGATCGGCCAGGCGGCTGCACGAGGGGCAGACGCGGTGCAGCCGGGTTCGGCAGTTCGGGCAGACCAGCCAGTCCGCGTGCACCCGATCACGGCAGACGGGGCAGAGTTCGTTCTTCTCGACCTCGGCCAGCAGCGACTCCTCGGCAAGCGAGCGCTCGTAGACCTCCGCCAGCGATTCGCGGGGACGCACGATCAGGTACAGGACCACCGCGAACAGGAACAGCAGCGGCGTGAAGAAGATGATCAGCGCCGAGGCAAAGTACGGCAGGATCGGGTTCTCGGAGCGTGCCTGCATGTCGCGGAAGGCCCAGTACGCGGTGCCGAGCCACAGCAGCACGACGTAGATCACGATCAGCGTGCCCGCGGTCTGGACCAGCGGATTGGTGACGAAGTCGTTCCAGATCTTCCCCGGATCCGGCAGGCCTGTTGGCATGCGAAGCAGCCTCTCCTGTTAGCGCCGCGCTCGAATCGGCGCTGGCGAACCGGCGGTCATGCTAGCAGATAGCCGCGCGAGCACCTCCACCACGGTCCGGTGCTCGACCGCCAGCACACGCTCGGCGAGCTCCTCGGGCGTCTCCCCGGCATGCACGGGCAGGCGCACCTGGGCGATCGGCGGACCGGCGTCCAGGTCCTCGGTGACGTCGTGGATGGTGACGCCCGTCTCGGCATCTCCGGCCGCCAGCACCGCGGCGTGGACGGCCGGGCCCATCATCCCCCTGCCGCCATGTCGCGGCAGGAGCGAGGGGTGGATGTTGATGGTGCGGCCGGAGAACGCGGCGAAGTACGGCGCACGCAACACCTGGTCGTAGCCGGCCAGCAGGGCGAGGCGGCAGCCGGCCTCCTCGACGGCGGCGCCGATTGCCGCGTCACGGGCATCTGGCCCTGCGTAGGAGGCCAGCGGCAGCACGCGCCACGGCACGCCGCGCCGCGCCGCCACTTCAAGGGCCTGGATGCCCGGCCGGTTGGCGATCACCAGCACCGGCTCGACCGCCGGCAGCCTCCCGGTCGCGACCGCCTCCAACACCGCGTCCAGGTTCGAGCCGCGGCCCGAGACCAGGATGCCGAGCCGCATCGGGTCAGGCGAACGAGACGCGGGCGGCATCCGGCGCCACGGGCACCACCATTCCCAGTCGGCGCGCTTCCGGCAGCGCGGCCTCGGCGGCCGGCGCAAGGTCGGGGTGGACCACGCAGGTGAGGCCGATGCCCAGGTTGAAGGTGCGCACCATCTCGTCGTCGCCGATGTCTCCGCGCTCCTGGATCAGGCTGAAGATGAGCGGTACCTGCCACGACCCGAGCTCGACCTCGACGCCGAGGCCCGCGGGCAGCGTTCGCGGGATGTTGTCGATCCAGCCGCCGCCCGTGATGTGGGCAAACGCCAGGGCATCGCCACCTGCGTCGCGAAGTGCCCGACGCAGGATCCGGATCTCGTCGAGGTAGGACCGATGCGGCTCGAGCAGCTCCTCGCCGATCGTGCGCTCGAGCCCGGACGCGGTCCGCCTCCAGTCGTCCTCGCTGAAGACGCGGCGAGCCAGCGAATAGCCGTTGGTGTGGAGCCCGCTGGACGGGATGCCGAGCAGCAGGTCCCCGGCGCGGACCGCGGAGCCGTCGATCACATCGGCGCGTGCTACCACTCCCACGATGAAGCCCGCCAGGTCGAAGTCATCGGCCTGGTAGAGGTCCGGCAGCTCCGCTGTCTCTCCTCCGACCAGGGCCACGCCAGACGCGGCACATGCGTTCGCCATGCCGCTGACGATCTCGGCGGCCACGTCGGCATGCAGCTTGCCGACGGCCAGGTAGTCGAGGAAGAAGAGCGGATCGGCGCCCTGCACGGCGATGTCGTTGATGCAGTGGTGGACGAGGTCGATCCCGATGCTGTCGTAACGCCCTAGCGCGATCGCCAGCTTCAGCTTGGTGCCGACCCCGTCGGTCGATGCCACCAGCACCGGATCGGGATGGGTGCTCGGGTCGAAGCGGAACAGGCTCCCAAAGCCGCCGACGCCGCCGATCACGGACGGGGTGGCCGTGGTCGCGGCCGCGCGGGCGATCAGGTCGACGGCGCGACGCGCCTCGTCGATGTCAACCCCGGCGGCGCGGTACCGCTCGCCCATCCGGCTCAGCCACGCTCCAGCGCGAACTTGTCCACGTCCAGCGGCACGTCGACCGGGTAGTTGCCGTCGAAGCAGGCGGTGCAATGCCGCCGCTCGTCGCCGCCGACCGCGGCGAGCAGCCCTCCCTGCGACAGGTAGCCGAGCGTATCGGCGCCGATCTGCCGGCGGATGCCGTCGAGCGAAAGGTTGGCCGCGATCAGCTCGGCTCGGCGGCCGGTGTCCACGCCCATGTAGCAGGGGTAGCGCATCTGCGGGGAGTGAATCCGCACGTGGACCTCGCGGGCGCCCGCCTTTCGCAGCATGGCCACGATCGGGCCGGTGGTCGTGCCCCGCACGATCGAGTCGTCGACGACCACGATCCGCTTGCCGGCCAGCACCTCGGGCAGCGGGTTGAACTTCAGCCGCACCGACGCCTCACGGGAGGTTTGCCCCGGCTGGATGAAGGTCCGGCCGACGTATCGGTTCTTGATCAGCCCCTCCCGAAAGGGCAGTCCGGACTGCTCGGCGTAACCGATCGCGGCCGGGATGGCGGAGTCCGGGACCGGGATCACCAGGTCGGCGTCGGCTGGCTGCTCGAGCGCGAGCCGGCGGCCCATCCGCAGGCGGGCTTCGTACAGGAGGCGCCCGCCGATCACGCTGTCGGGGCGCGCCAGGTAGACGAACTCGAAGACACAGAGGCGCTCGCGCGCATCGCTGGCCTCCGCGCTCACGCCGGGCCGCGCCGCGTGGACGCCATCCTCGTCGATGGTCAGGATCTCGCCCGCCTCGACGTCGCGGACGAACGTCGCGCCCATGGCGTCCAGTGCCACGCTCTCCGATGCGACCGCCCAGCCCGCGGCGCGTCCTGCCGAGTCGTGCAGGCGGCCGAGCGCCAGCGGCCGGAAGCCAACCGGGTCACGCGCCGCGACGAGGGCGCGCGGGGTCAGCATGGTGAAGGTGTAGGCGCCGGCAGCGCGATGGAAGGCATGTTCGACCCGCTGGGCCCAGCTGCGGCCCGGGGCATGCGCGATCAGCTTGGCCAGGACCTCGGTGTCGCTGGCGGTCACGAATTCGATCCCCTGCTCGGTCAAGGCGTCGCGCAGCCAGGTGGCGTTGGTGAGATTGCCGTTGTGGCCGACCATCAGCTCGCCGAGCTCGCTGGAAGCGTAGACCGGCTGCACGTTCGGCAGGCTGTTCGAGCCGGTTGTGCTGTAGCGCGTATGCCCGATCGCGAGGCGTGCCGAATGCCCATCCGCCTGCCCGTCCCGATCGGCCTCCAGCCGGGACAGGGTCTCCTCGTCGAACACCTGGCCGACCAGCCCCAACCGCTTGTGGAGGGTCAGCTGCGCGCCATCCGAGACGGCGATGCCGGCCGACTCCTGGCCGCGGTGCTGCAGCGCGTGCAGGCCCAGCGCCACGAGGTGGGCAACCGGCAGGCCCGGGGCATGGACGCCGACCACGCCGCACTCCTCGCGGGGTCCGTTGGGTTCGTACAGCTGCAGCTCGGCCAGGTTCAGTTCAGCCTCGGATCGTGCGTTCGGCAGAGTGGTCCGTCGCACCGAGGTCAGCGTGCGAGGGGTGGTCGAGGCACGCGGCGATGATACCCGAGCCCACCCGCCGCCAGACGGCCAACGGGACGAAGGTACCGGCGGCGTCCCATGCGGCGGCCGCCCACGCTGCCGCGGACAGCTGCTGGCCTCCCGGCAACCGCGGGGGGTGACGATCGGGCCATGGTGGCGACCTCCGTCTCGGACGATGCTCGGCCGGTCGATCCGGCAATCCGGCAGGAATGGACGGCAGATGTTCCGACTCGTCCGCGCGCTTGGCTTCATGGCCCCGATTCCGATCGTCCTGTTGGCGATGGTCGGCTTCGTGGTCGTGCCGGGCGCCGGGACGCAGGAGCGATTCGTGTTCGGTGCGCTTACGCTGCTGGCGGCTGCCGCCGGTTCAACGCTGATGGCGCTCGCGTGCTGGAGCTACTTCGGCTGGCGGCTTGGGCAGGTGGCTGAGGCCCTCGAGGCAACGCTGAACACCGATCGCCCGGTGCGCCTGAGCACGGCCGGCGCCCCGGCCGAGCGGCGGCTGGCGCGGGCCTACAACGCCGCCAGCGGCGCGTTCGTCCAGGTCGAGGCGCGAGCCGCGCATGACCGGCTGACAGGAGTCGCCAACCGGGAAACCCTGCTGACGACCCTCAACTCGGAGATCGAGCGCTCGACGCGACACCACAAGTGGATGTCGGTCGCCTTCATCGACATCGACCGCTTCAAGCCGATCAACGACACGTACGGGCACAACACCGGCGACGCCGTGCTCAGGCAGATCGCACACCTGATAGGCGACAACATCAGGGCCAGCGACCTGTTCGGACGGTACGGCGGCGAGGAGTTCATGCTGATCCTGCCGGAGACCACGCCCGAAGAGGCAACCGTGCTGGCAGAGCACCTGCGCGGACTGGTCATGGAGCACCCGATGGAGATCCCGCCCCAGCCGCCGCTGCGCGTGACCATCAGCGTCGGCGTCGCCGGCGACGTCGGCTCACAGCTGCAGGCTGACCGCCTGGTCGACCAGGCCGATGCCGCGATGTACGCGGCCAAGTCGCTCGGCCGCAACCGAACCTATCGCTATCGGGCGGTTGACGACAATGCGCCGGTCCGTCGCGCGCCGATCTCTGCCGAACGGCGCGCCGCGGCGACGGCCATCGGCCAATGGGCGAGCGACACCGCCGCCGAGGCGCTGGCCTCGGTGCTCGCCCCGCAGCCGCACCATCGCGGCCAGCCGTCGGACATGATCGCGGCGCTGGCGACGGGCATGGCGCTCGAGCTTGGCCTACCGCACGAGGAGATCGAGCGGATCCGGATCGCGAGCCTCCTCCACGACCTGGGCAAGCTGGCCGTTCCATCGGAGATCCTGGACAAGCCGACCACGCTGTCCGATGTCGACTGGCAGGCGATCGGCGAGCATCCGCGCATCGGGCAGGTGATCCTGGAGCAGGCCTCGTCGCTGCGCGAGGCGGTGCCGGTCGTGCTGCACCACCACGAGCACTACGACGGCAGTGGTTACCCGCATGGGCTGCGCGGCAAGGAGATCCCGCTCGGCGCCCGCATCGTTGCCGTCGCCGACGCGTACCACGCCATGATCCACGACCGCCCCTACAAGACCAAGCGCGACCACCAGGATGCCCTGAGGGAGCTTCGCGCGTACGGCGGCACGCAATTCGACCCCGATATCGTGAACGTCTTCTGCCAGCTCTTCATGGACGGGGTCCCTCCAGACGGCCTGGACGAGGTGTACACCCTGCACATGCGGGCTCGGGATGGACTGCAGCAGGTCGAGCCCCACGACGCGGCCAGGGTGCTCGGCGTGACCTCCGCCCTGACGTCGGAGGGCGGGCATGGCCATCAGCATGGCAACGGGCAGGTCCAGCCTCACGGGCAGGCCGCCGCCTTGGGGCCGCCTGCGCTGCCGACCGACGAGGCGATCGGCTGACGATCCGCTAGAAGGGCGTCGTCCAGGCCGCGTTCAGCTGGTCGAGGCTGAACGCCAGGACGGTGACACCGACCGTCACTGCCACGCGCTCCCCACCCGCGATTCCCAGCCGGCAGGCCGGAACGGCGGCAGCATCCGCCTCCGCCGCAACCCGCGCGGCCCATTCCGGGGAGACCGCCGCCAGCGCTCTGCCTCCCCTCTCGCCGAACAGGGCCGCGGTGGGCAGCGTGGCCGCCTCCTCTGGCAGGTCGACCGTCGCGCCCTCCGACGAGGCGATCGCCAGCCTGGCCAGCGCGATGCCGAGGCCGCCGATCGAGGCATCGTGCGCCCCGGACAGCCAACCGGCGGCTGACAGCCGGCCGAGGAGCTTCACCAGACGTACCACGGCCGGCAGGTCGAGCGACGGCTCGCCACCGAACCGGCCCCGCCGCCACGCGAGCTCGGACGCCGCCAGTGCGCCGGCATCCCAGGCCGGCGCGCCCAGCAGCCAGATCTCGTCGCCGGCGTTCCAGCGCATCGGGATCGCGCGAGATCGGTCTTCGATGAGGCCGACAGTGCCGACCACCGGCGTCGGCAGGACCGGGCCGTCCGGGCTGTCGTTATAGAGGCTGACGTTGCCCGACACGATCGGGATCCCGAACGCCGTGCAGGCCTCGGCCATGCCGGCAACCGCCTCTGACAGCTGCCAGTAGCCAGCGGGTTGCTCCGGGGACCCGAAGTTCAAGCAATTCGTGATCCCGATCGGGGTCGCGCCGGTGCAGGCCACGTTCAGGGCGCCCTCGGCGACGGCGGCCACCCCGGCCAGGTGCGGATCGAGCGCACCGAGTCGGCCGGGACCGTCGAGCGACAAGGCGATGGCCCGGGGGGTGGCCTTGATGCGCAGCAGCGCCGCATCGCCCGCGCCCGGTCCCACGATGGTGTTGCTGCCATTCATGTGGTCGTACCGGCGCCAGATCGGCTTGCGGCTGCGGACGTTCGGACTGGCAAGCAGCTCGAGCAGCGTTGCTGTCGAGGGTGCCTCGCCCGCCAGGTCGTCGAGCAGCTCGGCACGCCGGGCTTCGTGGTCGCGAGGCGCGCCTGCGGCCGGGGTGTAGCGTGGCGCGTCGTCGGCGAGCGCGCGTCCCGGCACCTCGCAGACCGCCTGCCCCGAGGAGAAAGCCCGGACCACGGGTTCGGCGATGACCCGGCCGATGGTGACCGCGTGCAGGTCGTAGCGCTCGAAGGTGGCCTGCACCTCGGCCTCGCGCCCGACGCGGACAACCAGCAGCATCCGCTCCTGCGACTCGCTCAG
>JALYUB010000026.1 GCA_030853945.1 Chloroflexota bacterium
AACGGGCTCTTCATCGTCGCCATGTGGTGGCGCCACGGCGCCCTGGATCAGCTCGCCACCCCGGGCGGCCCCTTCACCGCCGCGGGGCAGCTCACAGCCCTGCTGGGAACCTACCTGGCCCTGGTGCAGCTGGTGCTCATGTCGCGCAGCCCTTGGCTCGATCAGCTGTTCGGGATGCATCGGCTGGCTGCATGGCACCGCTGGGTTGGCTTCGCCGTCGTGTGGCTCCTGCTCGGGCACGGCGTATTCACAACCGTTGGATATGCCGCTTTCGATAAGGCCTCTCCGGTCGGCGAGCTGTGGACGCTGTTGACAACCTACCCCTACGTGCTGATGGGTACTGCCGGGATGGCGATGCTCCTCGCGGTTGGCGTTACGTCGGTTCGGCTGGCGCGTCGTCGCCTGGCCTACGAGACGTGGCATGGGATCCACCTGTACGCCTACCTGGCCATCGCGCTGGCCACCGCTCATCAGCTGGTGGTCGGAAGCGACTTCATGCACGATCCGGTGGCGCGCATCTACTGGATTGGCTTGTACGTGGCCGTGGCCGCACTGGTCCTGGTCTTCCGGGTCGGGCAGCCGATCGCGCTCTCCATGCGTCACCGGCTGCGCGTCGCGAACGTGGTTGACGAAGGTCCAGGGGTGGTGTCGGTGTACCTCGTGGGGCGACAGCTGGACCGGCTGCCGGTGCGCGCCGGGCAATACTTCATCTGGCGCTTTCTGACGGCCGACGGCTGGTGGCAGGGCCATCCGTTCTCGCTTTCCGCCGCACCCAATGGCCAATACCTTCGGCTGACGATCAAGGACTCGGGTGACTACACCAGGCTCCTCCAGCGCATACGACCTGGCACTCGCGTCCTCGCCGAGGGTCCGTACGGCCTCCTGACAGGTGCGCGGCGCACGCGGCCCGAGCTGTTGCTGATCGCGGGCGGGATCGGGATCGCACCACTGCGTGCGCTGCTCGAGGAGCTGCCAGTCGAGCAGGGCAACCTGACGCTGCTGTACCGCGCCAGCGACTGGGACGATGTTGTGTTTCGCGACGAGATCGACGAGCTCGTGCGGCAGCGCGGTGGGCATGTCCGCTACCTGGTCGGCAGGCGCGGCACGGAGGAGATGCCGGCCGACCCGCTCAGGCCAGGGGCGTTGGCCCGGATGGTCCCCGATATCCGTCGCCGCGATATCTACCTGTGCGGCTCGAACCCGATGATGGAGGCGGTGCGAAAGAGCCTGCACATGCTCCGGGTGCCGCCTGCCCAAATCCACGCTGAACGATTCAGCTACTGACGGGGGACCGAACCATGCCAAAGCGAGGCGCGATCTCAGCCTTCCTGACCGCCATCGGCGTTGTCCTGCTCGTCAACTTCAAGACGCCATCGCAACAGGGACTCGCAGCCACCAGCCAGCAGACTGTGACCGCCACCCAGTCGAACGGTGCGTCATCCTCCGCGAGCGCTTCCGCGCAGCCGACCGCGTCGCCCACAGGGACCGCCGCCGCGTCAACGACCCAGACCATCACCGGGGCTGCCATTTCGTACTTCTACGGCACGGCCCAAGTGCAGGTGACCCTCGTGAACGGCAAGATCACCGACGTGACGGCCCTCCAGCTCCCGACTGACGGACGATCCGGCCGGATCTCGCAGCAGGTCGAACCGATCCTGCGCAGCGAGGTGGTGTCGGCGCAAAGTGCGCAGATCAATCTGGTGTCGGGCGCGACGTACACCAGCGACGCCTACGCGCAGTCACTGCAGGCAGCGCTCGACCAGGCACACGCGTGACCGTCGCGACCCGCCAGATGCGCGTGGAGCACATCATGGGCACAGCTATCGGCATCGACGTCCGAGACGAGTCCGTGCCAACGGTCGCGCTGAGCGATGCCTTCGCTTCCCTGCGCCGCGCCGACGACCGCTTCAGCACCTACAAGCCGGACAGCGAAGTGAGCCGCCTCGGCCGCGGTGAGCTCAAGCTCGACGAATGCAGCCTGACGCTCCGCCAGGTGCTGGCTCTCGCCGAGCAGCTCCGGTTTGACAGTCAGGGCCATTTCGACATCCGCGACCATCGCGCCGATGGGGGCCTCGACCCGTCTGGCGTCGTCAAGGGCTGGGCTGTCGAGGAGGCGGCCTGGATCCTGGATGCGGCCGGCGCTCGGAACTACGCCATCAACGCCGGCGGTGACATCCTGGTGCGAAGCGAGCCGGCGCCCCGAGAGCCGTGGCGGATCGGGATTCGCCACCCGCTGCAGCCCAATGCCGTCGCCCGGGTGCTCGAGCTGCGGAGCGGCGCGGTCGCCACATCGGGCGCGTACGAGCGCGGCGAGCACATCACCAACCCGCTCAGCTCCGCTGTGCCCCGGGACTGGCTCAGCCTGACCGTGGTCGGTCCGAGCCTGACCCTCGCGGACGCCTACGCCACCGCAGGCTTCACGATGGGAGCCGCCGGGCTCGCATGGGTGGATGCACACGAGGGATATCGGGCCATTGGCATAACGGCCGAAGAGGTCCTATGGACGGAGGACCGCCATTGAGTGAGCATCAGACCGCAATCCGCGGGCAGCTCCCGCGTTCGAAAGGAAGAAGCCATGTTCTTTGACAGACATCAAGAGATGGGAGCCTGGTGGCCGATGGGCATCGGCATGATCATTTGTCTGGTGATCATCGGGCTGGTCATCTGGCTCGTCGTGCGAACAATGAATCAGCGCCCTGGCTCGGGCCACGGCGAGCCCGCCGAGGAGATCTTGCGGCGCCGCTTCGCGGCCGGCGAGATCGACGAGGAGGAGTACGCGAAGCGCGTCGAGGTGCTGCGCCGCAAGTGACCACTTCCGCCACCATGAGCCGATCTTCTGTGTCCCGAGCGGAACCGCGCGGGACACAGCGGTGTAAGGGTGGCAGAGGTGGAGGGCCGTCCACTGCTGGAACAGGAATGGATCGAGGCGGCACGACGCGGCGACGCGTCTGCCTTCGAGGAGTTGGTGCGCCGCTACGAAGAGATCGCCTATCGCACCGCGTACCTGGTGGTCGGCGACGCCGATGAGGCGCGCGACGCCGCCCAGGATGGCTTTCTCCGCGCACACGCCGCGCTGAGCCGCTTTCGGCCCGGCGCCGACTTCCGGCCGTGGCTCCTGCGGATCGTGGCCAATGCCGCCCGCAACCGTCGACGCAGTGCCGCCCGCCGCGTCGGCCTGGCGCTGCGGGCTTCCCGCGATACAGCCTCGGGCGATGCGGCCTCATCGCCCGAGGTGCTGCTGCTCGCCGAGGAGCAGCGCCGTGAGCTGCTCGCCGCGGTCAACAGCCTGCGCCCCGACGACCGGCTGGTGATCGCCCTGCGCTGGTTCCTGGAGCTTGGCGAGGAGGAGATGGCGGGCGTCCTCAACTGCCCGCGGGGCACCGTCAAGTCGAGGCTGTCGCGTGCCACCGGCCGGCTGCGCACCGTGCTCGGGGAGGCTGAAGATGCGTGACGGCGCCCGCATCCCGCTGGACGCTCGCCTCGCCGCGCTGGCGCCGGAGGTGGCATTCCCGCCCACGCCGGCGCTGGCCGCAACCGTCGCCGCGGAGCTCCATCGCCCGCCCCGACGGACCAGCTGGCGACGGCCACTGACCCGTGGCGCCGCGCTCGCGCTGGCGGCGGTGCTGCTGCTGGTCGGCGTCGCCGCAGCGGTCGGCATCGCGCTCGGCGGGCTGCGCCTGGTCTTCGGCCCGGCTTCCCTGCCTCCGCTGCCGAGCATGTCCGTCGGGCCGGGCATCGGGACTGTCACGTCCCTCGACGAGGGGCGCAGCGCGGTCTCCTTCACGCTGCGGGTCCCGGCGCTCCCCGATCTGGGCCAACCGGACCTGGTGTACCTCGCACAACCGCCGGAAGGGGGCGTGGTGACGCTGCTGTACAGCTCCCGGCCCGGGTTCCCGGCCGATTCCTCGACCGGCATGGGCCTGATCATCACTCAGTTCCGGGCCGACATCGGTCCTGACGTCTTCGAGAAGCTGCTCGATTCCGGCGTCCGCGTCACGTCCACGCACGTGCATGGCCTCGCCGCCTGGTGGGTGGCGGGCGGCGAGCACTTCTTCTTCTACCGGGATGCCAAAGGTCAGATCGTGGACTCGACGCTGCGCCTGGCAGGCGACACGCTCATCTGGGAGGAGAACGGGGTCACCCATCGAGTGGAGGGCGCGCCCTCGCTGGCGGACGCGATCCGGGTGGCGGAGGCCCTCGAGTAGGGCCTCAGGGAGCCGCCCGGCCCATCAGAAACCGAGATCCGGCTTGACCACCATCAGGAACACGATGGCTGCCGCGAGTCCGCTCACAAGGAGGCCGCCACGACGTGCCCTGGCGATCAGCGCCATCAGGCCCGGCGGCGGCCCGCCGGGCGGAGGGCCGGGTGGCGCGCCGGGCGGCGGACCCGCGGTCAGCGCCAGGATCTGGCGCACGGTGGGCAGCTGGATCGCCATCGAATAGACGAGCGCCACGGTGTACAGGATGATGCCGAGCAGCAGCCAGCGCGCGCCACGCTCGAACGGGTCGATCCCCACCGACCAGATGAGGCCGATGCCGGTGACCGGCATGGTCAGCGCCACCGGGATCACGCGCTGGGTCGAGATAGCAAACGAGACGCGCGTCGCGAAATTGCCGTGCATCGGTTCCGCACCGCTCATGCGACCGATGATCGGGAACGAGAAGCCGGGACCGAAGGCGATGATCGCCCCGAGCACGTGCAGGAACAGGAACCAGGGCACCAGATCGAGCATGGGTTGACAGTCTATCTCCGGGCTATCCCGGCAGGCCAGATGCAATCGCGGCTGGCCACTCCGGTCAGCGGACGGCGATCACCAGCTTGCCATGCACGTGGCCAGTGGCCATCTCGACCAACGCCGCGTCAGTGCCCTCGAGCGGGTAGGTGGTGATCGGCGGCACTCGCAGCTGCCCGCCGTCGATGAGCGCTGTCAGCTCAGGGAGTCTGCTCGGCGGCAGGCGGTTGGCGGCCTTGAAGGCCAGGCCGAGTGGCTCCAGCACCGCCGCCGCGGCATCCGGACGAAACGCCGGCGACACCACCAGCCCGCCGGGACGCAGTGCCCGGGCGATGGCCGTGACTGCCTCCAGGTCGCCGTGCGTCGAGATCAGCGTGTCCACTCCATTCGGGTATCGAGACCGCAGCGCGGCGGCTACGTCGCCGACAGCGTAGTCAATCGTCTCTGCGGCGCCGTACCCGCGCGCCTGGTCGGCGCCCGATACCGCGCCGACCGCCACCACCCTCGCGCCGCGAGCCGCCGCCAGCTGCGTCACGAAGCTTCCGACCCCGCCCGTCGCACCGACCAGCACGATGACCTGCCCCGGCTGTGGATCGGCCGTCTCCACGTTGGCGAGGGCTGTCAGGCCGGCGGTCGGCACCGCGGCTGCCTGCGCGAAGTCCAGCGACTCGGGCTTGGGGGCGAGGCTGTCGACGCCACTGACCGCGTACTCGGCAAAGGTGCCCTCTCCGACGAAGGGCTTCACGGCGATGCCGTACAGCGCGTCACCGATCGCAAAGCGGTCGACGCCGGCGCCGACCCGATCGACGACCCCGGCAAGGTCGAGGCCGGCCACCAGCGGGAAGCGATGCTCCTGGTAATCCTTCATCGCCCCCGCGACATACCACGGGTCAATGGCATTGACTCCGGCTGCATGCACCGTGATGAGGACCTCGCCCTCGCCTGGCTCGGGGATGGGGATCTGGTGAATCGAGCCGGTGGCTCCGAATTCGTCGACGGCGAAGGCACGCATGGCCAGGGGCTTTGACTCCTCACTGGAACGAAAGTTGCTTACGCAACTATCCCAGAGGTTGCGTCGACACGCAAATCGAGCGTCCGCCCAAGCGGCCGACCCGTTGGATTCGGCCGACGTTGCGCCGCCTGGCTGGGAAGCGTCTGGGGGCTTTGGTCTTCCCGTCCCATGACCCTCCAAGACGCCGGGGCCAGCATGGGTCCTGTCGTTCCACCGCAACCACATGAAAGGAGATCGCATGGAACCGACCCTCGAGAACCCCGACAGCGGGGGGCAAGCCGCGACGCGCAGACCGTCGCGGGTCAAAGCCAGCGTGGTGGCACTCGTCATCGCCGGAGCGCTCAGTACCTGGGGGGTGGCGAGCGTCTTTGCCGCGAGCCCCACCCCCGCCGCCAGCTCGGGCGCCACGGCGTCGAATGACGGCAGCGGCTCGTCAACGAACCCGACCGGGCACACGTGTCCCAAGGACGCAGCAGCGAGCACGGCGCCGAGCAGCACCTCCAGCTGACCGGCCGGCACGGCAGACGGCGCGACCGCCATGGTCGCGCCGTCGTCGCGTCTTCAGGGGTATGGACCGTCAGGCGGGCGGCAGCTGAACCTCGAAGCGGGCACCGCCGCCGGGCCGGTTCGCGGCAGTGATGCGACCGCCGTGGTGCTCCGCGATCCAGGCCGCGATCGACAGCCCCAGCCCGGTGCCTCCGGCAGGCGCATCGATCGCACGCCAGAAGCGGTCGAAGACATGCGGCAGGTCCTCCGAACGGATGCCGGGCCCCTCGTCCTCGACGGAGATCCCGGGATGCATATCTCCCCGGATCCCGACCCTGACCGCGCTGCCCTTCGGCGCATGGCGAATGGCGTTGTCGATCAGGATCGCGACCAGCTGGCGCAGCCGATCCGGATCGCCGGCGACCGCCGCGGGAGCCGCGTCCAGGCGCAGCTCGACGCCGCGTGCCTCGGCCTGCGCACGGAGGCGCTGTAGCGCCTCTCCGGCCACCTCGGCAAGGTCGACCGACTCGCGACGCAGCTCGATCACGCCCGAATCGCTCCGGGCAAGCAGCAGCAGATCGTCGACCAGGCTGGTCAGCCGGTCGACCTCGCCCTCGATGTCGTTGAGTGCCTCCCCCACGTCAGCGACCGGCTGGGTGGCATGACGGCGCAGGTGCTCGACGCTGCCGCGCACGATGGTCAGGGGAGTGCGCAGCTCGTGGCTCGCATCCGCCGCGAACTCTCGCTGGCGACGCAGCGAATCGCGAATCGGCACCAGCGCTCGCCCGGCGTACAGGAATCCAACCGCAATCGCGAGCGCCAGCACGGCAAGTCCGCCACCCCCCAGCACGACGAGCAGCGTGGTGAGCGTCCGCTGCTCGGCCGTTCGATCCTGGATCACCTGCATCACGTGCGTTACGCCATTCGCCTGCACGGCCTCGGTCCAGACACGCACGGGAGCCCCGTTGACGGTCGCCAGGCGGACATCGGGCGTCCCGGGTGCGACCGTGGCCGCGGCCAGGCCGGCCGCCACGGGCAGGTCCGTGGTGTCCACCGGCGTTGTTCCCTCGAAGCTGCCGTCATGGTCGAGCACGATCGAGATCGTGCCCGAGCCAGGACCACCGAACTCGGCTCGACCGATCGGGGGGCCACCGTGGGCGTCGCCTCCCGGCTCGGTTCCCGGGGCGAGGTGCTCCAGGTAGCCACGCATGCCCAGCGCCCGGTCCTCGAGCTGCGAGTGCCCAGCAGCGGCGAGCGAGGCGTCGACGGTGAGATACAGGGCCGTGCCCAGGACCACGAGCAGCAGGAGCGTCGATCCGGCGCTCCACGCCACCAGTCGCCAGCGGACCCGGGTCAGCAGGCGGGCATCGCCCGGCTGCCGCAATACCGACGAATCGGTCACGCCTGGGCCATCCGGTAGCCGATGCCGCGCACCGTCGAGATCCGCTCGGCGCCTTCGCCCAGCTTCGCGCGCAGGTAGTGGACGTAGGTGTCGACCGTGTTATGGGTCAGCATGTCGCCGTACGGCCAGGCGTGGTCCAGCAGCTGATCGCGGGTCAGCACCTGGCCCGGATGCCGCAGCAGGCATTCCAGCAGGCTGAACTCGCGGGGGCTGAGCTCGACCGGGACGCCATCCACAGACACCAGGCGCCGCACCTCGTCGAGCGAGATCGGCCCGTTAACCAGGACGGCGCCGTCGCGCGGCTCGACCGCGACGCGCCGCGCCAGGGCACGCAGACGCGCAGACAGCTCCTGGAATGCGAACGGCTTGACGAGGTAGTCATCAGCTCCTGCGTCCAGCCCCTTGACGCGATCCTCTACCGCGTCACGGGCGGTCAGCATCAGGATCGGCAGGCGGGAGCCTGATGCCCGCAGCCGGCGGGCGACGTCGGTGCCCGGAATGTCCGGCAGGCCGATGTCGAGCACCATCGCGTCGATCCCGTTGCCGTACGCCACGATCTCAAGCGCGTCCTGCCCAGAGGCGGTCAGCTCAACGAGATGCAGCTCCTCCTGCAGCATGCGAGCAAGCAGCCGCCCGAGCTTTGGATCGTCTTCGACCACCAGGATGTGCACGCCGATATTGTGGATGGCCATGCTGGGAATCACATGAGAGGGCCGGTCGACCGTCCCGAAATTCTCAGGACCATCCCAGACGCCGGGCGGAACCTGCTGCCATGAACACGCACAACATCCTTTCCGCCCGGCTGCTGCGGCCGGTGGCCGCCGCGGTCGTGGCCGTCGCCGTCGCCGGCGGCGCGCTGGCTGGAGCCGGTACAGCGCTCCTGACCGCCAGAGCTCCTGGCAATGCGGCATCCTCGCCCACCGCGACCGCCGCCATCACCAGCACCGTTTCAACCGTCGGCCGGGAGCAGGCCGTCACCGCCGTGGTCGCCGCAGCCGTCGACTCGGTCGTGACCATTCGAACCGACACGGGCAGCGGCAGCGGCTTCATCGTCAGCCAGAACGGCCGGATCGTGACCAGCCTGCACGTGATCGCGGGCGCAGGATCGGTGTCGGCTGTGCTCGGTGATGGCACGGTGCTCCCGGCAGCGGTCATCGGCACGGACCCGCAGCACGATGTTGCGATCCTGGACGTCACGGGCACCGGATTCCACGCCCTGAGCCTGGCGACCGGCGAGACGCAGATCGGCCAGACGGTGGTCGCGCTCGGCACCGCGCTGGGTGAGTTCCCGAACACGGTCACCGTGGGCATCGTCAGCGGGCTGGGCCGCTCGATCGACGTTGGCATCGGCGGCTCGGCGCGGAAGTTGAAGGGCGTCCTGCAGACCGATGCGGCACTCAACCCCGGCATGTCCGGCGGCCCGCTCCTCAACCTCGCTGGCCAGGTTGTCGGCGTCGATACCGCGGTCGCGGGCGGCGCCAACGGGATTGGTTTCGCGGAGCCGATCGCGTCAGCCGCGGCGCTTCTTGGGCGGGCCGCAGCGTAGCCAATCGGCTCTCAGGTCATTCTCATGATTGCTCGGCATACTGAAGGCGTGAGCACTGACCTCGTTCCCAACGGCCTGCTGCTCGGGCGATGGAGAGGGCGCCCTCTATCCATCAGCTCCGACGTCAGCTGGGAGCTGCCCGCCCTGCTGGTGCTGTTGGCGGCCAGCGCGATCCTGTTCGCCTGGAACCTGGCTGCATCCGGCTGGGCCAACGCCTACTACTCCGCGGCCGTCCTGGCCGGATCGAAGGATTGGACCGCGTTCCTGTTCGGCTCGTTCGACGCGTCGAACGCGATCACGGTGGACAAGACCCCCGCCGCGCTATGGGTCATGTCGCTCTCCGCCCGCATCTTCGGCTTCAGCTCGTGGAGCGTGCTGCTGCCGCAGGCGCTGGAGGGAGTCGCCGCGGTCTGGCTCCTGTACCTGCTCGTGCGCCGCCGGGCCGGGCCTGCGGCAGGGCTCATTGCCGGTACGGTGCTCGCGCTGACCCCGGTAGCCACCCTGATGTTCCGCTTCAACAATCCCGATGCGCTGCTGACGCTGTTGCTGGTGCTGGCAGCGTATGGCACCGTCCGGGCACTCGAGGTCGCGTCCACCCGCTGGCTGATCGTGGCCGGCACCGCCATCGGCTTTGCGTTCCTGGCCAAGATGCTGCAGGGCTTCCTGGTCATCCCGGCGTTCGCCGGCGTCTATCTGCTGGCTGCACCGACCACGCTCTGGCGTCGGGCATGGCAGGTAGGGGTGGCGGCGGCCGCGGTCGTCCTCTCGGCCGGCTGGTGGGTCGCGCTGGTGCTGCTGTGGCCAGCCGATTCCCGCCCGTACATCGGCGGGTCGCAGACGAACAGCATCATCGAGCTGATCCTCGGCTACAACGGGCTGGGCCGCATCACGGGCAACGAGGTCGGCCGAGTTGGAGGCCCGGCACCGCCCGTGGCCGGGCCGTTCACCGATGGCACCGGCTGGCTCCGGCTGTTCGAGGGCCAGCTGGCAAGCCAGGTGAGCTGGCTGCTGCCGGTCGCCCTGCTGGCGCTCGTCGGGCTCCTGTGGGCGCGCCGGGCGACGCCGCGGACCGACCCGATGCGCGCGCAGGCGCTGCTCTGGGGAGGCTGGCTGGTCACCACCGGCCTCGTCTTCAGCCTGATGCAGGGCATCTTCCACTCGTACTACGCGGTCGTCCTGGTCCCGCCCATCGGCGCGTTGCTGGGGCTGGCGGTCGCCGAGGGATGGAGACACTGGAACCGGCTCGCGACCCGCATCGCGATGGCCGTCGGCCTGGCGATCTCGGCCGGCTGGACCGCGATCCTGCTGTCGCACACCCCGGCCTGGAACGGCTGGCTGATGCCGGTGGTGCTCGGCGGCGCGGTGGCCGTGGCCGTGATGATGCTGGTCGCTCCCCGTTTCAGCCATCCCGTTCGGGTGGCCACCGCAGCCTCCGGCGTGATCGTGCTGATGGCGGCATCGGCCGTGGGCTCGATCGCAACCGCGGCGCAGGCCCACGGCGGTGCCATCCCGCTTGCACAGCCGGTTGCCCCGAACCCGCCGAGCTCCCACCCCCCGACCGGCGGCCAGGGCGCCGGCCGTTTCGGGCCTGGCACCCAGTTCACCCCGGGCGTCGGCCCCGGGCAAGGGTTCGGCCGGGGGCAGGGCTTCCGCACGGGGCAGGGCGGCCCTGACGGTCTGCCGGGCAGCAGGCCGGCCGGTGGCGGAATCGGAGGGTTGCTGAGCGCCCGCCGGCCGAATCCGACGCTCATCGCGGCTGTGCGAGGAGAGGCGACGCGCTACCGCTGGGTGGCGGCCACCACCGGCTCGATGAACGCTGCCGGCATAGAGCTCGCCAGCGGTGAGCCGGTGATGGCGATCGGCGGCTTCAACGGCAGCGACCCGTCACCGACGCTTGCCGAATTCCAGGCCTACGTCGCCGAAGGGGACATCCACTTCTACGTGGTGACGAATGACGCCGCAGGCTTCCGCGGGACCCGAGGCGGCTCCGATGCGGCTGCCCAGATCAGCGCCTGGGTGGCCGACACCTTCCCGGCGATCAGCTACGGCGGCACCACGGTCTACGACCTGAGCGTCGCCCCGAGCTGACCCCGGTTCACGGGCTCCCGACGACCTTCACCGCGGTCGCGACGAACTGCTGCCGGCATATGTCCACGAACCCGCGCTGACCCGGATACCAGGCGTCCTGGTCGGGAGTAGGCGTAAACCGGCACGTGGGCGCGGCCGGGTCATCGAAATGGCCGGTCAGCTCGATCAGCTTTGGCGTCCATGACGGGTCCGGGATGTCTCCCAGCGCGGGCAGCACGACGGGCATCGACGAGCCCCCATCGATGGGTGACACGAACAGCTGATTCGCCCCCGGCGCCGCCAGCCACGATGGCTCATACGTTCCGTCGCTGTGGCCGGTGCACCCGTCGCAGATGACCGACCAGGTCTGAAACGTGATTGGCTGGCTGCCGAAGCAGGCCACGGCCAGCGCCCGATCCAGGATCGCGAAGTCGAGCCCGGTTCGAGGGGCAGCCGGGCAGTTGTCGCGCGATGGATCCGGCACCAGGTTCACCAACGGCGACGGCTCGGGAGCCCACGATCCGGACCTGGTGCGATGCCAGAAGATCGGGTTCTCGCCGCGGGCTGTCTGCCGATAGCCCAGTACCACGATGCCGGTTGGCCCAGCGGCCGCCACATGCGGGATGCCGCCGAAGGCATTCCTGGGCAGCGCCACCTGTTGCCAATCCGCCCCGTCCGGCGAGTCCCAGGCGAGGACCGCGTCGGTTGCACGGTTCCAGGCGAACATGAATGCGCGTTCGCCATCGGAGACGAGCGCGGCAAGTCCGAGGCCCGCAGGCTGCTGCGGCCAAAGGCTGCCAGCCGGATCGTCCCAGACGAGCGTCTGCCCACTGCTGGTGCCCGTGAAGCTGCGCAACGCCCCCGACGCCGCATCGCCCGCCATGGCAATGAACCGCGGGCCGACCTGCACGATCTGCACGTTCTGGCCGGCGGGCCCACCATCGACGACCAGCCAGTGACGGCCATCGGCCGAGAACGCTCCGCTCGCGGAGCTGAGGGTCGAGTCCCAGG
>JALYUB010000033.1 GCA_030853945.1 Chloroflexota bacterium
GCCGAGCAGGTAGTTGCACATCTCGGGTATGATTCGTTGGACTGGCGACCGGTCGTGCGTCAGATTCGGGCCAGGCTCATCGGCGAGATGAGCGGCTACGGCGGGCCCAACATCACCACTCGCGCAGGGACCCGCAAGGTCTGACCGGTCATCTGCCCGCGTCCCCCGGACGAGAGCGACACGCTCCAGCGTGGATCCCGTGAAACCTCGGCCGTCAGCGTCGCTCGCTACCCAGATCCCCATCCTTGATCGAGGTCACAGGCTATCCATGACAGAAATCGCGCATCCGAGGCGTTCATGAACGACGACACCCGCTCCCAGCGTCGAGGTCGCCCTCGACGGAGGCCCGACGGCGGTGGGCCCAGGCGCCAGGCGCCGCGGCCGGTCTTCCAGGGTCGCCGCAACAATTACGCCACCGGCGGCTATTCGTCGATCTTCTCGGGCCCCTTCCCGCGCGAGGGCGACGGCACCGATGAGGGCTGGAACCTCGCCGAGCTCCAGGCCAGAAGCCTCGAGGAGCTTCGCGAGCTGGGCAGCGAACTTGGTGTCGAGGGTGCCGATGAGCTGGATCACTCCGACCTCGTCCTGAAGCTGCTCGACGTCGTCCCGCTCACCCCGGCGCAGCCGAGGATCGAGCAGAACGGCACGCCGGGTGTCGCGACTGGTGTGCTGGAGATCGTCGACGAGGGCTTCGCGTTCCTGCGGCGTCACGGTGTGATGCCCTCGCAGGACGACATCTACGTCAGCTCCTCGCAGGTCCGCCGCTTCGGGCTCCGAACGGGTGACAAAGTCGAGGGCCAGACACGGCCACCCAAGGACCAGGAGAAGTACTGGGGCCTGCTGCGCGTCGACACCGTGAACGGCGTCGATCCCGATACCGCGCGGCGCCGTCCCTACTTCGACACGCTGGTGCCGGTCTTCCCGGACGAGATGTTCGACATCGAGACGGACCAGAAGAACCTCACCCAACGCCTGATCAACCTGATCAGTCCGATCGGGAAGGGCCAGCGCGGCCTGATCCTGTCACCCGCCAAGGCGGGAAAGACGACTGTCCTGAAGCACATCGCGGCGGGAATCACTGACAACTATCCCGAGGCGGTCCTCATGGTCGCCCTCATCGGCGAGCGGCCGGAAGAGGTCACCGACATGAGTCGGAGCGTGAAGGGCGAGATCTTCGCCTCCACCTTCGACGAGCCGACCGAGAACCACACCCGCGTCGCCGAGATGTGCCTGGAGATCGCGAAGCGACAGGTGGAGACCGGCCGCGACGTGGTGGTGCTGCTGGACTCGATCACCCGTCTGGCGCGTGCCTACAACCTGGCCCTGCCGGCATCGGGCAAGACACTGTCCGGTGGCGTTGACCCGATCGCCCTCTACCCGCCCAAGCGCTTCTTCGGTGCCGCGCGCAACATCGAAGGCGGCGGCAGCCTGACGATCATCGCCACCTGCCTGGTCGACACCGGCTCCCGGATGGACGACGTCATCTACGAGGAGTTCAAGGGGACCGGCAACATGGAGCTGGCGCTCGACCGGAAGCTGTCCGAGAAGCGGATCTTCCCGGCCATCGACGTCCTCCGCTCCGGCACCCGTCGCGAGGAGCTGCTGCTGGACGAGAACACGCTGCGCATGATCTGGACCATGCGCCGCATGCTTTCCGCGGTCGGGCCGAACGAGGGCATCGAGCTGCTCATGCAGCGGCTCGGCAAGACCAAGAACAACGCCGAGTTCCTCGTCTCCCTCAGCAAGAGCGTCGAAGCCTCCGAGCGCTGATCCCGGCACGTCCCATGTCGCAGGCAGCGCGTCGCCCCGTCGCCGCGCTGCTTGGCGGCGCTCTGCTGCTGGCAGCCTGTGGCCTGACGACGCCTAGCCCGAGCCGACCAGCCGCGGGTTCCGCGTCGGCCCATGAGTCGACCGCGCCGACTCCCGCCATCGGCCAGGTCGTCCCCGCGCCCGGCTCGTCGAGCAGCGTCTATCGGCAGAACCCGGGTGCCATCGTGGTGGCGATCGACCCCGGTCACGGCGGCTGTCTGGACTGGGGCGTCCCCGATCCGCGAGCGCGGGGCGCGGCCTTCAGCGAGAAGGTGATGACCCTTGCCATCGGCCTGCAGCTGAAGCGCCTGCTGGAGGCCCAGGGCATCACGGTCGTGATGACCCGCCAGACCGATGCCGCACTCGCTGGCGACGACTATCCCGCGCTGGGCTGCAACGGCCCCCCGTTCCGTGACGTGAACGGCGACGGCCTGGCGGGGTTCGATCCGGAAGGCAAGACCCGAACGCGCGATGAGCTGCAGGCACGCCTGGACCTGGTGAACCTGGCGCGAGCAGACCTGCTCGTCAGCATCCACATCAACTCGATCACCGAGAGCGGCGTCCAATTCGAGGTCGCGGCGACCCAGACCTACTACACCGATGAGACTCCGTGGGGTGTCTCGGCGACCCAGCACCTTGCCCGCCGGGTGCAAGACGGCGTGGTCGCTGCTCTGCGTCCCGTCGCGCCCTACGACCGGCAGGATCGGGGCATCTCGGCAGTGAACCTGTTCATCGTGGCTCCGCCCCTGTTCGTCACCACCCCCGATCGCCCGGACCCTGTCAAGCAGCCCGCCCGTGGGGCGCTGCAGCCGGCGATCCTGACCGAGGTCGGCTCGATCACCCTGGCCGCCGAGCAGGATCTGCTCCTCTCGGCAGCGGGACAGGCGGCCGCGGCGCAGGGAATCGCCAACGGTTTGGGAAACTACTTCGGCGATCGTCCTATGGCCGTCCGCTTCGACGCCCAGCTCCCCGGTGGCAAGGCGGGAATCCCGCCCGATGCGATCGCCGGCGACGGCCCGCCCTTCTGGGCGCCGGTCGTCGATGCCGCCGCGCTGACGGCTGGCATCGCGGTTGAGATGACCAACACGGGCACCGTGTCCTGGCCGGCGAACCTGCGCGTAATGGCGGGCTGGAGCCTCAGCCAGGACCCATATCTGCGCGCACCACCGCAAGGGCTGCTGCCGCTCGGATCGCCCCTGCCGGCACTCGCTCCGGGCGAAGCTGTCGACGTGATGCTTCACCTCTCCAGGCCCGCCGGAAGCGGCCGGCAGATCGCCTGGATCACCATCGCCGATGGCGCGCAGACCCTCGCCGAGCTCGGCTCCCCACCTCTCCAGCTGGCGACAGCCCTTCGCTGAAAGTACCCCGCTAGGGTTGACCTCTTCTTAACGGCGCTGCTACGATTCCGACGCACGACTTCCGGCCGGTGCGTGTGCACCGGGGCCGGCAGGGGGTGGGCAGTCGGGCACGGACGGAACCAGAAACAACCGCGGGAGCGTCTGTATTGCCCGATCTGCGGCGGCCATCGCGCCGCCCGACCGATGAGCGACCCACTGCACGCGCGGCTTCGCATCTCGCCGTCCTGGCGCTGTTGGCGCTGACCGTGGCAGTCGGCGTTCACGCTGCGACGACCGACGGCTCGACAGCCGCCGACGGCCAGCGCGGCTTCCCGTTTGGCATCGTGTCCGTGGCGCGTGGCGCCAACGGAGCAACCTTGGCGCCGCAGACCGTGCGCTACGACCTGGTTCCGCATCCGGAGTCACCCGATCCACTGCTGGCGCGTCGAGCCGCTCCCGAATACGCCGAGCTTGCGCTGCCCACGGCGCAGCCGACGCCGCTCCCGACCCCGGTCGCGCCGCCTCCTCCCCCGGCAGCGCCGCGCCCCGTCTACGTCAAGCCCGCCCCGATCGTTGGCACCGGGCAGCTGGGCTGGCCCGTGCCGGGCGGCACGATCACCCAGTACTACAGCTCGTATCACAAGGCGCTGGACATTGCCGCGCCAACCGGCAGCACCGTCGTGGCCTCGGCCGCCGGCACCGTCACCTGGGCCGGCTGGAAGAACAACGGCGGCGGCCTGGTGGTCGGGATCGACCATGGCAACGGGATCGTGACCCTCTACAACCACCTCGGCAGCATCCTGGTCACGGTCGGGACGACGGTCGCCGCCGGCCAGGGCATCGCCCATGTCGGGTGCACGGGGGACTGCACCGGGCCGCATGTCCATTTCGAGGTGATCGTCGACGGGGTCATCGTCAACCCGCTTCGCTACCTCTAGCCCGGCATCACGCTCCGGCGGGCTGCTACGCCCCGTTGGCCCGGCTGATCCCGTTGCTATCATCGATGGCCGATGTTCGCTGACCAGGTCCGGATCTTCGTTGCCGGTGGAGCCGGCGGCGACGGTTCCACCTCGTTCCGGCACGAGGCCCATGTCCCGCGCGGCGGCCCCGACGGCGGGGACGGCGGGTCCGGTGGCAGCGTGATGCTGGTCGTGGATGCCGGGATGACCACGCTCGGCGACCTTCGCCACCGCCGCCACCATCGGGCGAAGCCGGGCGGGCGCGGCGCCGGCCGGAAGGCACACGGCCGGAACGCCGCCGACGTCCAGCTCCTCGTCCCGCCCGGTACGGTGGTGCGCACGTCATCGCACGGCGATGCGGCGCCAAGCCCCGCTGGCGAATCCCTGATCGGCGAGCTGCTGGCGCCCGGCGAGCGATTGGTGGTGGCCCGCGGCGGCCGCGGCGGACGTGGCAATGTGCATTTCGTGAGCGCCACGCATCAGGCACCGAAGCACGCCCAAAAGGGCGAGCCGGGCGAAGCCCGCTGGATCGAGCTCGAGCTGAAGCTGATCGCGGACATCGGCCTGATCGGTGCCCCGAATGCCGGCAAGTCGACGCTGTTGGCGGCCCTGACGGCTGCCACCCCCGAGATCGGAGACTACCCGTTCACAACCACGCAGCCGAACCTGGGTGTGATCGAGCTCGGGGACGAGAGGCGCTCGGTCGTCGCGGACCTGCCGGGCCTGATCGAGGGCGCCAACGAGGGCCGTGGGCTGGGCCACGACTTCCTGCGCCACGCGGAGCGGACGCGCGTCCTGGTGGCAGTCGTGGACGGAGCCGCTGCCGACCCCGCCGGCGAATGGCGCGCGGTCGCGCGCGAGCTCAGCCAGCACGATCCGTCCCTCCTGTTACGACCGATGCCGATGGTCGTCACCAAGCAGGACCTGGCCGACGTCCACGGGCGCTGGCCCCGGTTGCGCAGGGAGCTGCAGGCCGATGGCGCGGAGCCGATCGCCGTCTCGGCTCATGCGGGGACCGGCCTGCGGGAGCTGACGCGCGCGATGCAGCTGGCGCTCGACGAGGCAGAGCGGAGCGCCGCGGCCGGGCCCTCGCCCGGCGCGGTGCGCCTGCATCGCTTCGACCCGCTGGACGCGGGCTGGCAGGTGATCGCAGAAGCCGATGGCCTGAGGGTCCGTGGCCGCAGGATCGAGACGACGGCCTCTCGAACGGACTTCGCCAACGAGGAATCGCGCGATCGCTTCCAGCGCACGCTCGAGCGACTGGGAATCGACGCCGAGCTGCGTCGGCTCGGCGCGCAGAGTGGGACGATGGTGCGCATCGGCTCGGTCGAGCTGGAATGGGGAGACGAGCCGTGAGCCCTGCGATCGCGCGCTCCGCCCAAGCAGACACACGCGCGATAAGCCTGTCCGCTTCCCCGACCCCCGACCCCGACGCCGTCCACGAGGTGAGCGATCGCAGTTCGCGGATCGGGATCCTGGGCGGCACGTTCGACCCGCCACATGTCGGCCATCTGTGGCTGGCCGCGCTGGCCGGCGATGCGCTTGGGCTCAGCCGCGTCCTGCTGATGCCCGCTGCGCGGCCGCCGCACAAGGGCGAGAAGGCGATCAGCAATGCCGCCGACCGGGTGACGATGACCCGACTGGCCATCACCGGCGACCCGATGCTCGACCTGACGCTGGTCGAGATGGAGCGGCCGGGTCCCTCGTACACCGTCGACTCGCTGGCGGCGCTGCGCGCCACGCTCGGCCCGGACGCCGCCCTGGTGTTGATCATGGCCGCCGATTCGTTCGCCGAGATCGATGGCTGGCGCGAGCCGGATCGGTTGCTGGAGCTGGCCGAGTGGGCGATCGGCCCTCGACCGGGGTCGGATCTGCCGGACCGCGCCGCGCTGCGCGAGCGCTTCGGCCGGGCCGCGGAACGGATTCACCTGCTGGAGGGTCCTGCCCTCGACGTCAGCAGCTCGGAGATCCGGAGCCGGGTGGCGGCGGGCCGCTCCATCCGGTACCTTGTGCCCCGGGCCGTCGAGGAGCTGATCGCGGATCGCGGCCTCTACCGGCGTGCATAGTGGCCGCCGACGCCCGCAGCGAAGGAGAGACCATCGAGGAGCGCGCCGAGGGGCTGACCCAGATCGATCCCAGCGAGCTGGCACACCGGATCGTGGATCTCGCCTCCGACAGGAAGGCGGTCGACATCGTCCTGCTGCGGACGACCGAAGTGACCACCATGGCCGACTACTTCGTCATCTGCAGCGGCCGCAGCGACCGACAGCTGCAGGCCCTCACTAGCGGAATCGTGGATGAGCTGCGGGACGAGGGGATCCGACCTCTCGGGGTAGAGGGCCGTGGCGCAGCCAGATGGGTCCTCCTCGACTACGGCAGCGTGATCGTGCACCTGTTCGCTCCCGAGGAGCGCGAGTACTACGGGCTCGAACGGCTCTGGAACCATGCCGCTCAGGTCGTCCGCCTGGTCTGATTCCCGCCCCGGGGTACTACCCAGGTCCTGCCTGCGGGTACCACACTCCTCCTATTGAGGCCTGCTCGGGTCGCACCCATCCTCGGCGCATGCACGAGCCCGCGACCGAACACGCGAACGACGACGCTTCGTCAACCGATGCCTGCCGCTTCTGTGGCGGCAACCTGCTGACCAGCGTGTTCGACACCACCTTCCGCGACGCGGCTGCCGAGGAGCGACTCTTCTTCGCCATCCCCGGGGCGCTGTGCGTGCCGTGCCGCCAGCTGTACGTCGACCGGCAGCTGATCGGGATCCTGGGCCTGAACGAGGCGCAGTGCACCTTCGCCATCCAGAGCGACCGGGTCCTGCGCGCAGGCGCCGCCTAGCAGCGGTCCTCAGGCACGCGTCGGACGCGTGGCAAGCAGCTGCTCTCCCAGCCAGGCCACCAACGCGGGCTCCTCGGCCACCTCGTTGGCCTTGATGGCCAGGTCCGCCTCGAACAGTCCGCGCAGCATCGCCTCCAGCTCCCCCTCCGTATAGCGACGCGACGCCTCCGCGATCCGCTCGCCCATCCGTACATTGCCGCGTCCCACCCGCCTGGCCAGCTCGGCCGGTGGCGCACCGCTGGCGCTCAGGTCACGCGCCACGATCAGGTCGGCGATCCTGCCCTCCAACGCCGCCATGATGCGCAGCACCGGCTGTCCCTCTTGCAAGGCTCGTTCCAGGGCCACCGCGGCGGCCGCCGGCTCACGCCGATCGATGGCATTCGTGATCGCGAACAGGCTCGCCGGGCGCGTATCGCTGACCAGCGCTTCGACGTCCGCGACGCCGATGGCCCGATTGCCGGCGAAGGTGGCCAGCTTGTGCAGCTCGCCGTCCGCGACACGGGTCTGCTGGCCGCGCTCGACGTCCGACTCCCAGATGCCGCCGCCGATTCGCTCGGCCAGCGTGGCAGCCGCCCGCGGCTCGATCGCGATTCCGATCCGCTCGGCATGCGAGCGGATCCATCCCTGAAGCTGGTTGCGACGCGGCGTGGCATGTTCCTCCACCGCGCCGCCTCGTTCGGTGACCGCATCCGCGATGCGTTTCAGAAAGGCCGGCGGCCGACCGGCGTCACGCGAGGGTCGAAGCTCTGCGAGCGCCAGCGCCGCACCGTCCGGCAGCTCGGCCACGACGGCAAGCAGCTTGTCGCTGACAGCAGTCGAGCGTCCGGCCGCGGAGATCGGCTGACGCAGCACGACCAGGTGGGCGCCGAACATGCCGACCGTGGCGGATTCCAGTCTTGCGCGATCAACCGCTGCTTCGTCCGGGCTGCGCTCCGGCACGATCTCCGTTCGCTCAGCGGCGTCGACACGGTCGGCGAACGCGGCCAGCGCCTGATCGATGCCGAAGCCGTCATCGCCGTGGACGAGCAGCAGGCTCGCCGTCACCCTTCGGCGGCCTCCGCCCAGGCTTCACGAAGCCGCGCCTCGAGCTCCTGGACGCCGATCCCCGCCGCCGTGGCCAGCTCGCTCTGCATGGCATGCGCAGGCGCCCGGGCCGCATCCAGGTCGTTTCGGAAGGCGGGGTAGCGGCGAGCCTGGTCGTCGATCCGCTGGTCGATGCTCACGAACTCCTGCGCAACGTGGCGATCGGCAACGGCAACGGCCACCGAGTCCCAGCCGCGTGGCGCACGGGCGGGATCGAGCAGGCAGCCAATCGGATGCGACGCGATCGGCTCCGCCAGCTCCGGGTAGCCGCGTTCGGCCATCCAGCGCGCGCCGACGATGCCGTGGTCGGCGCTCTCTCCCCGGGTATCGAGCTTGTCGATGTCATGCAGCAGGGCGGCGACCGCGACGAGCTGCGGATCGACCGCGACGCCGGCCCCGGCCAGGAGCCGGGCGGCCTCGGCCGCCACGCGGCTGACGCCACGCGAATGGGTGACGATCCCACCTGGCAAGTCGAAGGAGGCAAGCAACTGCTGGGCCTCGGCGACGGAAGGTACGGCCATGCCCCGATGCTACGCGCCGCCCGTGCCGCCGGCATCGGCGCCCCGACAGCGTTTCGCCACGGATCGATGACCAGGCGGCTGCGCACCTGGTAGCGGCGCCCGTCGCTGATCACCTCGATGCTGCCCTCCAGATCGGTCCGGTGCAGGCGGAGCCCCGGCACGGCCCGCAGGTGGTCGAGGGTTTCCTGGTGAGGATGGCCGAACGGATTCCCGATCCCGGCCGAGATGAGCGCCGCACCGGGCCTCGTGGCGTCGAGCAGCGGCGGGCTGCTGCTGAACCTCGACCCGTGATGGCCGACCTTCAGGACATCGACCCGGCCGAGCAGGCCGCGGGCCGCGAGCAGCGCCTCGACGGATGCCTTCGCGTCGCCGGTGAGCAACGCGCTGAAGGCGCCGCTGCGCAGCAGGCCCACAACCGAGGCATTGTTGATGTCGCCCTCGGGCAGCGGGCCGTCGGCGTCAGCCGGGGTCGGGTACAGCAGCGTCAGCACGGTCGTCGCGTCCAGCCGCAGGCGTTGACCCGTGCGAGCCGCGACCAGGTGAGCGCCCGCTTCCATGCGGGCGAGCTCCAGGAATCGGGGGTAGGTCGGGTTCGGGTAGTCGCGACCGGTATCCAGCACCAGGCTGACGCGGTACCTCTCGAGCGCCGCCACCAGCCCGGCGACGTGATCCTGGTGCGGGTGGGTGAGAATCATCACGTCGATGTGCCGCTGCCACCATGGCAGGCGCTCGCCAAGACGGCGCAGCAGCAGGTCGGGATCGGGTCCGCCGTCGATCAGCATGGTGGCGCCCGATGGTGCCGTGATCAGGATCCCGTCGCCCTGCCCGACATCCATCACGACCAGGTGCAGGCGCCCGTCCGGCAGGGTGGCCAGGGTGAGCGCCAGCAGCAGGGCGCCGACGGCCGCAAGTCCGGTCCACGGGCGTGCCAGGACCCGCAGGTAGCCTGCCAGCCGCTCCCGCAGGGCCGAGTCCCTGGCGACCCGCCGCAGGGGAAGCAGCTCGTTGGGCTCCGTCGCGGGTGGATCGGCCGCGATGGCGAAACGCCGCCAGCCGATCACCAGTGCCGGGTACCAGGCCAGCGCAAGCCATTCCGGTGCAGTGACCGGTAGCGCGGCAAACGGCAGCGATGCGGCCGCCTGCCCGGCGACGATCATGGCCCGCAGCAGCAACCAGGCTGACCCGCCCACCGCCCACCTCGCCGCGTCAGCCAGAGGGGGCAGGTGCAGGGTGGAGGCGATGGCCCCAACGGGCGCGGCGATCGCGCACAGCAGCATCACCAGGGGCACCATCGGGACGACCGCCACGTTGGCCGCCGGCGCCACCAGCGACAGCCGTCCGAAGCTGCCGAGGACCACCGGCAGCGTGGTCAGCTGTGCAGCCAGCGTCAGCGCGACGGGCTCTCGCAGCCAGCCCGGCCAGCCGTGGAGTCGTGCCTCGATCGGCGCCGCGAACAGGATCAGCCCGGCCGTTGCCAGGCCGGACAGCTGGAAGCCAACATCCCAGAGGACCGATGGAGCCGCGATCAGCATGGCCAGCGCGGCCAGCCCGAGTGCAGACGCGGCGTGGGCGCGCGACCCGCCCAGCCGGGCCACCATCATCGCGCCCGCCATGAGCGCCGCACGCACCACAGACGGCGAGGCTCCAGTGAGAATCACGTAGCCGCCGATCGCAGCCGCCGCGCCCCCGGGCGCAAGCCAATGTCCACCCCGGCGCTGCTCGAGGGGGCGGAACAGCGACGCGACGATGGCGGCCACGATGGCGATGTTCCAGCCCGAGATCGCGATCACGTGCGTCAGCCCGGCGACGGCAAAGGCATTCGCGATCTCCGGCGCGATGCTGCTGCGGACGCCGAGCAGGATGCCTGCGCCCAGCGCGGCCTCGGGCTCGGGCACCATCTCGTTCAGGCCGTCCAGCAGCCATCGGCGGGCGGACGCGGCGATCTCGGCCGGCCCCGCTCGTGCCGGGGGCGCGGCGAGCGCCTCGCGCACTCGCACCAGGCCGCTGATCCCCTGGCGCGCAAGATACGCGGGATAGTCGAAGCCGTCGAACGCCGCCGGCGCCTCGACGGCGGCGACGAGCGCGACCTGCGTCCCGACCGCGATGGCCACCGATCGTGGCAGGGTCGCAAGAAGGCGGCCGCGGACCGCTTGGCCGGCGCCACCGGGGAGTGCGGCCGACAGGTTCTCGAGCACGACCTGCTGCGACGACCCCCGCGGACGCGGGTCGTCGACCACCGTGCCCACCAGGTGCAGCTCGCCCCGGCCGATCAATGCGGAAACGCTGCCGGGTCCGGAGGGCAGGGCGATGGCCGCGCCACGCCATGCGCCCAGCAGCAGGCCGATCGCCAGCGCCAAACATGCGATCACCGCACTCGTTCGCCGCAGCCGTGCCATCAGGCCAGCCCCGATGGCCGCGGTCGCGGCGGCAAGCAGCGCGACCGATCCCGCTCTGGCGTCAGCGGCCAGGATCCCGAGGGCAAGGCCGATGAGCGCACCCGGGAGCGCGAGACGCGTCGGCATGTGGGGGCCGGATACTGCTACGCGAGAGTGACGAGATCGCGGATCTTGTCGAGCTGCGAACTGGTCATCACCTTGCGTGTGACTAGCTCGTCCAGCGTCGCGAAGGGCTTCTGGGCCCGCGCCGCCACGATCTTCTGAACGGTGACCGGGCCGATGCCTGGCAGGCCATCGAGCGCATCGGGGCTCGCCGAGTTCAGGTTCACCAGCCCGCCGCCCGCCCCACCGTCCCCGCTCGGCCCACTGGCCGCAGCACCTCCGATGATCGGCACCACGATCTGCTGTCCGTCGTGGACCATTGCCGCCAGGTTGACCTGTGCCGCCGCCGCTGCCAGGTCGGCCTCGGGGGCGTACCCGCCGGCCGCCGCGAGGGCATCGGCCACCCGCGTGCCGGCGGGGAGCTCGATGATCCCCGGGCGCACGACCCCTCCCTCAACGTCCACGACGAGCAGAGCGGCTCCCGCCGGAGAGAGCGATGCCGACCCTGTTGCGAACGGGTCGATCAGTCCGTCGCCCGTCGGGCCCGGGGCGGTCCCCGCAGCCAGCGCCAGCCACGCGCCCAGGCCCAGCGCCGCAAGGGCGACGGCGAGGGCTGCCACGGCGATTCGGTCGGCAAACGTCACCGGCGCTCCTCCCGTCGCGGGAGGCGAGGGATGGGTACCTGTCCGAAGCCCGACGCCCGGGCACTCGGCGCCGGGCTCCGGAAGCAGGACAGGCAGACTAGGGTCGCATGCCTTACCCGGCGCTTACCGGTGGCTCATCGGGCTGGTCGGCGGGCGTGACGACGTTTACCAGCCGCCCCGGGATATGCACCACCCTACGCGGCGTGCGCCCCTTCAGGTGCGCCTGCACCCGTTCGCTGGCGAGCGCCAACCGCTCGATCTCCTCGGCGGTGGCGCCCGGAGCGACGACCAGCCGATCCCGCAGCTTGCCATCGACCTGCACGGGCAGCTCGATCATCTCCGATGCCACCAGCGCCGGGTCGAATGCCGGCCACGCCTGCTGATGGATGCTGTACGGCCTACCGCGTCGCGACCACAGCTCCTCGGTGACATGCGGCGCCATCGGCGCCAGCAGCAGTAGCAGCGCGTCGACCGCCTCGGCGTAGTCCTCGGTCCCGGCCAGGCCGGCGTCTCGCGCGTCGCCCAGCGCGTTGGTCAGCCCCATCAGCTTGGAGAGCGCGGTGTTGAAGTGGAACCCGGCGTAGTCCTCGCCGACCTCCTTGATGGCCCGATGGGCGGCATGGGCCAGCTCCCGCTCGGACCCGCCGGCGTCGCTGGATCCGCCCGTCGCCTGGGCCACTGCCCAGACGCGACCCAGGAAGCGATGCACCCCCTCGATGCTCGACGGATTCCACGGCCCGCCCTGGTCCCACGGCCCAATGAACATCAGGAAGCAGCGCACGGTGTCCGAGCCAAAGCGCGAGGTGAGGTCGTCGGGGTTCACGACGTTGCCGCGCGACTTGCTCATGCG